>JAUHXR010000053.1 GCA_030426845.1 Polyangia bacterium | reverse complement strand
ACCCCTACCTGACCCTGATGCGCAACTCGTTCGACGACGGGGTGAACATCCAGATCGGGATCGCGGCGATGCAGCTCCTCTGGGACCGCGCGGAGCCGGGCTCCTACACGCGCCACATCCGCGAGGATGTGCTCCCGGGGACGCCATCGCACGAGGTGATCCTCCAGGTCGCGATCGGCGACCATCAGGTCACCACCCTCGGCGCCCACCTGATGGCGCGCGCGATCGGCGCGCAGATGATCATGCCGCAGACCCGCCCGGTCTGGGGCATCGCGGAGGTGGCGCCGCCGCACATGGGCAGCGCGATCGTGGAGTGGGACTTCGGCCTGCCGCCGGAGCCGCTCATCAACAACCCGCTGCGCGAGGGCGAGGACCCGCACGGCGACGTGCGCGACAACCCGGCCGCGAACGCCCAGGCCGTCCACTTCTTCCAGACGGGCGAGATCATCCACACCTGCGACGGGATCTGCGACCCCGACTGATCCCCGTTGCCGCCCAGGGCCTCGGGCGCTAGAGGCGGGGGGTGCGCGAAGGGGACAGCCGCTGGGCGAGCGCGACGCTGCCGGCGCCGAGCGGTTCGGGACGGCGCGCGGTCGGCGAGGTGGTCGGCGGTCGCTACCGGCTCGAGGCGCCGATCGGGCGCGGCGGGATGAGCGAGGTCTGGCGCGCGCGCGACGAGCGCCTGCGCCGGCCGGTGGCCGTGAAGCTGCTCCCCGCCGCCAGCCCGGACGCGGGCTTCGCCCGACGGCTTGAGGCGGAGGCGACCACCGTGGCCGGCCTGCGGCATCCGTCGATCGTGGCGATCCACGACTTCGGCTACGACGCAGAGGACCGGCCCTACCTCGTGATGGAGCTGCTCGAGGGGCAGCCGCTCTCCGACGTCATCGGCGACGGGCTCGGCGCGGCGACCGCGGTGGACACGCTGCTGCCCATCGGGCGCGCGCTCGGCTACGCGCATGCGCAAGGCGTCGTGCATCGCGACCTCAAGCCCGCCAACGTGTTCCTCGCGGCCGAGGCGGAGGGCGCGGTGGCCGCGAAGCTGCTCGACTTCGGCGTGGCTCGTCGGATCGCGGGCGATCCCCGCCTGACCGCGGGCTGGGTCGGGACGCCCGATTTCATGGCGCCCGAGCAGCTCGACCTCGGGCGAGAGGTCGGGCCCGCCGCCGACCAGTGGGCGTTCAGCGTCCTGCTCTACGAGGCGGCCACCGGCCGCGCGCCGTTCTCGAGGGGCGCGCTCTCCGAGCTCTTCGCCGCGATCCAGTCCGCGCCGCTGCCCTACTCGCCCGCGCTGGACGGCGGGCTCTTCCGGGTCCTCGCGCGCGGCACGCGCAAGCGGCCCGAGGAGCGCTATCCGTCGATCGAGGCGCTGCTCTCGGAGCTCGAGGCCTGGGCGAGCGGCGGCCCTCGGACCACCGCGGTGCGGCCGATCGCGACCGCGCAAGCCGCGTCGACGCCGGCCTCCGCCGAGCCGGGGCCCGCCGAGGCGGTCAGCCCCTCGCTCGACGACGAGTTCGCGCGAGCCTTCGGGGAGGAGCGATGAGCGTGACCGCGGCCGAGGTGGGGGCGATCGCCTCGCGCACGATCGATCCCTACCGGCTCGACCGGACGGACGACGAGGAGCTGGACGAGCTGCCCTTCGGCGTCATCTGCCTCGACGCCGAGGGGACGATCCTCCGCTACAACGCGGCCGAGGCGCGGATGGCCCGGCTCGACCGGGCCGACGTGATCGGGCGGTCGTTCTTCGGCGAGGTCGCCCCCTGCGCCGACACGCCGGAGTTCCGGGGGCGCTTCGACGACTACGTCGCTGGCCGGGTCGACGCGCCGGTGCTGCGCTTCGCGTACCTGTTCGACTTCAAGTTCGGCGCCCAGGACGTGGAGGTCGAGCTCCTCGGCCTCGGCGAGGGCCGCTACTACCTGCTGATCAACCGGCGCGCCTTCCGGCCACCGCGCGAGGGGCTCGACCCCGGCTTCCCCGCGCCGCGACAGCGCGAGCTCGTCCCGGCGGAGCAGGACGTCGGCGCGCTCCGCGACTCGCGGGAGCAACGGATCGTGCGCGCGCCGCTCCAGCTCTTCGAGGCGCTGCTCCGCACCTGCGACCGCGTCGCCCCCAAGACCTGGGAGGTGTTCTGTCGCGAGTGGGGCCTGCAGTGGGGCCGGCGCGCGGTGGTCGACCTCGAGGCGGAGTGCCTCGAGCGGACGGGGGAGTCGCTCCGCGAGCGGCCGATGCGCGAGGTGGTCGAGCGCCTCGTGGCCTACCTCGAGGAGCAGGGCTGGGGCGGCCTCACCGTCGACCTGGCCTCGGCCGACGCGGGCGGCATCGTGCTCGAGCTCGAGCGGAGCGCGCTGGTGGCCGCCACGCGGCGGAGCGACCAGCGCCGCTGCCACCTCCTCGCGGGGATGCTGGCCGCGGTCTTCTCCCACCTCGCGGCCCGCCGGCTCCACGTGGAGGAGGTCTGCTGCGCGGGGACGGGTCACGCGCGCTGCGAGATGCTGGTCGTCGGGATGACGCGCCGCGACACCGTGGGCGCCCTCGCGCGCGAGGGCACCGACATCCCCACCATCCTGGATCGGCTCGCAGGACCCCCCGATGGACGGCCGACCTCCTGAGCCGCCCGCGCGCCCTGCGCTCCGGGGTCCTGCGCTCCGGGGTCCTGCGCTCCGGGGTCCTGCGGTGGCGGGTCCCGCGCTGGCGGCCCCGGCGCTGAAGGGGTGCAGCGACCGCGACGCGCGCCGGCCGGCGGGTGAGCTGCTCGCGCGGGTGCCGTGGGAGCGACGCCGCCCGGACCCGGAGCGGATGACCGCCGAGCAGTTCTTGAGCGTGCTGCCGGGTTGACCGCGCCCGCGGCCGGCCCGACGCTCGGCGGATGGACGACGCCACCCGGACCGAGGTCGAGGCCGCCGCGTTCCGCCGCCTGGTCGAGCACCTGCGCGCGCGCCCCGACGTGCAGAACATCGACCTGATGAACCTCGCCGGCTTCTGCCGCAATTGCCTGTCGCGCTGGTACGCGGAGGCCGCGGCCGAGCGGGGCCACCCGCTCGACAAGGAGGCGGCGCGCACGATCGTCTACGGCATGCCGTACGACGAGTGGAAGGCGAAGCACCAGACCGAGGCGACCCCCGAGCAGCGGGCCGCCTTCGAGCGCTCGTCGCACGACTGACGTCGCACCAGCGACGACGCGGCGCGAGCCCGCTCCGACTCAGCGGAAGTAGGCTTGCACGCTCTCGCGGGCGTGCTCGACCCGGGCCGCGCAGAGCTCGACCTCTTCGACCGACGCCTCGAGGTTGCGCGGGCCGCCGACGGTCTGGGCCACCCGCTCGCCGAAGAACGCCCGCACCCGGGCCGCGCCGTCCGCGCTGCAGAGCATCGAGCCGGAGTACGGCAGGTAGCCGGCCATCGCCGGGCCGATCCGCGCCACGATCGCGTCGTAGTGCTCGGTGATCCACGCGAAGGTCGGCTCGATGTTCTCGGGCTGGCGCATCGCGCTCATGTAGACGCGGAAGACCAGGCTGACCGGGAAGCGATCCTCGAGGGTCATCGCGAGGACGCGCTCGCGGAGCGCCGGCTCGGTGATGGAGGCCGCGCCCTGGAGGAGCGCGTAGCGCGTCGCCGGGTCGGACGCCTCGCGCATCTTCGCCAGCACGTGGTCGAGCACGCGCTCGCCGCCCTGCTGCACCGCGAGCTCCACGACGAGGGGCACGAGATCCGGGTCGACCGCGTCGGGGTGCAGCTCGTTGTCGCTCCGCAGCCCGAGGTAGGCGCGGCCGAGCTCTCCGCCGTCGCGACGCACGCTGCGATCCTGCGCGACGCGCGCAAGGAACGTGAGCAGCTCCACCCGGTAGAGCGTCCGCTCCGGGTCCTCGCCGCGCCGGGCGCGCCAGCCGAGCGCGCGGGTCGGGTTGCGGTAGAGCCGGCCGGCCGCGCGGCGCGCCGCCTCGACCCGCGCCGGCTCGCTGAGCGCGCGCTCGACCCCGAAGCTCACGAGCCCCATCGGCGCGGTGGCGAGGGCGCGCTCGTCGCGCTGGATGAGCGGGCGGAGCGCGCTCATCGCGTCCGCGTAGGTCGTGTTGCCGGCCGCGAAGCTCGCCCGGATGCTGTCCGCGTAGCTCATCGCCTCGCGCACCCCGAGCTCGGAGAGCCCGCGCCGCCGGAGCGTCTCGAGGTCCGACGCCGGGAGCGTCCAGCGGTAGTAGCCGACGCCGCCCGCGTTGGGCATGACCCAGTCCGCGCAGCCGCCCTCGAGCGGCATCGTGCCCTCCGCCTCGGTGAGCAGCGTGCAGGTGCGCCGGACCTCGCCGCCCGCGCGGTAGCGCGCGCAGAACGGGATCTGCCACGTCGCCTGCCGCTCCGCGCGTGAGCCGAGCGGGAGGTAGCGCGACTGGCGCAGCGCGAGCGAGCCGGTCTCGCCCTCGCAGGTCGGCGTGACCTCGACGAGCGGCACGCCCGGCTGGTTGAGGAAGCTCTCGAACGGCCCGCTCAGGTCACGACCCGCCGCCTCCGAGATCGCGCCGATCAGGTCGCTCGCCGTCGCGTTGCCCTCCGCGTGGGCGCGGACGTAGGCGCGCACCCCGCGCTGGAAGACCTCCGGCGTCAGGTAGCTCTCGAACATCGCCAGCATCGCGTTGCCCTTGCTGTACGTGATCGAGTCGAAGGCGTTGTGGATGTCGTGCTCGCTCTCGATCGGCTGGCGGATCCGCCGCGCGCTCGCGAGGCTGTCCGCCCCCATCGCCGAGAGCGCGACCTCCATCTCCGCGATCTGCGGCTGCATCTCGGGGAACGTCGCCTCGATGGTCTGGGTCTCCATCCAGGTCGCGAAGGCCTCGTTGAGCCAGAGGTCGTTCCACCACGCGGTGGTCACGAGGTTGCCGAACCACATGTGCGCCAGCTCGTGGGCCGTCACGTAGGCGAAGCCGCGCTGCTGCGAGAGCGGCGCGTCCTCCGAGAGCAGGAGCAGCCGGCTGCGGAACGTCACCGCGCCCGGGTTCTCCATCGCGCCCGCCGCGAAGTCCGGCACCGCGATCAGGTCGAGCTTGTCGAACGGGTAGGCGACGCCGAAGTAGCCCTCGAGCTGGGTGAGGATCGCCCCGGTGTGCTCGAGCGCGTGCGCGAGCTGGGCGCCCTCCCCGCGTGGCGCGACCCCACGGAGCGGGAGCGGCTCACGGCGCACGTCGTTCGCCGGCACCGGCGGCCCCTCGACGATGTCGAACGGGCCGACCGCGAAGGCCACGAGGTAGGTCGGGATCGGCTCGGTGGTCGCGAAGCGGACGCGGCGGAGCTGGCCGTTCATCGCGTCGTTGGAGCGCTCCCGCGCGTTCGCGACCGCGCGGTCGTCCTCGTGGATCACGAGGGTCAAGTCGTAGGGCGTCTTGAACGACGGGTCGTCGAAGCAGGGGAACGCGCGCCGCGCGCCGAGCGGCTCCATCTGGGTGTAGGCGTAGCGCTGGCCCTCGTGCTCGAGGCGGTAGAGGCCGGTGAGGGCCTGATCGAACGCCGCGCCGTAGGTGACGCGGACGCGGACGCTGCCCGGCCCCACGGGGCGCGCGGTCCGGATGTGCGCGAGGCCCTCGTCCTCGCGGCCCTCGACGAGCGACCACTCGGCGTCGGTCGCGTCGCGGCCGACCTCGGAGACCGAGACCTCGGCCACGTCGAGGCCGCGCCCGTGGAGGTAGATGTCGCGCATCCGGTGCGGCAGCTCGACGTCGATCTCGGCCACGCCGGTGAAGCGCGCGGCGCGCGGGTCGACCGCGAGGCTGAGCGAGTAGCGCCGCGGGATGACGTCGCGGGCGAGCCTCCCCTCGGGCGGGCCCACGTCTTCGCCGCCGCTCGACGGCCGGCGCGTGGAGGTCGGCCGGGGGCCGGTGCCCTCGGTGTCCGAGCTGCCGCCGCAGGCGGTGAGCAGGACGGTGCCGCCGGAGGCGACGAGGAGGACGGCACACAGGAGCCAGGCGCGCTTCATGCGCCGGGCATAACACGTGGCCCGAATCGCACCAGCCGCAGCCGCGCCCTCAACGAAACGCGACCGCGCGGAAGCGGCGCACGAGGAGCGCGAGCAGGCCGAGCTCCGCCGTCGTCCCGACCGCGAGGGCGAGCCACCAGAGGTGACGACCCTCGAGGGCCATCCAGTACGCCTTGCAGATGAGGAACGGCGGGAACAGGCCGAGGAGCCACTGGAGCGGCTCGGGCACGAACCACCCGACCAGGATCGTCAGGCCAGCGACCCCGCCGAACTTGGTGAGCGCCAGACCCTGCACCTTGTTCTCCGCGAAGGCGGCGAGGCTGAGCGTGGTCAGCGGCGCGACGAGCGACGCGCCGAGCGCGACCGCGACGTGCTGCCAGAGCGGGAGCGGGTGCAGGCCCATGAGCGGGACGAGGACGAGCGCGAAGGCGAAGCCGAGCGCGGCCGGCAGCGCGACCCGGTAGGCGAGGTAGAGCTCGAGCCGCACCGGGCAGACCCGCGTCGCGGTCAGCGTGTCGTCCTCCTTCTCGTCGAGGAGGAGGAATCCGAAGACGGTGCCCGGCATGAGCGCGCCCTGCCAGAGCGCGATGAAGGTCACGAACATGGGGAAGGTGTCGGCGAACCGGAACGGCGCGCTCTCGCTCGGGAGCACCGCGTTCGCGGCCAGCGTGGCGTCGATCGCCGGCAGCGCGAAGCGCGCGCCGAGGCCGATCGCGATCACCATCGCGAGGAGCGTGACGAGCATCCGATCGCGGAGGATCAGCCGGGCGTCGTTGCGGGCGAGGCGCGCGACGATCGAGATCATCGGTCCACCCTCCCGCCGCGCGCGAACGACCGCAGCGCGACGTGAGCGAGCAGGCCGATCGACGCCGCGGAGCCGACGACCGCGTAGACCCACTGCCACGCAGTCAACGGCACGAAGGCGCCGCGCACGAGCATCGTCGGCCCCCCCGTGGGGATCAGGAGCAGCGCGGGCACGTCGAGCGCGCCGACGAAGTAGAGGGCGGGGAGCTGCATGACGACGGCGATCGCGCTCATCGGGAGCAACACCTCCATGAGCCGCGCGTAGCGCGCGACGAGGACGAGCCCGACGAGGACGTGCATCACGCCGAGCAGCACGAGGCCCACCAGGAGCAGCGGGCTCGGGAGCCGGACGTCGGCCTCGCGCGCCAGCACGGCGAGGGTGACTCCCGCGATCAGCGCACCCTCGAGCGTCGCGAGCGCGGTCAGGGTGACGACCTTGGACGCGAGGTACTCCCATGGCCGGAGCGGCGAGACCCGCAGCGCCCCGAGGGTGTTGTCGTCACGCTCGAGGACGACCATCGCGACGACGTAGAGGAGCGTGCTGCCGCCGACGAAGGCGAGGAGCGCCATCGGCACGGTGCGGGCGAGCGCCTCCGGCGTAGAGAGCCACGCGAGCGGGCCCGCGACGACCGCGGCCACCGCGATCGAGATCGGGTAGAGCTGGTTGCGAGCCTGCAGGCGCGCGTCGAGCCGCAGCGCACCGAGGAACCTCACCCCTGCAGCTCCTGGCCCGTGACCTCGATGAAGACGTTCTCGAGCGTGGTCTCCTGCGAGTGGATCGCCTCGACCCGGTCCGTCCGCAGCGTCTCGAGGAACCCCGCGTCGTCGGCCAGCCCGTCGAGTGGGAACTCGAGCTCCTTCGGTCCGCCGTCGTCGGCGACCGTGAGCCGCACCACCCTGCGCCCGTGAGCGCGCTTGAGCGAAGCCGGGGCGTCGACCACGTCCAACGAGCCGTCGGTGATGAACGCGACCCGGTCGCAGAGCTGGTCCGCGACCGTCATGTCGTGGGTGGTCAGGAAGATGGTCGCGCCCTCGTCGCGCAGGCGCAGCGCCAGGTCCTTGACGATCCGCGCGTTGACCGGGTCGAGGCCGCTCGTCGGCTCGTCGAGGAACAGCAGCGAGGGGCGATGCTGGACGGCGCGGGCGACTCCGAGCCGCACCTTCATGCCTTTGCTGAAGTCCGAGACGCGCTTGTCCGCGTGCTCCGCGAGGCCAACCCAGCCGAGGACCTCCAGCGGGTCGAGCACGTCGCCCGCGTACAGCGACGCGAAGTGCTGGAGATTCTCCCGAGCGGTCAGCCGCGCGAAGTGGTTGGGCAGCTCGAAGCTCACCCCGATGTGCTCGTAGTAGCCGGGGCCCCAGTCGCGCACCTCGCGCCCCATCACGCGCGCTCGCCCGCGGTACCCGGCGAGGAGCCCGATGAGGACCTTCTGGGTCGTGGACTTTCCGGCGCCGGAGGGCCCGAGGAACCCGAAGATCTCGCCTTGGGCGACCTCGAAGTCGATCCCCCTGACGGTGGGCGCGTCGGCGCGCGGGTAGGTCAGCTCGAGCCCGGCGACCTCGATCACGACTCCTCCTCGATCAGGCGCTCCCGCTCCTCGCGATAGCGCGCGAAGAGCACGGGCATCTCACGCTCGAAGAAGCGATACAGCGCGCGCAGCTCGCGGAGCCTGGCGGAGCGCGCGGGCTCCTCGCGGTCGAGCAGGGCGAGGCCGCGGTCCGCCACCGGGCGGAACGCCACGATCGAGCTCATCACGGCCGCGAAGCGGGCCTCGAAGCCGTCGCTGCGCAGGCGGTAGTAGGTCGCGCGCTCGCCGGGCACCCCCGCGCGCTCGATGAGACCGGCGGTCAAGAGCATGCGCGCCATCGCGCTCACCGACGCCTTGCTCGCGCCCAACTCCTGGACGAGCTCCGCCCCCGAGCGATGCGGCGGATCGCACACCAGCAGGTGCCCGAGGATCCGTCCCGCGATGCGCGGCAAGCCGCCCGCCTCGAAGTGCAGGGCGACCTCTTCGACCCACCGCGCGAGGGCGTCGTCGCTCATGTCCTCGACGCTCATGCCCTGGACGCTAGGGGCGCCGAGCCAGTTTGTCCAGTCGATACTGAACCTACCGAACCTTCGGTAGGCTCAGGCGCGGTAGCGGCTCGAGCGGCCGAAGACCTCGTGGGTGATCACGCGGCCCTCGAGCGCCTCGCGGTCGAGCGAGAAGTCGACGGTGGGGGCGCGGCGCTCCACCCGCGGGACGTCGCGCATCGAGCGGCCGACCTCCGGCGCCAGCGCGGCCTCGCGGATCGCGCGGAGCACCGAGTCGTGGGTCGGCACCGACGCGTCCTCGAGGTGCTCGGAGAGGCCGACCCCCGGGACGTGCGCGCCGGCGTGGAGCCGCGGCGCGATCCGCAGGTCGCCGAAGAGGTCCTCGCAGCACCGCCGGATGAGGTGCTCGCCGAAGTTGGTGATCTCGGTGTCCTCGTTGAGGAAGAGCGCGCGGCCGGTCTTCTTCACCGAGTCGCGGATCGCGGCCCAGTCGTAGGGGTGCAGCCAGCGAAGGTCGATGACCTCCGCGTCGATCCCCTCGCCCGCCAGCTCCTCGGCCGCCTTCTTCGCGACCCGCGCGAGGCGGCCGAAGGTCACCACCGAGACCTGATCGCCGCGGCGCAGGGTGGCCGACGTGCCCTCGGGGACGCGCTCGAGCGCGAGGTCGGGCCAGTCCGGGACCCAGCCGCTGCGGTCGCCGATCGGCGCGTCGATCCGCGCGCGCAGCTCCTTGGCGTCGGGCTCGCCGCCGATCAGCTCGTCGGGGCCCTCGGCCCGCGCGCGCATCAGCGCCTTGGGCAGGAGCACCATCACCGGGTTCGGATCCTCGATCGCGGCGATGAGCGAGCCGTAGGCGTCGCGCGGGTTGCTCGGCATCACGATCTTCCAGCCGGGCAGCCGCGTCGCCTGCGCGTCGAACGAGTGCGAGTGGTAGATGCTGCCGTGGATCCCCGCGCCGACCGGCGTCATCAGGGTCATCGGCACGTTCCAGTCGCCCGCGCAGGCCCAGTAGGTGTTGCCCGCGAGCTTGAGCAGATCGATCGTGTTGAACGCGTAGTCGCAGAACTGGATCTCCGCGACCGGCTTCTGACCGGCGAGCGCGAGGCCCATCGCCGCGCCCACGATGCCGCGCTCGTCGAGCGGCGAGTTCCACGCCGTCTCGAGGCCCTGGGTCGCGGTGAACACGCCGCCGAGCGGCGGCCCCACGTCCTCGCCGAAGATGTCGGTCACCCCGAGGTGCGCCTCGCCCATGTGGAGGGCCATGCGGACCGCCTGCACCACCGTCGCCATCAGAGATCTCCCGCCGTCTTCTCGGTGCTCTGGACCGCCGCATCCTGGGCGACGACGTTCTCGGTCGCGAAGACGTAGTCCCAGATCTCCTCCGGGCGCGGCTTCGGCTCGGTGAGGACCTGCTTGTACCAGCCCTGCATCGACGCCTCGAGCTCGGTCCGCTTGGCCACCGTCTCGTCCTTGCTGCGCCAGCCGCGACGCTCGAGGCGCTCGGCGATCACGTCGAGGCAGTCGACCTCCTCCGAGACGTAGTTCGACCCGGACGAGCTGCTGTGGCCGTAGAGGCGTGAGAGGCGCGCCTCGAGGACGAACGGCTTCCGCTCGCGGCGCACGTAGTCCATCGCCTCCTGGATCGCGAACCACGACGCCTCGGGGTCGTTACCGTCGCAGACCGCGGTCGGCATGCCGAACGGCTTGCCCCGATCGGACACGTTGGCCTCGCCGTGCTGCGACTCGGCCGGGGTGCTGATGCCCCAGTCGTTGTTGGTCACGACGATGAGCATCGGGAGCGGCAGCATCGGCCGCGACGCCCAGACGAGGCAGCTCGCGAAGTCGCCCTCGGCGCTCCCCGCGTCGCCGCCGGTCACGATCGTGATGCCGTCGCCGCCGTGGCGCGCCTGCGCGATGCCCGTCCCGATGGCGATCGAGTACTGCACCTCGATCGGCGAGGTGATCGGGACGACGTTCCACTCGCGCTTGCTGAAGTGCCCGACGAAGTTGCGCCCCTCGGAGTACGGGTCGGTCTTCGTGTTGGCCATCTGACGCAGCGCGTCGATCGACGGCGCGCCCATCGCGAGCAGGGTGCCGCTCGAGCGGTAGTGGCCGTGGAAGAAGTCGTGGTCGAGGCCGCGCCCCTTCTTCATGAGGAGGCCGAGGCAGACGTTGAACGCCTCCTCGCCGGGGCCGCCGATCCAGAAGTAGCCCTCGCCCTGGCGCTGCATCCGGATGAGGCGCTCCTCGAGCACCCGCCCCTCGAGCATCAGGTCGTGGATCTTCAGGAGCTGCTCCTTGGGCAGCTGCCGCGGCGCGGGGCTCGGCTCGCGCCCCATCTCGACGCTCAACTCGCTCATGAGGGTCCCGTAGCACACCTCCCGGACCGGCGGGGACGCGATGCCTCACGGCCCGCCGGGCGCCCTCGACGGCGGGCATTGTGACCTTTTGTAAGTGGGTCCGCACCGGCCTCCACCGCAGGGTGGATCGCATGCCTCGGCACGCGCTCGCCCTCGCCTTCGCGGTAACCCTCGCGGTCGTCTCCGCGGTGGCCTCTACCGTCGCCATCGCCCCGCTCGCCCACGCGCAGGACGGCCGCGCGGTGCTCGCCGTCGCGGCCGAGGCGCTCGCGGAGGGCGACGCCGGGCGGGCGCTCGAGCTCGCCCGGATGGCGCGCGCGATCGACCCCGAGGCCGCCCCGGAGGCGCTCGTCCTGATGGGTCGCGCGCTGCTCCGGCTCGAGCGGCCGATCCCCGCGCAGCGGCTCTTCGCGCGCGCTCTCGAGAGCGGCGACCCGCGGGTCCGTCGGGCGGCCACCGACGGCATCACGCGGGCCCACGCGCACACCGGCGTGCTGCGCCTCCGCGTCCACCCGCACGACGCGCGCGTGACCCTCGACGAGGCGCCGGTCGAGTGGGAGCGCGGGCAGGGCACGGTGCTCGCGAGCGCCGGCTGGCACCGGGTCGAGGCGCGCGCGCCCGGCCACACGACGCGCCGGACGAACGTCTACGTGGGCGCGGACCGCCCGGCCGAGGTGCACCTCCTCCTGACGCCGGGCCGCGAGGACGAGGTGCAGGGCGTGCGGCGACGCGACGACACCGATCACACGACGCCGTGGCTCGAGGGCCACCTGATCCAGACGGGGGCCGGCCTGGCCGGGGCGGGAGCCGCCGCGGCCTGGGCGCGCGACGCGGCCACGCGCGCGACGCCGGGCGCGATCGGGGCGCAGCGCGAGCTCGCGCTGGCGCACTACGAGCTGGGTGTCTCGCTCGGCCTCGCGGTCGTCAGCCAGCTCCAGCTCCCACTGCTGGAGTCGACCCGCGGACACGCGATCGTCCCGCTCGAGCTCGGCGCGGCGATGCTCATGGTCGGCGGCGCGTTCGGCGTGGCCCTGACGACCCCGGGGCTCGGCGCTTCCGAGCAGCGCTTCACCTCCGGCTTCCTCCTCGGGGGCGCGGCGAGCGCGCTCGGCAGCCTCGGCCTCCAGCGGGGCGGCGACCTGCGCCTCGGCCTGCTGATCACTTCGGTCGCGCTCGCGCTCGGCCAGCTCCCGGTCGCCCTCGAGGCGCTGACCTACCCGGCGCCGAGCGCGCAGGAGCTCGAGGCCCTGCCGACCGCGGGCGCCGACCCCTGCGCGCAGCCGGGGCTCGCTGGGCGGCTCGCGTCGGTCTGCGAGCGGCGCGAGTCCAGCGACCGCGCGCAGATGGTGACGATCGGAGCGTTCCTCGGCTCCACCGCGCTCGCGCTCGGGGCCGGCGTCGCCCTCGCGATCGGCGACCCCGGGGACGCGCGCGACGTGTCGTTCGCGGCCGGGCCGTCGGGGCTGCGCCTCTCCGGTCGGTTCTGATCGCTCCGAGTCTCGCGCGCAGGCCCCCGCGGCGGCGACCGACGTCAGCGCGCGACCGGGTACTTCGAGAGCTTGCGCTGGAGCGAGCGGCGGTGGATGCCGAGGAGCCGCGCCGCCTGGGAGATGTTGCCGCCGCACTCCGCGAGGACGCGCTGGATGTGCTCCCACTCGGCGCGGGCGAGGGACGGAACGGCGATCTCGGGGTCGCCCTCGTCGGTGTCTCCGACCAGCGCGCGGAGGAGCTCGTCGAGCTCGACCGGCTTGGTGAGGTAGTCGACCGCGCCGTGACGCATCGCGGCCACGGTGGTGGCGATGGAGCCGTAGCCGGTCAGGACCACCACGCGGGTCGCGGGGTCGATCGCGTGCAGCTGGCGCACCAGCCAGAGCCCGTCCTCGCCGGGCATCCGCAGGTCGACCACCGCGTGCTCGGGGCTCTCCTCGGCGGCGCGCGCGACCGCGGACCGCGCCGAGTCGGCCTCCGTCACGTCCCACCCACGCGCGCGGAGGGCTCGCGCCAGCCGCTCGCGGAACCGGTCGTCGTCGTCCACGACGAGCACGCTCGGCGCCGACTCGCTCATCGCGCCACTATCCCCTGCGGCAGGACGAGGCGCGCGGTCGTCCCCCGGCCTGGGCTGGAGTCGAGCTCGAGCCGGCCCCCGAGCTGCTCCGCCACCGCGTCGACCAGGAACAGGCCGAGGCCCGTCCCCTCGTGCTCGGCCTTGGTGCTGTAGAACGGCTCGGTCGCCCGGCGGAGGGCCTCCTCGCTCATCCCGCGCCCGTGATCGCGCACCTCCAGGCGGACCTGCCCGCCCTCTACCGCGCCCCGCAGCTCGACCGCGCCGTCGCCCGCGTCGAGGGCGTTCTGCAGGAGGTTGCGGAGCGCGACCTGGACCGCAGCAGCCGGGAGCCGGGCGACCTCATCGCTCGCAATGTTCATGGACACACGGCTCGCGTCGACGCGGGAGAGCGCGCCGTCCACGAGCTCTCCGAGCGCCACCTCCGCGAGGGCCTCGCCCGGGACGTCGCCCGCCACGTGGGCGAGCCCCGCAAGGATCGAGCGGCAGCGCGCGACCTCCTCGCGAATGAGCCGCAGATCGCCGCGGGCCGCGTGGGGCAGGTCCACGTCGGCGAGGCTGCGCTCGAGCTCGCCCGCGGTGAGGGCGATCGTCCCGAGCGGCGTGCCCAGCTCGTGGGCGGCGCCCGACGCGAGCCCGCTCAGCGCGGCCACCCGGCGGGTCCGCGCCTCGCGATCGCGCGCCTCCGCGAGGGCGGCGTCGCGGCGCGCCACGAGGCCACGTAGCCGGGTGACGAAGAGCGCGACGAGGAACGCGGTGATCCCGAAGGCGATCCACATGCCTCGCAGGTGAGCGGCCATCCCGTGCCCCGCGTGGTGCGACGGCTCCGCGAGGAGAAAGAGCGCGCCGTAGCCGGCGAGCGAGACGAGCAAGAGGGCCACGATCCAGACGCGCGACAGGAGGACCGCGGCCATCGTGATGTACACGAAGTAGAGCGCGGTGAAGGGGTTCATCGGGCCGCCCGACGCGTGCAGGAGGCCGGTCAAGAGGAGCGCGTCCAGGACGAGCACCGCGCCCGTGAGCCGGGCGGAGCCGAGGCGGCCGCGGAGCGCGTGGAGGGCGAGGTTCGAAGCCGCGGCGCCCCCGATCAGCGCGTAGCCGACCGCGCCCGCGTCGCTCGTGACGAGCGCCACCAGCCACGCCGCGAGGGTCCACCACCGGAGCTGGATCAGCCAGCCGGGCTCGACCGTCGCGCCCGCCTCGGGGCTCACGCGCTGCGTCTCGTCGTCCACGTGAGGCCGTACTCCACCGAGGCTCCAGCTACTCACCCCGAGACAGGACGGTAGCGCGCGCGACCGCGCCGAGCCGCTGAAGCGCACGAACCGCGTCGGGGCCCGCCCGGTCCACCGCGTCGCCGACGTCGAGGTCGAGGCGCACGCGCGCGGTGGGCCGGGCGAGGTCGAGCACGAGCGGCTCGGCGAGCGGGACCTCCCAGAGCGCCCGGGCGTAGGCCTCGTCGGCGAAGCCGCCCGCCGGCGCGGCCCCCTCGATCGCGAAGGTCGGCGCGCCCTCGGGGATGTCGATCGCGAGCGCGAGCGCGCAGTAGCGACCGGCGGGCGGGCGCATGGCGCCGACCGCGACCGGCGGGCCCAGCGCGACGTCGCGCGGGCCGTCGAGCCCGGTCCCGAGCGCGCCGTGGTGGGCCCTCGCGACGCCCGGGCCGAGCGCGAACGAGGGCGCGCGGGCCGCGGTCGCGCCGGGGCACGCGACGAGCCACGCGTCCTCGAGGTAGAGGCTGGCGCGCGTGACCTGGGCCGGACCCGCGCCCGCGAGGGTGCCCTCCACCTCGAGGTCGACGACCGCGCCCTCGACCGCCTCGAGCACGCAGGACGGCGTGCTCGCCGCGGCGGCGAGGAGCGCGAGGCTCCACCCGAGCGCGCGCCTCACGCGTCCACCGTCAACGAGGCGAGGAACATCCAGCCCTCGTCGCGCCCCTGCGCGCTCGCCTGGACGAGCGGGGCCCGGACGCCGAACCCGACGACCCAGTCGGGGTCCGGCGCGAGGAGCACGTCGGGGGCCAGGAAGAGCGTCGCGTGCTCGGAGCGCGGGTCCGTGGCGTCGCCGACGCGCGCGGGGGCGTCCCAGCGGGCGTCGAGCCCGGCCCGCAGGGTGATCCAGCGCGCGAGCCGCCACTGCACCGCGACCGAGCCGCGCAGCGACGGCCCGGGGGCCTCGTCGAAGCGGCCCGCGAAGGGGAGCGTCACGACCGCGCTGGCGAAGACCGCGAGCGGATCGGCGAGGTGCGCGTAGGTCAGGCCGAGGCTCGGGGCGATCGCGCCCGCGCCGTTCTGGACGTCGACCGGCAGGCGCGCGCCCTGACCGTCGACCTGGTCGACCGAGGTCGGGAGCGCGACCCCCGCCACCGCGCCGAGGAGGTGCGAGGGCGCGAAGGCGCGGTCCCGCAGCAGGACGACCCGCGCGCGGAGGTCGAGGTCGCCGGGGCCCGCCGTCGTGTAGGCGCGCAGGCTCGCCCAGCGCGCGCGGCGGACAGTCATCGGAACGGTCACCGCGAGGGTGAGGCGGTCCCAAGGAGAGTAGGCGGCGGAGACGTCGGCGCGCCCCTCGTGGAGCTCCACGCCGCGGGCGCCGTCGATCACCCGGTCCCACCGGTAGCGCAGGCGCAGGCCGAAGCGGGCCCGCCCCGCGAACGGCTGCCCGAGCCCCATGGTGGTCAGGGTCGGATCGCCGCTTCCGCAGGTCGCGCAGGCGCGCGCGGCGCGGGGCGCGGAGAGGAGCGCGAGGAGCGCGAGGGCGAGGGGCAGCCGCACGCCCGGAGACTTAGGCGCGTCGGGGCCGAGGGCACTGCGGCAAATCGTCGCAGACGCTAGCCGCGGCCCGGACTCGGGGGTACATCCACCCGCGATGCGCAACTTCGGCTTCCTCCTGGTCCTCGCGCTCCTCGGCGCGGGCTGCAGCAACTCCTCCGACGTCAACGTCGAGTTCGTCGGCATGGTCGGCTCGGAGATGGCCGCCTGCGGCCAGACCTACGCGGGCATCGGCACCACCAGCAGCGACCTGACGCTGACCGACTTCCGCCTCTACGTGCACGACGTGCGGGTGGTGACGATGGACGGCGTCGAGGTGCCGGTGACGCTCGAGCAGGACGGCGTGTGGCAGCACGAGGGCGTCGCGCTCCTCGACTTCGAGAACGGCGACGGCTGCGAAGCGGGCACGGCGGAGACCCACACGTCGATCACCGGGACGGCGGCCGACGGCGGCCCGTTCCGCGCGGTGCGCTTCCGCCTCGGCGTCCCGTTCGAGCTCAACCACGCCGACGCGGCGACCGCCCCGAGCCCGCTCAACCTGACCGCGATGTTCTGGAACTGGCGCGGCGGCTACAAGTTCTTCCGGGTCGACGGGCGCACCACCGGGCAGCCGATGGGCTACCGGATCCACCTCGGCAGCACCGCGTGCGACGGCGACGACCGCGGAAACGTCACGACCTGCGGCAACCCGAACCGGCCCGAGATCGAGGTGCCGATCGACCCCGCGACCGGCGCCGTCCGGGTCGACGTCGCGGCCCTGCTCAGCGGCAGCGACGTGGACAGCGACCAGGGCGACGCGCCCGGCTGCATGAGCGGCGTGGACGACCCGGACTGCGGCCCGATCTTCGAGGGCTTCGGGATCGGCGGCGCGTCCCAGCGCCTGTTCACGCCGATGCTCGCGGACTGACGGCGAGGCACGCCGCTCAGCCGGCGTCGGCCTCGCCCGCGTCGACCTCACCGGCATCGACCTCACCGGCGTCGACCTCACCGGCGTCGACGTCACCGGCGTCGAGACCGCCCGCGTCGACCTCACCGGCGTCGAGACCGCCCGCGTCGACCTCACCGGCGTCGGGTGTCTCGGGCCCCGCGTCCTGACAGGCGCCTCGACACACGCGCTGCGAGGCGGTCTGCCCGTAGGCCTCGACGATCACCTCGACCTGCTCCTCGAACTCCCAGAACGTCCACCAGGCTTCGCGGAGAGCCCGGCCGCCGACCACCTCGTTGGTGACCACGCCCTGGCTGACGTCGCGGAGCTGGACGCCCTCCGGGCTCAGCACGCGGACGCGGATCTCGGCGCACTCGGGTACGTCCGCGCCGAGGTAGGTGAGGTTGAGCATGAGCATCGCGGAGCCCTGCCCGCCGACCATGCTGAAGGCGTTGAGCTCGAGGCCATCGACCGTGGCGCCGGGCACCGGGTCGTTGCAGTCGGCGCGCGCCGGCTCGTCCGGGCCGCCGCAGAAGCAGGCCGCGAGGAGAAGGAGGAGGAGCGCGCCGCTCCCGATCAAGCGAAGTCGTTTCACGCCGGCCACGATACCTCAGGTGCATGGCGGCCGCCTCGTTGCCAAGGCGGGCCCGGACGCGTACGTCCTCCTCATGACCCTCCGCCCGTCCGTGGTCTCGATCTCGCTCGCCGCCGCCCTCGTCGGGACCGCGTGCGGCGCACCGCCGACCGTGCTCACCGCGGTCGACCCGGGCCCGCTCGTCGGGCTGAGCGGGGAGGCGCTCCAGGTCGCGTTCACCCTGCGCGACGAGGCGGGGCGCGCGCTCGACGGCGAGCCGGTGAGCTTCGCCCTCGTCGGCGCTCCAGCCAGCACGACGCTCCGCGCGTTCGACGCGACGACGGACAGCCGCGGCGGCGTCACCGCGGTGGTCGAGCTCGACGGCGAGGGCGCGCTCTCGCTCGTCGCGAGCGCCGAGGGCGCGCCCGACGTGACCGTCGAGATCACGATCGAGGCACTCCCCACCACCTACCAGGCGTGCGCGGACGACCCCGCGCGGTGCCGCGCGCCCGAGACCTGCCTCCACGTCACCACCTCCACGAGCACCGGCACGCTCTGCTCGGTCCCATGCGCGAGCGAAGGCGACTGCCCGCTCTCGCCGCCCCGAGGGGTGGCCTGCGTCAACTTCGACGGCGCCAACCGAGTGTGCATGCGCCGCTGCGCGATCCCGGCGGACTGCGCCGCCGACCGGGTGTGCGCGGACTTCACCGATCAAGACGGTCAGGCCGCCCGGATCTGCATCCCCATGGAGTGACCCTCAAGCTCCGCTCGGATCCGGCCGAGATCCGAGTGCGATGTCCGCGTCTCCCCCCGCCCACAAGCTCAGCCCCTTCGCCGCCGCGCCGCTCGCCGCGCCGCGGCGGTCCGCGGCCACCCCCCCACCCATCCCTCCGCACCTGCGCACCCCGGCGCCCGCGGCCGAGCCGCGCAAGCGGCGGCGCCTGGGCGAGCTGCTGGTCGAGGCCGGGGTCGTGACCGACGCCGACGTCGAGCGCGCGCTCGCGGTGCAGAAGATGGGCGGCGGCCGACTCGGGTCGATCCTCGTGCGGCTCAAGCTCTGCACCGAGGAGGACATGCGGGCCGCGCTCCACACCCAGATGGGCGTCGAGGTCGTCGAGCTCAGCGACTTCCACACCGACCAGGCGGTCATCGAGCTGCTCCCGCGCGAGCTCATCCGCAAGTACGAGGCGATCCCGGTCCGCAAGGACGGGGACACCCTCTACGTCGCGATGATGGACCCGTACAACCTCACCGCTCTCGACGACATCCGCTTCTGCACCAGCGCGCGCAAGCTCGTCGTCGTGACCGCGACCGAGAGCGACTTTCGCGCCTTCGTCGAGGAGCACCTCGAGACGCAGTCGCTGATGGACGCGATCCTCGAGGGCGGCGCGTTCTTCGACGAGGCGGTACAGAGCGTCCACCACGACGAGCCCGAGGCGCTCGACGACGGCGAGGAGGAGGTCGTCCACGACCTCCGGCTCGCGGGCGCGCAGCCGCCGATCATCACGCTGTGCAACTTCCTCCTCGTCGAGTCGATCCAGCGAGGCGCGAGCGACATCCACGTCGAGCCCTACGAGACGCACCTGCGCGTGCGCCTCCGGATCGACGGCAGGCTACAGACGCTGCTGACTCCGCCGCAGCGGCTCCACGCCCCGATGGTCGCGCGCTTCAAGGTCATGGCGGAGATGGACATCAGCAAGCGACGCGTCGCGCAGGACGGCCACATCGCGATCGTCTACAACGGCGAGACCTGCCACTACCGCGTCTCGACGCTCCCGACCGTCTACGGCGAGAAGTGCGTCATCCGCCTCCTCAAGAAGAACAAGTCCCTCACCTCGATCGACCGCCTCGGCTTCGACGAGGCCGAGCTGAAGGCGATGAAGCGAGCGCTCGGCGCGCCCCAGGGCATCGTGCTCGTCACCGGACCGACCGGCTCCGGGAAGACGACGACCCTCCACGCGGGCCTCGGGTTCATCAACGAGCCCGACGTGAACATCGTGACGCTCGAGGATCCGGTCGAGGCGAGCATCCCCGGGATCAACCACGTGCAGATCCGCGAGACCGGCGGGGTGAGCTTCGGCGCGGGGCTGCGCTCGATCCTGCGTCAGGACCCGGACGTGGTCTTCGTCGGCGAGATGCGCGACCCGGAGGTCAGCCGGATCGCGGTCAAGGCGGCCCTGACCGGGCACCTCGTGCTGTCGACCCTGCACACCAACAGCGCCGCGGAGTCCCTCACGCGGCTCGCCGATATGGGCGTTCCGTCGTACCTCCTCGCCAACGCGCTCACCCTGGTCGTCGCGCAACGCCTCGTCCGCAAGGTCTGCGACCACTGCGCCGAGCCGTACCGCCCCGACGACGAGGAGCTCGAGGAGATGCGGCTCGACCGCGCCACCCTCGAGGGCGCGACGCTGCGCAAGGGGCGCGGCTGCCCGGTCTGCTACGAGTCGGGCTATCGGGGACGGCTCGGCGTCTACGAGCTGCTGCGCGTGACGCCGGAGCTGCGCGACATGATCCGCGAGGAGGCCCCGACGCGTGCGCTGGTCGCCCAGGCGCGCGCAGACGGCATGCGGACCCTGTGGGAGGCCGGCGTCGCGCGCGCCCTCCGCGGCGAGACCACCTTCGAAGAGGTCCGGCGCACGATCACCGACGCGAGATAACGCACCGCGCGCACGCCGTCGGTTCGTCTCCGCGGCCCCGTGGTCCTATGTTGGCGACGTGCGAAAGGCCGCCACGCTCGCGCTCCTCGTCCTCTCCGTCGGCTGCGAGCCGCCGAGCGGGGACGACTACGCGTGGGACCTCCCGGCGGGCTTCCCCACCCCGCGCGTCCCCGAGGACAACCCGATGAGCGAGGCGAAGGTCGAGCTCGGGCGCTACCTGTTCTACGACGCGCGCCTGAGCGGGAACCAGACCCAGTCCTGCGCGTCGTGCCACGAGCAGGCGATCGCGTTCACCGATGCGCGCGCGGTGGCGATCGGCTCGACCGGCGACTCCACCCCGCGCAGCTCGATGTCGCTCGTGAACGTGGCCTACCTCCCGCGGCTCACCTGGGCGAACAACGTCATCGCGACCCTCGAGGACCAGGCGCTCGTCCCGATGTTCTCCGAAGAGCCGGTCGAGCTCGGCACGGAGCGCGAGGCGATGCTCGCGCGGCTGCGCGAGGACCCGATGTACGCGGTGCTCTTCGACGCGGCATTCGACGACGAGGAGCCGATCAATCTCGTCAACGTCGTTCGCGCCATCGCGAGCTTCGAGCGCTCGATGATCAGCGGCCGCTCGGCCTACGATCGCTACGTCTACGAGGGCGACGACGACGCGCTCGACGCGGCGGCGCGGCGCGGGCTCGAGCTGTTCAACTCCGAGCGCTTCGAGTGCTTCCACTGTCACGGCGGCTTCAATTTCACCGACGGCGTGACACACGCGGGCACCGTTCTCGAGGAGGTCGGCTTCCACAACACCGGCCTCTACAACATCGACGGCCGCGGCAGCTACCCCGCGCCGAACCGCGGCCTCTACGAGCTCACGGGCGAGCCGCGCGACATGGGCCGGTTCCGCTCGCCCAGCCTGCGCAACGTCGCGCTGACCGCCCCCTACATGCACGACGGCTCGATCGCGACGCTCGAGGAGGTCCTCGATCACTACGCCGCCGGCGGGCGGACGATCGCGGACGGCCCGAACGCGGGGGTCGGCAGCGAGAGCATGCTCAAGAACATCTTCATCCACGGCTTCGACGCGACCGAGCAGGAGCGGGCCGACCTGATCGCGTTCCTGCGGGCGCTCACCGACGAGGCGTTCCTCACCGACCCGCGCTTCGCCGACCCGTTCTGAGCCTTCGGGCCCGCGTCGGGCCAGCAGGGGAGCCCGCGTCAGCGGAGCCCGCGTCAGGGGAGCCCGCGGGCCGGCGCGCCGCCCTCGAGCAGCTCGAGCAGGCCGCGGACCGCGTCGTCGCCGCTCGGACCGCCAGGCCCGCCCTGGCCCGCGCCTCGGCCGACCCCGCCCTGGCCGACCCCGCCCTGGCCGCCCCCGCCCCCCAGCGTCCGCAGCAGGCCGCGCAGGAGGTCGCCCTGGTCGCCGGAGCCACCGAGCGCGCCGCCGAGCCCGCGGAGCAGCCCCTGGAGCTGCGGGTCGCTCCCGGCCCCTCCGCCGATCATCCGTCCGAGGTCCGGCTCACCGAGGTCCTCGTCGCCGTGGGCCTCGTCGAGCCAGCGCCGCTCGAGCGCCCGGACCCGGGCGCGGCGCGGGCCGCGCGCCATCCGGTCGAGGAGGGCGCGGGGCGGCGCGATCGCGAAGCGGTGATCGCGGACGTAGCCGGCGAGCGCGCCGAAGAAGCGCCGGTCGCCGACCGCCTCGCGCAGCGCCGGGTAGAGGTAAGGCGCCTTGCCATAGACGAGCCCGGCGTAGCGCAGCGCGTCCCCGAAGTCGGCGACCGGCCGATCGGCGGGGCCGTCGGGCTGCCCCATCAGCCGCATCATGTGGTAGCCGGCCGCGACCTGCTGATCGGCCTCGGACCGCGCGCGCGCCGCGCCGTAGCGATCCTCGAAGTAGAGGATGCCCGAGTACTGGGCGAGCGCCTCGTCCTGCCACGGGTGGCGGCGCGAGTCCGACCCGACCAGGCCGTGCCACCACTGGTGCGCGACCTCGTGGGCGGTGACCATCTCGAGCATCGCGCCGCGCCGCGCCTCGAGGTCCACCCCGCCGCCGGCGCCCCCGCCGAGGAGCGCGCCGAGCGGCCCGAGGTCCATCGGCCGGTAGAACATGGTCGCCACCGTGACCATCCCGCTGAACTCGACCCCGCCCGCGCCGCCCACGATCGGCGCCTCCACCACGTCGAGCTGGGTGTACGGGTAGGGGCCGAAGCGGCGCTCGAAGAGCGCGAAGGCGCGCGCCGCCGCCTCGAGGGCCTCGCGACCGGCGGCCTCGTCGCCGTCGACGTACCAGGAGCGCACCGCGACCCCGCCGACGTCGCGATCGACGTGGTGGAGCCGGCGCGAGGCGACGAGCGCGAAGTCGCGCAGGAGCGCGCCCTCGATCGTGCGCTCGGTCCGCGCGCCGCGCACCCGGACGGGCCCCTCCTCGCCGGTCGCCACCACCTCGACTCCATCGGGCACGACGACGCGGGCCCGGTAGTGGCCGAGCGCGTCGGTGACGAGGTCGCCCATGGTGCTCGCGTCGGACTGCTCGAAGCGGCCCGCGCGCCGCCGGGCGAGCACCGCGAAGAAGCCGGACATCGACGCGACGCCCTCGCTCTCCGAGAGCAGGCCGTAGTCGCCGCCGTGGCCCGAGAAGAGGCCGCCGAGCGACCCGAGGCTCGCGCCCGTCATCGAGGTCTCGTCGGGGCGGAGCGCGCGGAGCTGACCCCTCAACCGGAGCGCGATCGTCCGGCGCTCGCCCGGCGCGAGCGGCGCGTCGAGCTCGGCCACGATCGCGCTCGCCGTGGGCTGCGAGAGCCGGCACCCGGGCGAGCGCGTCTCCGCCAGGGTGACCAGGGGCCGCGATGAGGTCGCGTTGGCGAAGACCCGCAGCACCACGCTTCGCAGCGGGGCGGAGCCCGGGTTGTCGACCTCGACGCGCTCGTCGAGCGTGAAGGTGCGCAGGTCGGGGGCGAGCTCGAGGTCGAGCTCGTAGCGGGTCGCGTCGGGGACCCCGGCCGAGGCGAGGCGCGCGCGCTCCGCCGGGCGCAGGTGAGGCAGCGGCTCCTGCGCCGAGGCGCGATGGGCGGGCCCGAACGAGCCCGCCACCCACAGCATCCCGAGGATCGCGCGGCGCACGCGCTCAACGTAGCAGGCTGCGCCCCTGGCCTCAGCTCGGGGGCGGCGCGACCTCGACGCGGTCCCGGCCCCGCTCCTTGGCGCGGTAGAGCGCGGCGTCGGCCCGCGCCTCGATCTCGGACGGGGTCTCGTCCGGCTGCCACGTCGCCACCCCGATGGACACGGTCAGCGGCACGCTGGCCCAGTCCGCGAGGATCGGCCCGTCGGCGACCCGCGCCCGGATCCGCTCCGCCACCAGCTGGGCCTCCTCCTCGAGGGTGGCCGGCATCAGGAGCGCGAACTCCTCACCCCCGCGGCGGATCAGCACGTCTGACTCGCGCACCTCGTGGCGCACCCGCTCGACGAAGCCCTGCAGGACGTAGTCGCCCACGAGGTGTCCCCAGCCGTCGTTGACCTTCTTGAAGTGGTCGAGGTCGAGCATCAGGAGCGAGAAGCGCTGGTCGTAGCGACGCGCCCGGCCCACCTCCTCGGCGAGGCGGTTGACGTGGTAGCGGTAGTTGTACGCCCGCGTGAGGTCGTCGGTCACCGACAGGCGCGCGAGGCGGGCCGTCTCGATCGCCGGCGCGGTGCAGTTGGCGAGGAGCTGCGCGAGGTCCCCGTCGCGCTCGGTGAACGCGTCCGCGTCCGCGGCCGAGACGCTCAGCACGCCGACCACCGTGCCGCCGGCGCGGATCGGGACGGCCATCACCGAGGCGATCGGGAAGCCGGTCGGCCGCTGCGAGAAGCGAGCGTCCGTCTTGACGTCGGCGACGATCGCGCGGCGCCCGGTGTCGGCCACCGTCCCGAGGATCCCCTCGCCTCGCTCGAAGGCGATCGGCTTGGCCGAGAGGCCCGCGCCGGAGCGCGCCCCCGCGAGCAGGAGCCGGCGCTCGTCGTCGAAGAGGCGGACCGAGGAGTGATCGGCCGGCAGCAGCTCGAGCGCCGCGTCGGTCGTCTCCTGCAGGAGCTCCTCGAGCGGCCGGTCGGCGGTCAGGCGCCGGGTCAGCTCGAGCAGGATCTCCAGTCGATCGGGGGCCTCGGCCATCGGACGCGGGCAGGATAGCGGACGCGCCGAAGACTTGCCGTGACGGCTTGTCGCTTGCACGGTGAGGCCGTGACGCGGGTCCTCCTCCTCCTCGCGCCGGCCCTCGCCGGCGGCCTGGTCATCGGCGCCAGCGCGCCGGCCGCGGCCCAGCGCACGCCGATCTTCCGCACCGAGACGGGCGGCCCGACGCTGACGATCGCCGCCCGCGCCCCCACCGGCGTCCAGCCCAAGAGCGTGAACCTGAGCCCCGACGGCCGCTCGGTCGTGGTCTGCAACTTCGGCCGCCCGGACGTCGACAACGTCTTCGTCTACGACAGCGAGACGCTCGAGCAGACCGGCCGGGTCAGCTTCCCGGGCAACGCGGTCGAGAGCGCGTTCTCGCCGGACGGCGCGACCCTCTACGTGTCGAACTTCCGCCGCAACGTGGTCGAGGTCATCGACTTCGCGGCGCGCGAGGTGCGGGCCGAGATCGAGGTCGGGACCAACCCGAAGACGATCGCGGTGAGCGCGGACGGCGCGACCCTCTACGTCGCCAACTACTTCGACTCGTCGGTCTCGGTGGTCGACGTCGAGGCGGGGCGCGAGGTGCGGCGCCTCCGCACCGGGAGCCGGCCCCGCGGCATGGGTGTCCTGCACGACGGCACCCTCCTCGTCGCCGCCTTCCACGGCGACACCCTCCACGCCTTCGCGCCGGGCGCGAGCGAGGAGCGCGAGGCGCTCGAGGTGTGCCGCTACCCGCGCGACGTCCTGCCGACGCCCGACGGCCGGGCCTTCTACATGACGTGCTCGCTCGGGCACATCGGCTTCTACCGCCCCGGCGACGGTGGCCGCCCGTTCGGCGTCGCCTCCACCGGCCGCAACCCGCGGAGCATCGGGCTGAGCGGCGACGGGCGCTGGCTCGGGGTCGCCAACTTCACCTCCAGCGACGTGACCCTCATCGACACCCAGGAGCACACCCACCGGCGGGTGCGCGTGCCGGGCGCCTCGCGCATCGTCGGCCTCGCGGTGCACCCGGGCCCGGGCATCCGGGTCTACGCGACGAGCTGGGACACCAACGAGGTCATCCTCCTGCGCGGCGACGTCCCCGACGCGTGAGGCCTCGCCTTGTCCGGCCCCAGCCCGGGACGTACCTTGACCCGCATGACGACGCGCGCCGCGCTCGCCTTCGCTTCGCTCGGGATCGCGATCTCGCTGGCCTCCCTCCCCTTCGCGCCGGGCGCCTCCGCGCAGGACCGCCTCGTCGAGATCCAGTACGCCCCGGTCCGCCGCGCCCAGGTCGCTGTCTGGATCGAGCGCGGCGACGGCACCTTCCTCCGCACCCTCGGCCTGACCCAGGCGGTCGCCTACCGCGGCATCGGCAACCGGCCGGGCGCCTCGCAGATGAACAGCGGGTTCCTCTGGCCCTACGGTCGCCGCGAGGGCGTGCTCCCGGTGTGGGCGAACGCGCGCGCCTCCGCGCCCGGGGCCGAGCCGTTCCGCCGCGTCATCTTCCAGGACCGCACGAGCGAGGGCCACGCGTCGCGCAGCACGAGCGACTTCTCGCGCGACGACTACTTCTGCCTCTCGTTCAACCTCGAGTCGAGCTCGCGCGACAACCTCGACGCGGTCACCTGCGCGTCCGTCTTCAACAGCGACAAGGGTCGTTACCTCCACGAGAGCGACGGCGGCTACGCCGAGCCGTTCCAGACCGCGCCGGGCGAGGCCGAGATGCGGGCGATGGAGATGACCTCGCTGTACCCGCCTCGGCGCGACGTCACGCGCTGCACGAGCGCGGCGTGCTGGGACCACCCCGACGTCGACCTCTTCCAGGACGACGCGCGCCGGGTGATGCCCGAGATCGACGCGATCACCATGGCCACCGCGGCCGAGGGCACCCTCCAGACGATCGCCTTCACCGTCCCCGAGGACTGGGAGGCGGGCGAGTACGCGGTGTGGGTCGAGGTCAACACCGAGGGCGACTACAACGACGCCTGGGACCCGGCGCGCTTCCCCACCCCGGAGAACCCCGCGGGCGCCTGGGACTACTGGGCGATGAACTACGGCTACCCGTTCCGCGGCCAGCCGTCGGTCGCGTTCCGGGTGCCCTTCGTGCTCGGCGGCAGCCAGGTCGTGCACGAGGCGCTCGACCCGACGGGCTACGGCTCGATCGACGGCTCGGACGAGCTGGCCGAGATGGACGGCTCGATCGCCAACGACCCCTCGGCCGCGCCCGGGAGCGGGGCCGACCGCCTCTTCGTGCGCGACGGCGCGCGCGTGCGCGTCAACGTCATCGGGCCCGAGCTCTGCGAAGACAACCAGCCGCCGGCCGCGATCGAGGGCCTCGAGCTGACGGAGTACGAGGAGCGCCGCGACGCGCACCGCTACGCCCACCTGTCGTTCCTTGCCCCGCGCGACGACGTCGGGGTGACGCGCTACGAGGTGCGGGTCGGGCGGGAGCCGATCGTGGACCTCGAGTCGTTCATGCGCGCGGTGCCCGCGCGGGCCGCGACCCTCGAGATCGAGCAGCTCGAGGTCCCGACCGAGGGCACGCCCGGCGAGCTCGTCGAGGTGGACCTCGGCGGCCTCACGCCGGAGGCCCGCTACTACGTCGGTGTGCGCGCGATCGACCGCTGCAACTCCGCGAGCCCGATCGCCAGCATCGACTACCTCACCCCCGAGATCGAGTTCACCACCGTCTCGCCGTGCTTCGTGGCCACCGCCGCCTACGGCACCCCGCTCGCCGACGACATCGGCGCGCTGCGACGCTTCCGCGACCGGCACCTCAAGACCCACGCGCCGGGCCGCGCCCTCGTCGCCCTCTACGAGCGCGTCGGCCCCGTCCTCGCCGACGCGATCCGCGAGCGCCCGACCCTACGCGCCGCGACCCGCGCCGCCCTCCGCCCCCTCGTCGCGCTCATCGAGTAAAGGGACGGACCGGGTCTCGTCGCGCCCGGTGCTACCCTGCCCGGGTGTCCTCGAACGTGCAGGGCGGCACGAGCTCACGGATCGAAGCGCGCCTCGCCGCGCAGCTCCGCGTCGCCTGCGCGCTGGCCCGCTTCCCGCGCGCGGCGCTCTACCGCTTCGAGGGCGCCCAGGCGACGCTCCTCGCGGCCCACGCGGAGGACAGCGAGCACGCGATGCCGGACCGGGTCCCCGCGTGGCGCGCGCTTCGCGACGACGTGACCCTCGTCCGGATGGTGGGCCGCGGCCCGGCCGCGCCCGAGACCGCGATCTTCCCAGCCGCGCTCCGGATCAACGCGCTCGTGAGCGCGCCGGTCAGCGGGGGCGCCGGCCAGATCGCGGCCGTGCTGATGGCCGACACCGTCCCCCGCGACGACGTCGACACGATCGACGTGGAGGCGCTCCGCTTCCTCTGCGACGAGATCGCCACGACGATCAAGGGCTCCTACCGTCAGCCCACCCCGGTCTTCGGCGTCGCCGTCCCCGAGCTCACCGCCGAGGCGGCGGCGTGGCCGATCAGCGAGGGCAGCCACGACCCGGTCACCGGCTTGCCCGACCGTCGCATGCTGCTCGGCCCGATCGCGCGCACCCTGGCCGAGGCGGAGCTCGACGGGAGCAGCGTCGCGCTCGTGATCGTCGCCCTCGACCGGTTCACCCGGATCAACGACTGGCTCGGCCGCGAGGTCGGCGACGAGCTCCTGCGCCAGGTCGCCGAGCGGCTGCTCGAGACGACGGGAGACCAGGACCTGATCGGCCGCGGCTCGGGCGACGAGTTCCTCGCCGTCCTGCCGGGCCTGCCGCGCGGCGAGGCCGCGGTGGCGACCGCCCATCGGCTCGTCCAGGCGCTCCGCACCCCGTTCCACGTCCAGGGCTACGAGCTGACGCTGAGCGCGTCCCTCGGGGTCGCGCGCGCGCCCGACGACGCGCCGGACACCGACACCCTGCTCCGGTACGCGGAGATCGCCCTCCACCGCGCGAAGAGCGCGCGCACCCGGGGCCGCATCGAGGCGTTCAGCGACGAGCTACGCGCGGCGGTAGAGCGGCGCGGCGACACCGAGCGGCAGCTCCGGCGCGCGCTCGGCGCGGGCGAGCTGCTGCTCCACTACCAGCCCAAGGTCGACCTCGCGTCGCGCCGCACCCGCGCGGTCGAGGCGCTGCTCCGCTGGCGACACCGCGGCGAGCTCGTCAGCCCCGGCCACTTCCTCCCCGTCGCCGAGGAGTCGGGCCTCATCGTCCCGATCGGCACGTGGGTGCTCCTCGAGGCGGCGCGGCAGATGCGCGGGTGGGTGCAAGAGGGGTTGCCCATCGAATCGGTGTCGGTGAACGTCTCGGCGCTGCAGTTCGCGCGGCCCGACTTCGTCGAGAGCGTCGAGCGCGTCCTCGCCAGCGCGGGCCTCCACCCCGGGCACCTCGAGCTCGAGGTCACCGAGACCTCGCTCATGGACGACGTGGAGGCGGCGGTCCAGACGCTCTCGCGGCTGCGCGCGCTCGGCGTGCGCATCTCGGTCGACGACTTCGGGACCGGCTACTCGTCGCTCGCCTACCTCCAGCGGCTCCCGGTCGACGTGCTCAAGATCGACCGCGCCTTCGTGATGGACCTCGACCGCGAGGAGGACCTCCAGCGCAACCAGGCCCGCGCGCTCGCCGAGGCGATCTGCGGCCTCGGGCGCTCGCTCGGCCTGCGCGTGCTCGCGGAGGGCGTCGAGACCGAGGCGCAGCTCGCGGTGCTCGAGGAGCTCGGCTGCGACGCGGTGCAGGGGTATCTGTTCGCGCGTCCCTTGCCGGCTCAGGACGCGGCCGCGTTCATCCGGGGGTGACCCCGTGACGGCTCGCGATCGCGCGCAGGGTCGGCACGCGCAGGCCGGCCCGATCGGCGTGGTCGAGCGCGCGCGCGAGCCGGGCCGGCGCCGACCGCCCGGTGCACCCGTGCGTCGGATCGCCCTCGAAGGCCGCTACCAGCCCGTCCATCAGCGCCCGCGTCGGGAGCGCCTCGCCCGCCCGCCAGGCCTGGATCTCGAGCACCTCGGCCGCGACGTCCCGCGCGAGCTGTCGGTGGTCGCGCCACAGCGCCTCGACCGTCCCGCCGACCTCGAGGCCCGCGAGGTTCGCGGTGAGGATGTAGAGGTTCTTCTTCACCAGCTCGAAGAGCAGCCGCTCCTCCGGGACCTCGTGGGCCGGCAGGTCGTGGGCGTCGAGCGCCCGCACCACGTCGGCCGCGTCCGGCCCCGCGACCGGCGTCGGGAGGACCACGTTGAGCGGCTTGCTGCGCTTCTTCTCGAACCACACCGACGCGACGGTGGGGCGCTCGATGCGGTGCGCCTGCCAGTCCACCGGCAGCAGCTCGTTCTGGAGCAGCAGGAGCCGGTCGCGCCAGCCGTCGGGGACCTGCTCGAGGACCACCGGCAGATCGCGTTCGCCGACCGCGACCACCACCAGCTCCGGCTCCGGGATCGCGCGCGCCACCGCGACCGGGTCGAGCGCTCGCGTCACCGGCGCGACCCGGCGCCCCAGGCGCAAGAAGGCGTGCGCGAACGCGCCGCCCATCTCCCCCAGCCCCCAGACGACGATCATCGCTTCGCGCCGGCCGGCTTGGTCGCGATCACGAGCTTCGCCCGGTGGAAGGGCTTGTCGAAGACGCCGCTCTTGACCTCGACGTCGAACCCGACCGCCTCGCAGAGCCAGCGCGCCCCCGGGAGCATGAAGGTGAGGTAGTACATGATGAACTCGGGCTTGAGCAGCGCGTTGCGCACCCGCATCACCGCGTTGAAGCCCTTGGCGATCCAGAGGCCGGGGGAGGTGACGGGCGGCCGCTCGCTCGTCACGAAGACGAAGCGGCCGCCGGGCTCGAGGATCCGGTAGATCTCGCGTACGAAGCGCGGCTCGTCCGTCTCGAGGATGTGGCCGAACGCGCCGAAGCAGGTGACGAGCCCGAGCTGCCCGTCCCGGAACGGCGTCTCGAGGGCGTCGCCCTGCATCAGGGTGATCGGCGCGGCGCCGGGCGCGTCGGCGAGGCGTCGCGCCGCCTCCTCGAGCATGCCGCGGCTCCGGTCGAGGCCGAGCGCACGCTCGGTGCAGAGCGGACGGAACCAGCGCAGCCCGGCGCCCGTCCCGCAGCAGAGGTCGAGCCCCCGTCGGACGGTGCCGCCCGCGCGGGTGATCTCGGCCGCGCGCTCGAGGATCGCGTCCGGCGTTCGGAACGGCGTGACGTCGAACTTGGCGGCGAGCAGATCGTAGCCGGCGTCGGTGCCGGAGAGCGCCTGCTCGGTCAGCTCGCGGAGGCTCGGGCCGTCGGGGTGGAACATGGCGGGGAGGTTAGTTAGCGTTGCGCCCGATGGCCAAACGGAAGGTGGCGCTGGGTCTCGTGGGCTCGACGCTCGACGCCGGCCACGGGGGCAAGCGCTGGACGCGGTGGCGGCCCACGGTCGCGCTCGCGGCCCAGCCGGATCTCCGCTTCGACCGCATCGAGCTGCTCCACCAGCCGCACAGCGAGCGCCTCGCCGAGCAGCTCGTCGCGGACATCGCGGACGTCTCCCCCGAGACCGAGGTGCGCCTCCACCCGCTGCCGCTCAACGACGCGTGGGACCTCGAGGAGGTCTACGCCGCGCTCCACGGCTTCGCGCGCGGCTACCCGTTCAAGCGCAGCGAGGATTACCTGGTCCACATCACGACCGGCACCCACGTCGCGCAGATCTGCCTGTTCCTGCTGACCGAGGCCCGGTACCTCCCGGCGCGCCTCGTCCAGACCTCGCCGCCGCCTCGCCGCTCCGACTCGATCGTGGGGACGCACCGGGTCATCGACCTCGACCTGTCGCGCTACGACCGGCTCGCGCGGCGCTTCGAGGCGGAGCAGGTCGAGGCGCGCTCGTTCCTCAAGCAGGGCATCGCGACCCGCAACGCGGCGTTCAACCGACTGATCGACCGCATCGAGCAGGTGGCGACCGCGACCCGCGAGCCGATCCTCCTCATGGGGCCGACCGGCGCGGGCAAGAGCGCGCTCGCGCGGCGCATCTTCGAGCTCAAGGAGCGGCGCGGCCAGGTGGAGGGCCCGTTCGTGGCCGTGAACTGCGCGACGCTGCGCGGCGAGATGGCCAAGAGCGCGCTCTTCGGCCACACCAAGGGTGCGTACACCGGCGCGGCGAGCGAGCGCCCCGGCCTGTTGCGGTCGGCCGACCGCGGCGTGCTCTTCCTCGACGAGATCGGCGAGCTCGGGCTCGAGGAGCAGGCGATGCTCCTGCGCGCGCTCGAGCTCAAGCGCTTCTACCCGGTGGGCGCGGACCACGAGGTGGGGAGCGACTTCCAGCTCTTCGCGGGGACGAACCGGGCGCTGCGCCAGGCCGCGCGCGAGGGGCGCTTCCGCGAGGATCTGCTCGCGCGGATCGATCTGTGGACCTTCGAGCTGCCGGGCCTCGCCGATCGCGCCGAGGACGTGGAGCCCAACCTCGAGTTCGAGCTCGAGCGCGCGAGCGAGCGCCTCGGCCGGCGGATCTCGATCAACCGCGAGGCGCGCAAGCGCTTCCTCGAGCTCGCGGCCGGTGCGCCGTGGCACGCGAACTTCCGCGACCTGAGCGCGGCGGTGCTCCGCATGGGCACCCTCGCTCCGGGCGGGCGTATCGACACGGCCGGGGTGCGCGACGAGTTCGAGCGCCTCGAGCGGAGCTGGTCCGGGGACGAGGGCGCGCCGGGCGGTCGCGTGGTGGAGGCGCTGGGCGCGGAGGGGGCGGCGGAGCTCGACCGCTTCGACCGGGTGCAGCTCGAGGACGTCCTGGCCGTATGCGCCCGCGCGCGCTCGGTGAGCGACGCGGGCCGCACGCTCTTCGCGGCCTCGCGACGGCGGCGGCGCTCGACCAACGACGCCGATCGACTCCGCAAGTACCTCGCCCGCTTCGGCCTCAAGTTCCCCGGCGTCCCCGCGGACTGAGGCTCGCCACGGGTCCGCCACATCTCGGCCCGACAAGCTCCTCGGCGCGGCGGCCGCTCGATCACGGGGAGGCGCCACCGTGAGGGGCATGACCGACCGTCCTCGCCGCGCGTGGGTGCTCCCCGTCCTCGTCGCTCCCTTCGCGCTCTGGGCGCTGTCACGCCTCGTCGCGCACGACACCGCGCTGCCGCTCGTGTGGGCCAGCTCGATCACGCCGTGGGGGTTCCTCCCCGCGTACCTGCTTCTCGCGGTCGCGATCCGCCGGCGCCGACGCTGGACCGCGATCGCAGCCGGCTTCGCGGTCGCGTGCCACGTGGTCTGGGTCGCCCCGAGCCTCGTGCCCACGATCGGGTCGGCCGACGAGGGGGCGCCCACCGTCCGCGTCGTCACCGCCAACCTCCTCGGGGTGAACGACCAGCCGGACGCGCTCCTCGCGGAGCTGATGGACCTCGACGCCGATGTCCTCGTGCTCGAGGAGGTCTCGCCGCGGTGGGTCCACCGCCTGGAGTCGCCGGCCGCCCGCGCCGCGTTCCCGCACCGCGACGTCTTCGTCCGCCCGGACTCGTTCGGCATCGCGATCCTGTCGCGCCTCCCGCTCGCGCGCTCCGAGCTGGTCGACCTCGAGGGGGTCCCGATGATCGACGCGACCGTCACCGTCGGTGAGCGATCCGTCCGCGTGATCGGCGTGCACACGCTCCCGCCCGTGGACTCCGACTACGCCGCCACCTGGCGCGCGCAGCTCGCCCGCCTCGCCGACCACGTCGCGGGCATCGACGGCCCGCTCGTGGTGGCCGGAGATCTGAACGCGACCACCCACGCGGCGGGCGTCCTGCGCCTGCGCGCCCTCGGCCTCGCCGACGCGCACGACGCCCTCGGCCGCGGCCTCGCGACCACCTGGCCCAACGGCCTCTTCATCCTGCCCCCCCTCCGGCTCGACCACGTGCTCGTCAGCCCCGAGCTGCGGCCCGTGGCGGTCCGGGAGGGGGTGGGCGCGGGGTCGGACCACCAGCCCGTGATCGTGGACCTGGCCCTGACCGGTTGAAGAGCGCATCCCGCCCGCCGCGGTCAGCCCGCCTTTCCGCCCCTGGCCAGTTTGCTATGCCGTCGGTGGATGCCCCGCGCCGCGCGCCCGACCTCGCTCGCGCTCGCCCTGCTGGCGTGGGGGACGGCCACGCTCGTGGGCCCAGCGACGGTCCGCGCCCAGGACCGCCTGACCCTCACCGCGCGCGCCCCCGACGCGTGCCCCGACGCGACCGCCATGCGGGCCGAGGTCGCGCGCCTGCTCGGCGGCGCGATCCCCGACGGCCCTCCGGTCGAGGCCGAAGCGTCCACCGAGGCGATGGCGGACGGCTTCCGACTGACACTGCGGACCCGCACCGGCGACGCGGAGGGCGAGCGGACCCTCGAGGGGCCGGCGTGCGAAGGCCTGGCCGACGCAGCCGCCCTGGTGCTCGCCCTGATGATCGACCCGGCCCGGGTCGTCGACGACGAGCCGGCCCCCGAGGCGACCACCCGACCGACCCCCGATCCGGCGCCGCGCGCGGCCGCCTCGCTGGCCGGCCCGGACGCGCCCGCCCCCCCGAGCTGGCGCGCCCCGCGGCGAGCGCCCCAGGCGTCGCCCGCGGAGGATCCCGCTGCGCCGCCCTCCCCCGGCTTCGTCGGCGCGGGGGCCGGAGTCGACGTCGGCACGGTGCCCACCCCCAGCGCGTGGGTGTGGGTCGAGGCCGGCTGGGGCGTCCCCCTCGTCGACGGCCGCCTGCGCGCGGGAGTCGTGACCCCGCAGCCCGGCCTGCGGGCGGCCGGCTCGAGCGCGGGGGCAGACATCACCTCGGTGAGCGTCGACGCCCGCGCGTGCGTGCACCCGTTCGAGGCCGCCCGCGGCCTCGCCGCGTGCGGCGGCTTGCTCCTCGGCGTCAGCGTCGCCCAGGGCTTCGGGCTGGCCTCGACCGAGACCGGCCTCGGCACCTTCTTCGGCGCGGTGGTGGGGATCGAGGCCCGCTGGCGCCCGGTCGACGCGGTCGGCCTCGGCCTGGACGCGACCCTCGTGATCCCCTTCAATCCACTGGAGTTCGCGGTGCGGGCGGCGGGAGGCGACGAGGTCTTCCTCCGCCAGGAGCCGGTGAGCGGGCGCTTCGGCGCCGGGGTCAGCGTGCACTTTTGAAGTTTCCTCGACGGATCCGGGCGTGAGCGGCCACCCAACCGACATGGCCCTGGCCGCCGCCCTCGACGCGCCCACGCGGGACCCTCGGTCCGTCAGCGGTACGCACGCCGTGATCGACGTCGAGGCGCTCTACGACGCGCACTTCGACTTCGTGTGGCGGAGCGCGCGGCGCATGGGGGTGGCCCACGCGGCGGTCGACGACGTCGTGCAGGAGGTCTTCCTCGTCGCCCACCGGCGGCGCGCGGACTTCGAGGGACGCTCGAGCGCGCGCACGTGGCTGTTCGGGATCCTCGTGCGAGTGGTCTCCGACCACCGCCGCACGCTGCGCCGCAAGGGGGGCCTCGACCCGCTCCCCGACGGCCTCTCGGCGCCGAGCGAGAGCGGGCCCGCCGAGCGCGCCGAGCGCAACGAACGGGTGGCCCTGCTCCACTCTCTGCTCGCGACGCTCGACGAGGACCGCCGCGCCATCTTCATCCTGGCCGAGCTCGAGCAGATGACCGCGCCCGAGATCAGCGAGGCCCTCGGGGTCAAGCTCAACACCGTGTACTCGCGGCTCCGCGGAGCCCGCCAGAAGTTCGAGGAAGCGCTCGCTCGCCACCGAGCGCGGGAGGCCCGGCGATGACCGACGGACGCTCAGAGCTCTCGCCCGAGGCCCGCGACCTGATCGCGGAAGTGCGCGGCGCGGACGATCCGTCGGCCGCGGATCGCGCGCGGGTGAAGCGCGCCATGATGGCGACCCTCGCGGGCGGCGCCGGCCTGGCCGCGTCGACCGCGGCCTCGAGCGCGTCGGCGAGCGCGACCGGCGCGGCCGCGGTGATCGGCCTGTCGACCTCGGCGAAGGTCACCCTCGCGCTGGTCGCCCTCGGCGCCCTGGGCGCGGTCGCGGTGGCCGCTCCCCAGCTCGGGGGCCCGGCCGAGGACGACGTCGTCGACACCGCACCGGCGCGCGCGGCGGCCCCGACCGCCCCGACCGCGCCGTCCGCCGGACGCACCGAGAGCCGTCCGATCGACCGCGCGGCGGCCGAGGTGGCGCCGATCGAGGCGCCGATCGAGGTGCCGATCGAGGCGCCGATCGAGGCGCCGATCGAGGCGCCGTCGGCGCGTGCGGTCGCCGACGACGCGAGGACGGACGACGCGGCGAACCCCAGCCCCGCGGCCTCCGAGGCCGCCGCGCCCGCGCGGGCGACCGCGCGCGTTGCCGGGCGTCGAGCCGCGACGCCGGCCTCCGAGGTGAACGAGCCCGAGGCGACGCCCCAACCCTCGACCCAGCCCTCGACCCAACCCTCGACCCAGCCCTCAGCCGAGCCGACGACGCCCTCGACCCTCGCGGCCGAGGTGGCGCTCCTGCGCCGCGCCACGCGGGCGCTCCACGCGGATCGGCCGGCGGAGGCGTTGAGCGCCCTCTCCGAGCACGCGCGGCGCTTCCCGGCGGGCGTGATGGGTGAGGAGCGCGAGGCGGCCCAGGTCGTGGCGCTCTGCGCGGCGGGCCGGACGGACGACGCCCGCGCCGCCGCCGCCGCCTTCCACCGCGCCCACCCCGACAGCCCGCTCCGCGCCCGCGCGCGCTGCGAGTAGCGCCGCGCCCTCCGCGCTCAGAACACGAAGCCGCGGGCGAGCTGGTAGGCGCCCACCACGAACGCGAGGCCCAGCATCACGAAGGCCGCCTTGCGCTTCTCCTTGAGGTTGAGGAGCAGCGCCACCGTCGCGAGGACCAGCGCGATGCCGCCGCCGCCGATCGCGACGTAGTCGTAGGCCGAGCCGCTCGACGCCACGTGCTCGACGCCGGCCGCGTCGGTCATCGTCACCGTCGTGGTCGACGATGTCCGGTAGCTGAAGACGAGCGGCAGCGCGGCCGCGACCAGCGCGCCCACCGCGACCCGCGTCGCCGACGACGATCCCTGCCCCACGACGTCGGCGTGTCCGCCCGCGCAGTCCTCGCAGCGCTCGCCGTCCGAGGTCCAGGACATCGACGCAACGGCCACGCTGGCCCCGCACCCTGCACACACCTTGGTCTCCATCGCGGCCCTCCCCGAGCACATGCTTCGCCGCCGCGACCATGGATCTGACACCCTCCCGAGGAGCACGAGCCCGGGGAGTACCGTAGGCTTGGGCGGGATGCGCTCGAGGAAGCAACCCTCGTGGGCTCGGGGTCCGCGCTCGCGGCGCGGGGAGCGCGCCCCCGGCATCCGGCTCGGGTTGGTGGCGGCGGTCGGCCTGGCGTTCGTCCTGTCGATCGGCGGCTGTGCGCCGGACGTCGCGCCCCTCGCCACCCCGGCCGCGTCCCTCGCGCTGGCCGACTGCCCGGCGACCGACGGCGTGGGCTGGGCCCTCGAGCAGGGGGGGCTGCTGCTGCTCACCACCGAGGAGGGCGTCGCGGTGTTCGACGCGACCGGCGCGGGAGGCGAGGTGGCGCTCCCCGGCTTCGGCGTGGCCGTTCCCTGGCTGGTCGACGACGACCGCGCGCTGATCGGCGCGTTCGGTCCGACCGAGGACCGCCTCCTCGAGTCGCGGCCGGGCGGCCGCGCTCCTCTCGTCCGTGCGGCGCTGCCCGTCCCGCGCGACACGAGCGCGGCCGGCGTCGCGCTCCTCGAGCCGCTCCCTCCGCCGCGCTTCGAAGGGGTGGCCCTCGTGGAGGCGGGCGACGCGACCTACTTCGTGGCTCGGCGCGACAGCCCCTTCGGCGCGGCCGACGACGCGCCCTGCGAGGACGAGAGCCTCGCGTGGTGCGTCGGGGTCATGGACTTCGAGAGCCTCGGGCCCACGTCCGTCGCGATCGCCGCCGCGACGCCAGCGGCCGGGGACCGTCACCCGATGTGCTGGACCGCCGCCGACCCCGCCGCTCCTGGCTCGGTCGCCATCCGGTGCGGTCCCTGCCGCGCCAGCGGCCGGTGCGACGTCGACCTGGCCCTGGGCGGCCTGCGCGACCCGGCGCTGATCGCGATGGACGACGCGCGGCTCGTCTTCGACGCGGACGGCCTCCACGCCGCGGACCTGCGCACGGGGGAGGTCCGGGCGCTGGCCGTGGACGCGATCGTCCCCGCGGAGTGGATCCGGCTCGACCGCGCCTGGTTGACGGACGACGGCCAGCTCGGCGTGGCGTTCACGCGGGCCGCGCGCGACGCCTTTTACGTGGCCGAGCTCGACCTCGCGGAGGACCCGGCGCGGCTCACGCGGGCGTGGAGGATCACGGTGGACGAGGGGACCACGCGCCAGCAGTACCTCGTGTCCGAGGGCGGTTACGGGCTCGCGC
>JAUHXR010000438.1 GCA_030426845.1 Polyangia bacterium | reverse complement strand
GCAGGCGCGCTCGTGGGGGCGATGGGCACCGCGACGACGGCGCTCACCACGTCGATGGGTCCGCTGGGCGTCGCGATCGCGGCGGTGACGGTCGCGGGCGGTCTGCTCCTCCCGATGCTGAGCGATGCGGAGGATGAGCTCGAGAGCGTCGACACGGCCGCGCAGGGAGCCGCCGCGAGCATCCGAGACCTCGCGAACGCGTTCCGCGAGCGGAACGAGTCGCAGCGGCTGCGCGCCGGGCTCGACGTCAGCGCCGACGATTTCGCCGGGGCGATCGGGATGCAGCGCGACGCGGTCGCCGAGCTCGAGGCGCAGCGCAACCGCGCGGTCGCCACTGTCGAAGACGCGCTCCCCGTGATCGGTCTCTCGCTCGAGGCCTTCCGAGAGAGCGCGCGCCGGGACACGATCGGGATCACCGGCGCGGCCGCCGACGCCGCGCGCTCGCTGGACGATCTCGACGCACGCATTCGCGAGGAGCGCACGGGGCTCGCGGAGCTCGAGGCCGCGGCCGCGCGCAACCTGAACTCCGAGGGCGGCGTCGGCCGCGCGGGGCCCGGTGCCATCGAGGGGTTCGACTCGGAGCGCGCGCAGCGCCAGGCCGAGGAGCGCCAGCGCGAGAGCACGCGCCGCCGCGCGGGCCACCGGCGCCAGGCTCGGCGCGAGGAGATGAGCGAGGAGGAGCAGTTTCAGCAGCTCCTCTTGCAGAATGAGATCACGGCAGCCCAAGAGCGCGCCGCGGCGGCCGCGCAGGCCAACGAGTTCATGCTCAACGCGGAGCGCGAGTGGCACGAGCGACGGATCGCGCTCGTCCGCGAGGCCGAGGACCGCAAGCTCGAGCTCTTCAACCAGACCGCGACGCACCACAACTCCCTGATCGAATCGAACCGCGAGAAGGAGAAGGGCGAGGCCCTCGCGCGGCAAGAGGAGGCAGCGGCGCAGGCCTCGTTCATTCAGGACCAGTTCAGCCAGCTCGGCGGCAACGTCACCAACCTCGTCGGGGACATGGTGCGGCACGTCGCCAAGGGCGAGGAGCTCACCGGCGACGCGTTCACTTCGATGCTCGACGCGTTCCTTGAGTCCACGGCGATCGAGTACGGCATCCGGGCGCTTTCTGAGGCCGCGCTCGCGGTGGCTGCCGCGGCGCGCTACGACGGGGCTGCGGCGGCTCAGCACGCCACGGCGGCCGCGCTGTCCGCCGGCGTGGCCGCGGCCACCGGGATCGGCGCTGCAGCCATCCCGAACACGCCGGCAGTCGGCGGCGGCGGTGCCCCGCCTGCGCCGGGGCAATTCGCGCCTGAGGGCGGGGGCCGTGGCGGGTCACCGGTCACGATCAACATCTTCGCTCCGAACGCCGTCATGACGGAGGCGGAGCAGGGACAGATCATCAACCGTCTCAGCGAAGCGGCGCGCAGGGAGTACGGCGAGTGACCGAGAGCAGGAAGCTGACGACCAAGGAGCGCCTCGGCGTCGCCATGCTCAAGCGCGCGCTCGAGCGCTCGACGGAGCTGTGCGCGGGCGACGCGGTGGACAAGCAACACGCGCTCTGGATCCTCACGGCCACGTGCGTTCACGTCGCGACGCATGAGCTCCTCGGCACCAACGTCAGCCTCGTCCTCGTCGCAGCGATCGAACGCTCCAACTCGATCCCGCCCGAGGCCTCGCACGCGGAGCGGCTCGAGCACTTCGTTTCGGCGATCGAGCGGGCGATCACGCTCTACCCGCTCGCGGACACCTCGCGGCCGCACTGAGCCATGGCTTTCGACGTCACACGCGCCACGGGCTCCGGCGACTTCGCGGTCCGCGTGACGATCGCGGGGCTGCCGATCGAGTTCGTCTCCGACCCGGCGATGGAGCAGACGACCGCCGACGGCCGGCGTCGCGTCTACTGCCTCAACGCGCTCGAGTCGGGGATCGTCATCGAAGAGAGCGTCAACATCCCGGAGTGCTCGCTCGACGGGCGCGGCATGTCGTTCCGGCTCTTCGAGACCCGCGACGAGGACGTCAGCCAGGTGCTGCACCGCCTCCCGGGGATGACTCGGATTCTCGCGTCGGACCTCGACGCGGGCGACGGGACCGTGACGCTCCTGAGTGCGTCGGGCGTCGCGGCCGGCGACGTGCTCCACATCGGATCGGAGACCATCCGCGTGGGCGCCGTGGCGGGCCCGACGCTCACCGGCTGCAACCGCGGCTGGTGGGACACCATCGATCACAAGCACTGGGCGACGTCAGCGACAGGCGCTCCCGCGGCCCACGTGACCGACCGCCCCTACCGGATCCGCGGACGCCGCGCGTTCGTCACCCTCTACGACGACGGCGACGACCTGCAGGGCAACGGGCACCTCGCGTGGGTAGGCGAGGTCGCGAGTGAGCCCCGCATCACGGGCGCGGGCAACGAGTTCCGTCTGCAGCTCACGAGCGTCGCCGAGCGGCTCAAGCAGTCGATCGGCGGCGCGGTCGCAGATCCCGTCAGCGTGCGCGGCGTGTACTACCACTACGCGTGCCCGCTCTGGTTCCGCTTCGTCGAGCTCGACGGCGTGGGCGGTGAGATCGATAAGCCGCTTCTGTTCTTCGGGTTCTTCGAGTCGAACGCCGAGATGATGGGCAACGTCGACGGGTCCAGCCCCGGGAGCCTCAACGAGGCCCTCTTGGACTTCGAGACCACCTGGGGCTACGCGTCGACGCTCCGCGCCGTCCCCGACCCGCTCGCGCCGACGAAGTGGACGATCGAGGCGCAGGTCCCGAGCGGAACGACGCTGAGCATCTACACGTGGTCCCCGCTCGACGGCGGGGTCAACGCCTCGGCGACGATCGACGCCGCGGGGAACCCCTCGGGAACCGGAACCATCTACCCGCTCTGGATCACGGGCGGGACGGATAGCGCTCCGCCGGGCGCGCGCGAGGTGCCTCGAGGCTTCTACGGCCTTCCGGCGTTCCCTCATCAGTCGGTGCCCAGCCTCGCCGCGACCTGGCCCGCTCGCAGGCTCTACCTCGCGTCCGAGATCGCGGCAGACACGACCGCGGTCTCTATTGAGTGGGGCAACGGGATCAACGCGACCTACCAGATCGACTCGGCGAACGCGTCCGAGCGCTATGTCGAGCTCGCCCGCCGGCCCGGTGTGCCGGGGGCCGGCCGCGAGGATCCGGTCGAGGGGACGAGCATCGTCTACACGCGGGCGAGCGCTCCGGCGATCACCGTCGTGCGGGGCCTCGCGGCCGGCAGCCTGACCGACCTGCGCGCGGCCCTCCTGAGCGAGAGCGAGACCTACGCGAGCCTCGGGCTGTCGCCGCTGCTGAGCAACGCGCACCTCGATGACTGGGCCTCGGCGGTGACGGCCGGCGCGCGCGGGCGCCACTGGCTCACGAACCGGATCTGGATCCTCACCCAAGAGGTTGAGCTGCTCGAGCTCCTCCGCGCCGAGTGGAAGCTGCTCGGCCTCTACCCGTACTTCACGGCCGACGGCAAGATCGGGTTGCGCGAGCTCGCGCTCCCAAACAGCGCGCAGGTGCCCGAAACGTCGATCGACGAAGAGATCGTCAGCGTCGAGTACTCGACCCTCTCGACGGGCAACCAGACGGTCAACATCATCAAGTTGCTTCGCGGCTACGACGCCGTCGAGGACGAGCACCTTGAGCCGCCGATCACGATCCGAGACAACTTCTCGCTGGGCTTGGACAACAAGCCGCGCCGCATGGAGATCGCGCCGAAGAGCTTCGCGACCTACGGCGATCGACTGATCGGCCGCGAGGACCTGGTCGAGCAGATGCTCCCGGTGATGGCGCTGTTCGGCTACCCGCACGACATCGTGACGGTGCACGTGTCCTACAAGCTGTTCGACCTGCTCCTCGGCGACGTCGTGAGCTTCTCGGCCGATCACCTGCCAAGCCGCACCACGGGTTCGCGGGGCAAGGGACCCCTCTCGGGGATCATCATCGCGCGCCGCTGGGCCCTCGCGGACGCTCATGGGACGCTGACCGTGCTGCTCAGCGGCCTCAACGTGGCCGGCTACACCCCGACCGCGCGGGTGACGGGCCAAACGCTCGTCAGCGGCACGACGTGGGACCTCGCGATCGACAATGCGCTGTACGCCCCGGCCGGGCGGACGGTGGACGAGTTCTGGGATCCGGGCGACGTCGTCCGGTTGGTCGAGTACGACTCCGAGTCGCCTGCGGTGGTAGGCGGGACCGTCGTCAGCTCAGCAGGCGGGGTGATCCGGCTGACGCTGAACTCGGCCTGGGTCCCCGGCTCGCTCGTGTGGGAGCTCGAGTACGCCAGCTACGACGAAGTCCAACCGTCGCAACGTCGCTTCGCGTTCATCGCGGGGGCGGACGGGCTCCTCGGTGCGGCCGGCGACGAACCGAGGATGCTCGCGCCGTGAGTCCCGACCAAGCCGAGCGTCTCGCCCGCGGCCTCGACGCCCTCGAGCGCCGCCGCGCGGTCCACGCCCTCGAGTGGGCGGCCGAGCACGAGCACGCGGCGATCGTCCGCGCCGCCCCGGACGCCTTCCGCGTGCGGCTCCACGGCCGGCGCGCGGTCTGCTCGCCGCTCGACCGAACCGAGCTCGCGCGGGTGCTCCGCGGCCGCGACCCCGCGAACGCCGATCGGCTCCTCGCCGCGTTCGACGCGACGCCGACCGGCGAGACCTTCGTCATCGCCTACCTGGCAGCCCCTGAGGGGCGGCTCGTGGTCGCGGGGTACGTCGGGCACTACCTCGGCCCCCAGGGCGGCACAGCGGCCCGCCTCGCGGCCTAGGGGCTCGGGGGCTGGCGGCAGACCGGGATCCACTCCACGAGCCCCGTGGGCCCGGCCACGGGCTGGCACGTGGGGACGCCGTCGACGCACCCGGCTAGCTGGGGATCGTGGTCAACGCCCTCGGAGTCGGTGCACCGGTAGGCGCCGCCAGCCGACCACCGGCACGTGCCCTCCGGGGGCTCGCACACGCCGAGGGGGTTGGGCCCTTCGGTCGCGCGGCCGCAGTCGACGTAGTCGCCGGCGCCGACCGGCCCGATGGGCTCGCACGTGGCCCCGCTGGACTCGCAGCCGGCGAGGGCGAGGATCGTGAGGGCGAGGAGGGCGCAACGCGTCATGCGGCCATCGTAGGCAGCGAGCGGGGCCGTGTCAGCTCTCGTGCTTGGGCCCGCCCCCGAAACTCAATTCGGACACCGCATCGCCCCCGGCCGCGCCCTCGCCCCGCAAGAGGCGCTCGGCGAGCTCGATCGCCCTGCGGGCCGTCAGCGGCCCCTGAGGGTCCTCGAGGAGCGCCCGGGCCAACCGGACCTCCCGACGCCCCAGGACGCCCTCCGCGAGCCGCTGGACGAGCTCCCAGGGCAGGGCGCCGCCCTCCGTCGCGGCGAGGGCGACGACGCGCGCGGCGAGCTCCTCGAGCGGTTGGGCCAGCCGTTGGCCACGGGCGCCCGCAACCTCGCGGCCCGACTCGCCCTCGCTGGCGCCTCCGGAGCCAGAGGTCAAAGGTTCGAATCCTTTAGGATCCGTCAATGATTCCGGCGACTTGCTCCCATCCCCGTTTCGGGATGCGGGACGCGAGCCCGGGACACCGGGACCGAGAATCGTGTCCCGCGCCGCCTCCGACAGATGGTCGATGGCCCGCCGCACGTACCGTTCGGTCGTCCGCTGGTCGGCGTGGGCAGGTAGTCCTGGATCTCCTTCAGGCTCCACTGCCGGCCCCAGGTCCCCAGGGCAAGGTGCGTTGCACAGGTCCCCGCGACACCGCGTCCCTCAGCTCGCCCACCCCGGGCAGCTCGTCTGCCGAACCGCTCAGTAGGCCGGCGGCCTCGAGCGCCGTGCGATAGCTCTGCTCGGTCCGCGGGCTCATCCGCAGCAGCCGCGCCACCTCCCTCGCGGGCGTACCCAGCCGGTGCAGGCGCACCAGCTCCTCCAGCCGATGCATCACCACCCTCGTCGCCGCCATCCTGGACTCCCTCCCCGCGCGCATAAGCGCCCGGCTCCAAGAGTCCTATCGAGCACTCCCTCTGCGTCAGGGACAAGCCACTCCCGGGCTGTCCCTGAACCGCCGTGCACCAGCAGGAGCTGACGCCCCGAAACACGCTCAGAATCGGCGTCGACCCGCTCTCACCACGTCGGCGCCGTGTCCCGGACGCCGCGCGAGCGCCTCGCCCCTCGCCCATCCGCGGCGACCCGTCGGTCAGCTCGGGGTAAGCGTTCAGCCCGCCTAAGAGACGGATGATCTCGATCACTTAGGGATCCGCGATCGACAGCCGGATCGCGCTGTGATCTGTTGCCGGTGTGGACGTTGGCGGCGAGATCGAGGAGCTGAGGGC
>JAUHXR010000437.1 GCA_030426845.1 Polyangia bacterium | reverse complement strand
GAGGACGCGTTGCCCTCGGAGCGGCGGCCGTTGAAGATCACGCGCGGGAAGCGCGCGCCGCCCGCGTCCACCCGGCGGTGGGCCCACACCGGCAGGACGCCCTCGCGGCGCCCCCACGGCCAGCGGAACCCGCTGTTCATCTGGGTGGCGCCCGGTCGGTTGCCGATGCCTCGGTACGCCACGGACTCGGTCAGGCGGACGGTCGCGAAGCGGGAGCCGTCGGCCGCCTCGACCCAGATGGCCATCTGCGCGCGCGCGGTCGGGGTCAGCTCGATCTGAACGCGGCGGTTGTCCTGCGCGCGGGCGCGCCCGCTCGCGAGCGCGGACCACAGGAGCGCGACGCCCAGGGCGCAGCCCCACGCCCCGCACCAGGGACCCCAGCTTCGAATCGACCGCATCATCTCATCTCGCCCCGTCGCTACGCCGCCTCCCGGCGGCCCCACGCAGATCCGCGGAACGCATTCTTGGCCAGGGAAACCGGCCTGACAAGCGATCGAGACGGTTTTTCCCGACGCGGGTCGGCCCTCGGCGGGCGCCGGGCGAATAATCGGCCATAACGGCCGAATCAGTCGTCGTGGTCGCGGAATCGGATCTCGACCTCACGGTAGCCCATCGATCGTACGAGCGACTCGAGCGTTCGGCGCGCGTTCTCCTCGGCCCGCATGAGGATCCCTGCCTCGAGGGCCGCCGCCCGGAGCGTCCGCTCCGCCTCCTGCCGCGCCTGGGTCTCGAGCCGCTCGTTGCGCCGCGCGAGCAGCTCGGTGCTCCGCTCGGCCACGTAGGTCCGCTCGTTGTCGAGGCGCGCGCTGAAGATCTCGACCGGCGGCAGCGTGAGGACCACGCGCGTGCGGTCGGCCGACAGCTCCACGTCGTCCGGCTCGAGCGGGCCGAGGTCGACCCCCGCCACCACGTCCGCCGCGGCCACGAGGAGGATCGAGTCCTCGGCCTCGAGCAGCCCGAACACGCGCCGCTGGCGCGACGTCATGTCGATGACCCGCTCCACATGGAACGACGCGGTCTCGAGCCTCGCCAGGTCGCGCACCGCGACGACCACGTCGGGAGTCGGCCGGACCTCGAGCACCTCGGTCGGCTCGGGCGGCGGCTCGACGATCTCGGCGATCCAGCGGACCAGCCCGCCCCCGAGGCAGGCGGCCACGGTGATCAGCAGGACGAGCGCCGCGCCGCGGACCGCGGGCCCCGCGACCCGACCGGCCGGCGCCGGCTCGGGCTCGCTCAAGGCGCGCCTTCCGGCTCCGCGCAGCCGTACATGTCGACGTAGACCTCGACCTCGCCGCCCGGGCAGGGCACGCGGTAGAGGTCGATGATGTGCCCGGTGTGGTTGGGCCCGACGTTGCCCACGCGCGCGGCGCGACCCGCCTCGAGGTCGCCGCCGAGGGGGTTGGAGCCGTCGGGGCAGCGGAAGCGCTGGGCGATGTAGGCGTAGCTGTCGCGCGCGCCGCAGGTCGCGACCGGGCTCTCGCGGTCCGCGCCGCTGCCGTCGGCGCCGCCGCCGTCGGCGGGCGACACGCCCGAGAGAGCGCCGGGCGTCGGAGCCGGCGGGGCGGGGGGGGTGTAGGTCGCGGGCGCGGGCGCGTTGGTGTTCTCGGCCCGGGTCATCGCGGGGCCGCGCGCGGCTGGTCCGGCCACCGCCGCGCCGCCGCAGCCGGTGAGGGCCGCGATCGAGAACGCCACCGCGAGGGTCTCGCGCACGGTTGGAGGATAGCCGGTCCAGAGCGCCAATCGATTTGAAACCGCCCAAGATCACGGGCTGGACAGCGACCCGCGGGTCGGGCCGAGGCCATGGCGCTCGCGGCGGCGGCGCCGATCAGCGCGGTCCGCAGTCGGCGCAGTCGGTGCCGAGCGCGCACTCGGAGTAGACGCTGCTCGGGCCCCCGTCATCGCACTCGCCGTCGTAGGCGTAGAGGCAGTCGTTGCTGCAGGCGCCCCCGTCGGACGCCCGGTCGGCCTCGGTGCGGCGGCCGCAGTCGGCGCAGTCGGAGCCGAAGGCGCAGTCCGCGTAGCTCGCGCCGCGGCCGCCGTCCGCGCAGACGCCGTCCATCGCTCCGCACGACTCGTTGCACATCGGGTCGGAGGCGGGCGCAGGGTCTGCCGGCGCGGGGTCGGCCGGGGCGGGGTCGGCCGGGGCGGGGTCGGCCGGGGCGGGGTCGGCCGGGGCGGGAGCGGCGCCCGCCCGGGGGACGCACACCGTCGCGGTGCTCGCGCTCGCCGAGCTCGACCCGACGTGGCGGCTCATCGAGCGCGCCTCGGTGTGGGGGAGCGACGCGCACTGGCCGTTCTGGCTCGCCGCCTTGGGCAGGCAGGTCCCCGAGGCGCCGCCGTCGAGCGAGACGCAGAAGGTGGTCGCGGCCCCGGCGCGATCCGGACAGAAGCCCTCGCAGGTGGCGACGCAGATCTGGCCGTCGGGGTGGCAGGTCGCGCCCGAGACGCCGAGCGCGCACTCCGCGGGCGCGGTGCAGGCCGAGCCGATCCACGGCGCGCCAGACGTCGGGGTGCCGGTGGGCGGGGTGCCGGTGGAGCCGCCGCCGACCTCGGCCTCGGTGACCAGCCCGAGCGAGATGAGGTGGCTGACGAAGCGGTTGGTGATGTTCCAGACGAGCCAGTTGCCGCCGCTGCCCTGGAGCACCCACGGCGTGTAGGCGTAGAGCGCGGCCGTCGCGTGGTTCGCGGGGGTCACGGAGACGCCGCCGAGGTCCCGCTTGGTGAGGCCCTGACGCCACTGGCCCGTGCCGTCCTGCGAGCGCCGGAACAGGCGCATGTGGGTCTGCGCGCCGCACTCGATCTGGCGGCCGAGGCCCTTGTAGGCGGGGTTGCACGCGCGGCCGTCGGGGCAGCCGCAGCCGAACGCGTAGTCGACGCGGTTGCCGCCCGGGCTGACGCTCTGCGAGATGAGGCTCTTCTCGACCTGCATCCGCGCGAGCAGGAGCAGCGGGTTGAGCCCCTCGCGCTGCGCGGTCTCCACGAGGACCTGCGACAGCGGCCGCCCGCCGACCTGCTCGTCGGCGAGGAAGCAGCGCCGGCCGTAGGGCGTCTGCTCGAGGAACGTCTGGATGTCCTGCGCGGTCAGGAGCGTGGTGTTGGTGAAGAAGGCGTCGTCCACCACGTGGTTCTTGTCGAAGGTGCCGCCGCGGAGCAGGGCGAAGTCCGCCATCTCCTCGTGGTCCTCGTAGCTGCCGCTGTACCCGGCGCCCCCGGGCTGGGCCATGCACCCCGCGAGGCACCCCGCGAGGCATCCCGCGAGGCTGGCGGCGAGGAGGAGCGAGGCGAGCCGCGAGGGGGTGCGTCGGGTCATGCCCGGGCAAGTTCCACGGTCCGTGCCAAGGCCCCGCGCGAGCCCGACCGCCCCGCGCCGCCGCTCCCCCGCCGACGGCCGGGTCTGCGACCCCGGGTGCGCCGACCCCAGCGGCCCGGCTGACCCAGCGGCCCGGCTGGCCCAGCGGCTCGCGCCTCAGTAGAGGCCGTCGAGGTCGGCCTGATAGCGCTCGATGACCTTGCGCCGCTTCACGCTCATCTTCGGGGTGAGCAGGCCGTTCTCGACCGTGAACTCCTCGGTGAGGAGCTTGAACTGCTTGATCTTCTCGAACTGCTTGAACTCGCCCGAGAAGCGATCGAGCTGCTCGCGCATCATCGACTGCACGCGCTCGTGCGCCACGAGCTCGTCGTCGGAGCCGCTGATGCCCTCCTCGTCGCACCACTTGTGGAGCGCGGGGAGGTCGGGGATGACGAGCGCGACGTTGAAGGGGCGGTTGTCGCCGAAGACGAACGCCTGGTTGATGAGGGGCGAGAGCTGGAGCTGCTCTTCGAGGGGCGAGGGGACCACGTACTTGCCGTTCTCCAGCTTGTACTGCTCCTTGATGCGCCCCGTGATGTAGAGGAAGCCGTCCTCGTCGAGGTAGCCCATGTCGCCGGTGCGGAACCCGCCGCCCTCGACGAACACCTTGTCGTTCTCCTCGGGGAGGCCGTGGTAGCCCTGCATCACGTTGTGCCCGAACACGATGATCTCGCCGTGCTTCGGGTCGCCGGTGACCTCGCGGTCGATCTCGACGCGGACGCCGGGGATGGGCTTGCCCACCGAGCCGATCTTGCGCGCGCCCGGCCAGTTGGCGGTCGCGATGGGGGAGGTCTCGGTGAGGCCGTAGCCCTCGTAGACGAGGATCCCGAGGGCGTCGATGAACTCGGCGACCTCCTTGCTGATCGCTGCCCCGCCGCTGAACGCGTACTTGAGCCGCCCGCCGAAGCGGTCGCGGATCTTGCTGCTGACCACGCTGTCGAGGAAGCGGTGCTTGAGGTCGACGAACCCGCTCGAGCGGTGCTGCTCGGCGAGCGCCTTCTTCTGCTTGGCGGTGTCGAGCGCGGCGTAGAAGAGCTTCTTCTTGAGGCCGCCGTCCTCCTCGATCTTCTTCAGGACCCCGTCGTGGATCTTGTTGAAGATGCGCGGGACGCTGAAGAGGAGCGTCGGCCGGACCTCGCCGAGGTTCTGCACGATCTTCGGGACCGACTCGGCGATGCCGAGGCTCGCGCCCATCGAGAAGAGCGCGTGCAGCTCCACCGTCTGGCCGAACGAGTGCGCCCACGGGAGGAACGACAGCGAGCGGTCCTCCGGGGTCATCGGGAAGACCTCGTGCATCGCGCTCACGTTGCTCGCGAGGTTGCGGTGCGTGAGGAGCACGCCCTTGGGCTTGCCGGTGGTGCCGGAGGTGTAGATGAACCCGGCGACCTCCTCGGGGTCCGGGTGGGCTAGCGCCGCCGGCGCCGCGCGTCCCTTGGTGCGCAGCTCGCCGTAGGTCATGCCGTCGGGCGCGTCGCCATCGTCGAGCAGCACCACGTGCTCGAGCGCGGGGAGCCGGGGCTTCATCTCGATGAGCGCGGTGAAGATCTCCGGCGTCGCCGCGAAGCACACCCGCGCGCCGCAGTCCGCGAGGATGTACTCCCAGTCCTTGGGGAGCTGGGACTCGTACATCGGCACGTAGCGCCCGCCGAGGCCGTAGGTCGCGTAGGCGGCGACCGCCCACTCCGGGCGGTTGTTGGCGATGATGGCGGTGACGTCGCCGGCGCCGACCCCGAGCGCCGCGAGCCCGCCGCGTACCTCGTCGGTGTGGAGCGCGAACTCGCGGTACGTCATCCACTCCCACGTGTCGCCGCGCTTGGTGCCGAACAGCGGCCGATCCGTGAACTTCTCCACCGCGTGGGTGTAGATGGAGACGAGGTTGTCGAAGCGGGGCTTGAAGCCGGTCTCGGTCGCCATGAGCGGCGCAGCCTACCAGGTTCGCGGGGCCGTTCAATCGCGCGGGCCGGCCACCTCGAGGGTCACCTCGGAGAACGCGCCGGCGCGCTGGATGCCGAGCCGGACGGGCTGGCCGGCCATCGCCCGGGCGTAGGCGGCGAGCGCGACGTCGGGGGTCGCGGGCGCACCGTCGACGGCCACGAGGGCGTCCCCGTTCTGGAGCCCCGCGGCGGCCTCGGGGCTGCCCGGGCGGACCCCGTAGACCCGCGCGCCTCCGGCCACCGGGAGCAGGCGGAGGCTCGAGCCCCAGGCGCGCTGGGTGACCACCGAGCGGTCGACGAGGACGTGGTCGCCGACGCGCTCGACGCGCGCGCGCGGCGGCGGCGCGATCGGCGGCGGCCCGGGCAGCGGGCCTCCCGGGTCGAACATCCGCAGCTCGCAGCGCGGCCCCCCGTCGCGCGTGAGCACCGCCCGCTCGCGCTCCACCACCATGACGGTGTGCTCCGAGAACTGTCCGCCGACCGCCACGACGTCGCGCGCGCCCGGGCCGACCAGCGCGGCGAAGGCGGCCTGGGGCTCGGAGTGGACGACGATCACGCCGACGAGCGACAGCCCGGGGTCGCAGCGTGGATCCTGGCGCGGATCCTGGCGCGGATCCTGGCGCGGATCGTCGAACGGCGGCAGGTCCTCGCTCGGCGCGAAGAGGCCCCCGGCGATCAGCGCGTCGGGGTCCGCCTGGCGGGCGGCCGCGCCCCGCGCGGTCGGTGGGGGTGGGCCCGGGCGTAGGGGCAGGGCCCAGCGGGACAGCTCGCAGGCGAGCCCCGAGCCGAGGAGGAGGCCGGTCACCACGGAGGTGGCGACGACGAGGATCGCGCGGAGCATGACGGCGGACTTCGCAACCCGCGTGCCCGCGCGTGAGCCGCGCGGTCAGCGCTGCCCGCACGACCGAGGGCTCGACAGGCTGTCGCGGCGCGCGCGGACGGCCTGCCAGGCTGTCGCGGCCGCGCGCGGTCGACCGCGGGGGCGGCCCGTCGGATGCCGCCCGCCAATTGCCGCAAGCCTGCTACAGTCCGCCGCCATGCCTCGCGTCCTGGTCGTCACTC
>JAUHXR010000436.1 GCA_030426845.1 Polyangia bacterium | reverse complement strand
GATCATTCGCCCCGCGCATCTCAGGGCCATGGTCGCGAAACTCGGCGGAAGGCACTCCGTCGGTCTGCGTTGGCTCCGGGTGAGGCGCGCTAACCGATCGAAATCACTACGCGCCGCAGTGTCCTAGAGCACCGATCGGTTTGGAGAGTCGAGAAAGCTCGGAGCGCGACGGCCGTTCGGCGTGGTCAGACGTGACGAGGTGATGCTGAGGCATCGTCGAGGAGCGGCTGGCCGCGCCGGACGGCTGTCCCGCCCGTGATTTGCGGCGGTTTCAAACCGATTGGCGCTCTAGCGGCAGCGCCCGGCGAGGCGTCGGACCTCGGAGGCGTCGTAGCCGTCCGGCGCGACCGCGAGGTAGCGGCGGGCGAGCCGACACGCCTCGGCGCGGTCGGACGAGGCGAGCCTCAGCGCGAGCTGCGCCACCGCCTCGGGCGCGGGGGCGTCGCCGTCCACCGCCCGCCGGAGCTCCTCGACCGGCTCGGTGCCGCCGTGGCCCTCGATCGCCATGATCGCGAGGAGCATGTGCGCGCCGGACGCGTTCGCGTCGAGCTCGATCGCCTCGTTGGCGAGCCGCGTCACCGCCGCCCAGTCGCCCGCCTCGAACGCCACCCGGCCGCGGGCCACCGCCGCCCACGCCTGGAGCGCGGGAGTGGACTCGCCGCGCTGCTCGGCCTGGCTGACCGCGGTCGTCACCATGTCGCGCGCGCGCCCGAGGCCGCCGTCGCGCATCTCCACGAGGGAGAGCGTCAGCAGCGCCTCGGGCCGCCCCGGGTCCAGCCGCAGCGCGCGCTCGAGCGAGCGCCGCGCGTCGCGATCCGACTCGGCCTGCACCTGGAGCTGCCCGAGCGCGGTCCAGAGCGCCGCGTCGTCGCCGTGCTGACGCGTCAGCGCGGTGAGCGCCTCGATCCCCGCCTCGCCCTCCCCGCGGCGGACGAGCGACCGCGCGCGCAGGCGCGCCACCTCCGCCGCGTCCGCGCCCGACGCCTGCGCCGCGGTGAGCCGGGCCTCGAGCTGCTCGTCGTCGCGCGAGGCGAACGCCAGCCGGGCCAGCCCGAGCAGCGCGTCCGCGTTGTCGTCGTCGCGCGCGAGCGCCGCCTCGAAGGCGGCCCGGGCCTCGTCCGACTCGCCCGCGAGGAGCGCGGCCCGCCCTAGGTGCACCTGGATCGCCGGGTCGGTCGCCCGGGCCTGCGCCGCGCGACGCAGAGGCTCGAGCGCGTCCTGCGGCTGGCCCGCCGCGAGGAGCAGCTCCCCCTGGGTCGCGAGCAGATCGGGCGAGGTGGGCCGCTGCGAGAGCGCCGCGTCCAGGATCGGCCGGGCGTCGTCGAGGCGCCCCTCCGCGAGGTAGGCGCGCGCGAGGATCGGGATCAGCTCCGGGTCGTCGACCGCCTCGGCCTGGTGATCCTCGAGGTACGCGATCGTCTGGCGAGGGTTGCCGGCCGCGAGCTCGATCGCCGCGAGCCGGACCCGCGCGCGCCGTCCCTCGGGCCCCGCGTCGTTCATCGCCGCGCGGTAGAGCGGGACGGCGCGGGCCGTCTCCCCGCGCTCCTCGAGGATACGAGCCCGCAAGAGGTTCTGACGCACCCCGTCGCCGGCCCCGCGGATCGCCCGGTCGGCGCGGTCGAGGTCGTCTCGCGCGAGCGCGACCTCGGCGTTGAGGAGCGCGCGGCCTGGTGCGTCGATCTCCGGCTCGGGGAGGTGCCCAAGCTGCTCGTCGGCCTGCTCGGGGAGGCCCGCGAGGAGGAAGGTCTGCGCGAGCCGCATCACGAAGGGCTCGTCCGAGGGCGGTCGGCGCTCGGCGGCCGCCCGGGCCTGCGTCTCGGCGGTCGCCACGTCGCCGTTCTCGGCCGCGGTGTGGGCCTTGATCAGGTGGGCCCACGCCAGCTCGTACGGGCTCGCGACCACCCCGAGCTCGTCGATCACCGCGCTCGCCTCCTCGGCCGCGCGCTGCGGGTCGGCGCCGCTCTCGAGGAGCACCCGCGCGAGCGTGAGGCGGATCGTCGGCTGGGTGGCCCGGCCGTCGAAGTTCTCGAGGAGGGTGCGCGCGTTGGCGGTGTGATCGACGCGGTGCTGCATCAGCGCGTGGAGCGCGAGGTGGCGCGGGGAGCGGGGTCGCACCTCGAACGCTCGCTGCGCCGCCTCGGCCGCGAGCGCATAGGAGCCGCGCGCCGCGAGCGCGAGGGCGCGGGCCCGGAAGGCCTCGGGGATCTGGTCGTTCTCGACCTCGAGGCCGTAGAGGCGATCGAGCGCGCGGCCCGGGTCCTCCTCCGCGAGGGCGAGGAGCGCGGACCCGATCCGGACGTCGTTGAGCCCCGGCTCCTCCGCGAGGCGCGACTCGAGCGCCGCGATCGCGGCCGCGTGGTCCTGCCCGTGCTCGAGGGTGAGGGTCGCCAGGAGGCGGAGCTGGAGCGCCTGGAGCTGCGGGTCCTCGCTCGCGCCGATCTGCTGGACCACCGCCTCGAGCTCGCCCGCCGCGCCCGAGTCGCCGGCCGCGGCCGCCGCCTCGCGGAGCGCGTCCAGGTCCGACGCGGCCAGGAAGCGCGAGACGCCGAAGCCGACGCCGACGAGGAGCCCGAGCAGCACGATGCCGCCGATCGCGAGGGGGAGGATCGCGGGGATCCCCCCTCGGCGCGGCAACGGAGGCTCGGGCGCGGCCTCGATCGCCGCGTTGGGGAGCGACGGAGTCTCGTACTGCACCGAGGGGACCGAGGGCCGCTCCTCGAGCGCCGGCGGCGAGACGTGGGCCTGGGTCGGCGGCTCGGAGGTCGGAGCGCCCGGCGGCGGGCGGGTGCGGGTGGGGGCGCCCGGCAGCGCGCCGAGGTCGATGGCGTGGGTCGGCACCTCGTCGAAGTCCTCGTCGAGGTCGGCGATCCGGGGCGGCTCGGGCTCGTCGTGGATCAGCGCCCGGGTCGGCTCGTTCTCGAGCGGCTCGATCTCGTCCGACGCGAGCAGCTCGAAGTCGTCGAGCGGCTCGATGGGCTCGAGCGCGCGCATCGCCGAGGGCTTGGCCGGACCGGTCTCGTCGTCCGCCTCGAAGGGACCTGCCCCCGGCGGGGCCAGCTCGTCGAGGGGCGGCGGCGCGAAGGGCGAGGGGGCGCCGGGACCGAGGGGGCGGGCGGCCCGGGGCGGCGCGACGTCGAGGGGCAGGCCGAGCGAGGGCGGCGGCGGCGGCGGCGCCTTGCGGGCGCGCGCCTCGGGGGTGACGTGAGACGGGCTGGTCCGGGGCTCGTCGAGGAGCGGGAGCTTCTCGGTGAGCGCGGGGTCGATCTCGACGCTGGGGACGTGGCCGTGCATCGGCGCGGTCGCGGCGCGCGGCGGCTCGGTCGACTCCTCCCAGCCGGACGGCGAGCCGGTCTCGACCGTCGGCTCGGCCTCCTCCGCGAACCACCGCTCGATGGTCGTCGAGACCGCCACCGGCTCGTCGGCGGCCTCGCTGAGCAGCTCCTGGGCGACCTCGTCCGACGGGTCGAGCTCGAGCGCCTTCTGCAGCGCCTCGACCGCCTGATGCGGCCGGTGGTCGCGCAGGTAGGCCTCACCGAGCAGCCGGTACACCGCGGCCTCCTCGGGCGCTTTGCGCGCCAGGGCCATCATCTCGACGCGCACCTCGTCGTAGCGCTCGAGGGCGAGCAGGGCCTCCGCGAGCAGCAGGCGGATCTCGACCTGATCGGGCTTCGAGAGAAGCGCCCGACGGCATGCGCGAACCGCTTCCTGAAAGCGGCGCTCCGAGATCAGGAGCTTCGCGCGATCCGTCAGCTCCTGGCTGCCGGCACCCATCGCAATCGTGGCCAAGGGTAGTCGCTCAACCGCGCCCGCGGGAAGCACGTTCGTCTCACGTCGGCCTCCTGCGCGAGAGATCGCGCACCGCGCGCTCGAGCCGCGCGGCCTCGGTCGGATCGAGCGCCTCGCCGCCGAAGCGCGCCGCGACGTAGCGGTCGGTCACCTCGCGCACGACGGACAGCGGCTCGAACCCCGCCTCCGCGAGCGCGGCGAGGCGCTCGCCCGGCGACTGCGACGCGGGCCGCGGCCACCCGAGCGCGGCGAGCGCGCGATCGAGGCGGGCGTAGAGGCGCATGGCGCCGGCCGCGGTCGGGTCGAGCGGGGCGCGGCGGCGGCGGAGCGCCCGGACGAGGAGGAGCAGCCCGACGACGAGCAGGAGCCCGACGAGCCCGTAGACCCAGCCCGGCGCCCCGGAGGTCGCCACGCCCTCGCTCGCCTGGCCGCGCCGCTCGGGCTCGTCCTCCGCCTCGCGATCGAACCACCGCCGCAGCGCGCGGAACAGGCCGATCTGGCTGCGCAGATCGAAGCTCACGATGTCCTCGGTCCAGCGCGTGCGGGCCGCGTCGACGAGCTGCCGCAGCGCGCTCAGCCAGCCGTCGTCCGGGACGATCGCGTCGCGCGCCTCGGGCGTCGGGTCGACCACCCACCAGCGCCCGCCGACGTAGACCTCCGCCCAGCTGTGGGCGTCGCCCTGGCTCAGCGCGTAGTAGCGCCCGTACCCGTTGAAGCGACCGCCGAGGAAGCCGGTCACGTTGCGCGCCGGGATCCCGAGGCTGCGGGCCATCACCACGAGCGCGGTCGCGTAGTACTCGCAGTGCCCGCGCCGCGCGTCGAAGAGGAACACGTCGAGCGGCTCCTCGTCGTCCTCCACGCGGGGCATCTCGAGCGAGTAGGTGAACTCGCCCGAGTCGCGCAGACGCGCCGAGAGCGCCCGGACCCGGTCGCGGTCGTCGGCCGCGCCGGCGGTCCACTCGCGCGCGAGCGCGGCCACCCGCGCGTGCCGGTCGGGCATCTGGAGGTAGAGCGCGCGATCCTCGTCGTCGAGGTCGTCCTCCGCGTGCGCGTCCGGCGCGGTGTAGGCGGTGTAGCGCAGACCGAGCCCGTCCGCGTCGGCGTAGCGGAGGTCCACCCCGGGCGAGTAGGTCACGTCGCGCCCGACCTCGACCCCGCCGCTGAGCCGCGGCGGGACCTGCACGCCGACCGTGTCGGGCGGCAGGAAGATCACCGGCTCGTCGAGCGGATCGAGCACCACCTCCCATCGCGCGTCGCGGCGCGGGTTGGGCATGCGCACCGGGACCGCGTAGTGGGTGCCGACGCGGCCCACCGACTCGGCGAGCTCGCGGGTGCGGGTCCAGCGCCGGCCGTCGTAGTGGTCGAAGCTCGTCCCGCGCATCCGGATCGCGGCGAGCTCCGGCGGCTCGTCGGCGAGGTCGGGCGGGGTGACCCGCAGGATCACGGTGGTGTCCGTGCGGATGACTCCGAACTCGCCGAGCTCCACGTCCGCGCCGAAGCCGCTCACCGGCTGGCCCGAGCCGCGGCCGAACGAGAGGAACCCGAGGCCGACCCGCGGGAAGACGACGAAGAGCACGCCGGTCATCAGGAAGAGCGGCACCGCGAGCGCGGCCGTGGCCGCGAGGAAGCGCGGCCCGACGAGGCGCGGGCTCGCGAGCACCTTCGCGATCGCCTCCTCGCGCTGGTCCTCGGGCCCCGCCTGGTGCGCCTCGATCTCCTCGCGCAGGTGACCGAGCGAGAGCATCCAGGGCGCCGCGATCACGAACCCGAGGAAGGCGAAGGCGTAGGCCAGGTCCGTCGACAGCACGGTCGCCGCGATGAGGTGCAGCAGCGCGAGCGCCGCGATCTGCTGGTGCTCCTTGGCGGTGCGGCGGTTGAAGAGGCGCGAGAGCTGGAGGGCGGCCGCGAACTCCAGCGCGAGCGTGAGGATCGCCGCGCCCGCGAAGCCGCGCAGCACCTGGACGACGAGCAGCGCGACGAGGCCGATCGTCCAGCCACGCACCCAGCGGCGATCGCGGACGCGCGGCCCCTCGACGAACCAGCTCGCGACGAAGGCGACCGCGAGGAGCCCCTCGCTCGTCCACGGCAGGTAGGGGCCCAGGCTGATCGCGAACAGGCCCAGACCCGCGAGCAGATAGGCGACCGCCTTGTGGAGCTGCGCGAAGCTCACGCGGCCCCGCGCTCCTCGGCCGCGACCGCGTAGCGGCGCACGAGCCCCTCCGGCGCCTCGAGCGCGCCGGCCTCGTCGACCGGGTCGAGCAGCGCGAGGAAGCGCCACGCCGGGTCGGGGGAGCGGCCCGGCAGGACCCAGGGCGAGCGGCCGGTGCGCGCGACGACCTCGACCGCCGCGCCGCGATCGAGGGCCTGGCCGACCGCGGTGGCGACCCGTGAGAGCATGGCCTCGTAGGCCGCGTCCCAGCGCTCGTCCGCGCCGGCCGGGCGCAGCTCGTCGACCAGGAGGGTGATCCGCCGCGCCGCGTCGCGCTGACGGTCGCGCACCACCGTCTTGCCGAGGGCCGCGGTGCGGCGCCAGTGGATCGCGCGCGCCTCGTCGCCCACCG
>JAUHXR010000052.1 GCA_030426845.1 Polyangia bacterium | reverse complement strand
GGGGAGAGGCGCGCAAGGAGACGTTCTCCAGCGAGGACGAGGCGCGCGCACGGTTCGAGGCGCTCGTGGAGCAGTGGACGGCCGACGGGCTCCGCCTCGCGCGCCGGGAGCCCTTCGACCCCGAGGTCGTCGACTTTCACGCGATGGAGCTCGAGATGGCCGAGGGCGCCGAGCTCGCCCTCCGACAGCTGCGTTCGGACCACCCCGACCAGTCGTTCAACGCGTTCGCTCTGTTCAGCGACTCCGACGCGATGACGATCTGCGCGGCGGCGAACACCCGAGCGGCGCTGGCGGAGACCGTCGCGGCGGCCGGTCTCCGCGAGGAGGACGTCCTCTTCTCGTGCGCGGAATGGGCCTTCGAGAAGTGGAGCGAGCCGCTGGACATCGCGTACCGACGCCTGCTCGCCTTTCATCGGGACGGCGTGCCGTGCCGGCTCGACGGCGAGAGCTTCCGCCACGGCGTCTTCGAGGCGGCCATCCGCGCGCTCGAACGCCTCGACCGTCAGGGGTTGTTCGCGACCGGCCCGGAGCGCGACGAGCTCGTCGTCCGCTTCGAGGTCATGGACCACCCGGAGATCGACGGGGCCATGCGACGCCTAAGCTCCGACGCCGTGTTCGCGAAGTACGAGGCCTTCGCGCGCGCCCTCGAGCGATGCATGAGTGACCGGTAGCGGACGGTGCTGCGCGATCAGCCGCCGGCGGCGAGCTCATCGATCTCGTCCAGCACGAGCTCGGCGAAGTCGCAGCTCGACTCGAACATCACCTCCCGGGCCACCGGATCCCAGGCCGTGACCAGCGGCTCCCGCCCGCGCACGCGGAGCGCGTCCAGACACATCAGGCGGTGACCCGCGTCGGCTCGGACCACGACGCAGTGACTCGGCACCACGCCCGTCGCGCGCAGCCTCAGGGTGTAGCCCACCACGTTGGGGTACCCGGCGTTGGTGTCGTCCGCGCGCGCACCGCCCAGACCGAGGTACTCGAGGTCTTCGATCTGAAGCAGCCCCCACCGCGCGAGGTACGCGGTGAAGCTGGGCCCGAAAGAGCAGCCCAGCGACCGCTCGGCCCGCTCGATGCGCGCGTGGTCCTGACCCTGCCCACAGGCCCAGCTCAGCGCTGGGAGCCGCGCGGCGACACGATCGAGAAACTCGGTGGGCACGCCGCCGAGGGTAGCGCGCGGAGGCGCCGCGAAGACGTCGCTCGAAGTAGCCGAGGCCGGACTCGAACCGGCATGCCCTTGCGGACAGCGGATTTTGAATCCGCCGCGTCTGCCATTCCGCCACTCGGCCGGGGGACGAGCGAGTATCCGTGGCTGAGCCGGGAGAGCAAGTCGATTCCGCCCTCCGCTCCGGTCCCGGCTCGTGCGACCCCGAGCACTCTCCCGTCCTGGCCGTTGGCGACCCGCAGCAGGGGAAGTGCGGGGGCTCGGCCTCGGTCGCGATCTGTCGGGTTGCCTGCTCGACGGCGATCTTCTGCGCGTCCGCGGAATCCTGATGTCGACGACGCGCGCGTGCATGGTGCTCGACGCGCACGACCTCCGCGGCCGGGACGCTCCACGTTCCTGAGCGAGGGAATCGACCAAGCGCTGCTCGTCATCGACGTCCACGAGGACGATCTCGAGGACCGTGCGAGCATGCTGGTCGCGAGGTTCGGCGACCCACCTTGACAGGCCTCCGGCTGGCGAACGATAGAGATGACCGTGGACGAAGCGAGCCGCTTGGTCGTCGTGCACTGGCGGGATCCCCGTGTGTCGTCTCCTGCGTTTCAGGCCTGGTGGGGAGACCCCCGCGAGCTCGTCAGGTTGCTGGTGTACGAGGGCCGAGGGCCCGAGCTCGACCGACTGCTGGGGCACGGCGCGGGGTACGCGACGTACACCGCGCAGGCGCGAGAAGTGGCGCTGGTGCACGCGCTCGAGACCGGGCGGCTGGTCGGGCTACGACGACGTTCGGTGCTCGCGGCAGCGCTGTCGCTGAGCGACGCGTCATCGTCCGAGGCGGGGGGCCCGAGCACCGAGCCGCCCGCGCGCGATGAGTCGCCGACCTGGTTCGAGGTCCAGGTGATCGACGAGGTGGGCGACCCGGTCGACGGGCTCGAGGTGGAGCTCTCGATCGCGGGCGCGGGACAGACGCTCACGACGGACAGCCAGGGCGTGGCGCGGCTGGACATCGAGTCGGGCTCGCGCGCGACGGCGCGGATCGCGAGCGTCGCAGCGGCGACGGCCAAGCTGGAGCCGCGCTGGCAGGAGGGTGGACGTGTCGAGTCGCTGCCCGAGGTCGACGCGCGGTTGGTCGTCGAGTCCGCCGCGGGGCTCTCTGCGTCGGTGCGCGCGGAGCGACGCGCGATCCTGGCGCTGGTCCCGCCTCCGAAGGTCGCGCGGTTCGCGCGCGCAGAGCTTCCGTCGAGCGCGGCGATCGCGGCGACCGCGCCCGGGTGGGTGGACGACCACGGGGTGCTCCCCGCGTTGCAGGCGGCCATCGCTCGGGCTGTCGAGGTCTCCGAGACCGAGCTCGGGCTCGCGGGCCGCGGCGCGCTGTCGGACGACGCGTTCCTCGCGAGCTGCCAGGCGCTCGCCACGGGCGAGTCGGACACCTGGGTGGACGACTACCTCGATCGCGCGGCCGAGACCGAGCTGCAGGTGATGCTCGCGTGGGTCGCTCGCTCGGCGGGCCTGCCGTGCGACCCGGGGACGATCGACGGGATCGTCGGCCCGAAGACGCAGCTCGCTTTGCGTCGCTTCAAGCTCGCGTATCCGGCCGCGCTCGGACTTCCGAGCACGACGCCGGACTTCGAGGTGCGCCGGGACGACGTGGTCGCGATGTACCGGTTCTTGCGCGTGGCGCTCGCCCAGGCGCTCGGTGTGTCGGAGGCGGAGCTCGACGGCCTCACGTCGGGCCTCGCCTGGCTGAGCCCGCCCCGGCACCTCTGGGGCGCGACCGATCCGATCGTGGGCGGCGGGCGCGCCGGTCTGGACGCGCTCGCGATCGACGCGGCGGTGGTGCGCCGGGTGGGTGCGTCACGGATGGAGAGCGAGCTGCAGGAGGTGGGCGCCTTCTCCTGGACGCCCCTCGCCGGAGGGCTCAGCACGCAAGAGCACGACCTCCGCACCGCGCACGTGCTCGACGTCGAGGACGTGCACTTCAACAACGACCGGCACATCGTCATGCCGGACGGCCCGACCCCGGAGGCTGGCTTCGCAGGCGAGGGGATCACCGGCCTGCGGGTCATCGCCAGCGCGCTCGCCCACGCGCGGCAGCACCCGAGCCGCAGGATGCTGGTGGCCGGACACACCGACTGGACGGGGAGGGTCGAGCACAACCTACGCCTGTCGAAGTGGCGCGCCGAGAACGCGTGGTTCCTGCTGAAGGGCTTCGACCACAAGGAGGCCTGGGTCTCAGCCGCGCTCCGCGACGACGACAACGCGAACGACTGGCGGCGCATCCTGCGCTTCCTCGACCGCGAGCTCGCCATCGGGTGCGAGGCCAGCGACCCCGAGCACCCCGACTACGCTCAGGACGTCGCCGCGATCCGCGCGTTCCAGAAGCACTACAACGACGAGGTCGCGAGACTCGCCGAGGACAACCCGCGGGCCCCAGGGTTCGAGGAGTCGATCCCCGGCTCCCAGCAGGGCTTCGTCGGCCTCTCCACGTGGCGCGCCTTCTTCGACTACTACCAGCACCTCCTGCGAGACATGCTCGAGCTGCCGGACGCGAGCGCGCTGCTCGAGGTGCAAGGAGCCGTGCTCACCCTGCCGCCGGAGACCGTGGGCTGCGGCGAGTTCCACGCGGTGGATCTCGAGGAGCGTGACCGCCGTCGGGCTGGGGGCTACGCGGACGAGTCCGGGGAGCCGCGGCCGGAAGACCGCCGGGTCGAGGTCCTCTTCTTCGACGAGGGTGAGGCCCCTCCGATGGACTGCCACTCGTCGACGGACGCACAGAGCTGCGATCCGATGCGGTGCCACCTCTACGACCACCACTTCTTCGTTCACCGGCGGATCCCGATGCTCGGCGAGCGACCCAACGTCGGCATCGCGATCACCGGGGTGGACGTGCGAAGGCCCGACCAGGCGTTCGAGCCCGGCCGCGTGTTCTGCCCGCGCTTCGACGAGGAGGTCCGGTTCCACGTCGCGCTCAGCGAGCTGCCCGCGCCGTTCGAGGGGAGCCTCCGCCTCGTCGTCGCGCGTCGCACGGTGGATGGCCCGCAGCCCGTGGCCACGCTCGAGGAGCCGTTCGAGTCCGCGTCGGCCGACGCCGAGGTGCTCGTGGTCTGGGACGGCCGCTGCACCGACGACGCGCCGCGGGCCCGGTCGGACCGCACCGCGACCGACGTCAACGAAGGTGGCGATGTGAACATCCCGTTGCGCGAGATGGAGGCCGGTGACCCCGCGCGGCACGGAGGCTACTTCGTCTCGCGTGTCGCGGTGCTCGAGAAGGACGGCACCACGGCGGGAGCAGCGGAGCCGGCCGGTGGATCCATCGTCGTGTCGTTCCCGATCTCGCCCCGGATCCGAAAGACGGACCTCGTGCCGCACATGGTCGCGTTCGGACTCGAGAAGAGCAGGGGCGAGCCCGGCGACTACGTCACGGCGGTCCGACGCGGCGTCCTGCGCGGGCTCGCGCGGTTCTACAGTCCATTCGGGATCCGGTTCCGCGAGCCCGGAGAGGCCGAGGTGGGCTACCGCGCCCGCATCGTGCCGGTCCTGGAGGGCGTGCCGGTGATGCAGGGCCTGACGCGCTCCCGCGAGGAGGGGCCGGGCTTCGTGGTCAAGGGCGCGAACATCTTCGGCTGGATCGAGGACGTGCAGAGCACCAAGGGCAAGGTCGTCGAGGTCGAAGTCAACCCGCGCGCGGTGCTCCAGCACAACAGCGACGAGCGGCCGGATGTGCAGAACGCGCTCGCGGCGGTCTTCCGGCCGACCGGGCTGCGCCCGGGCACCACGGTCACCGCGGCCAAGGGTACGCCCGACCCGCCGGACCCCCGAGTGGTGGGCGAGGGCGGGGCGGTGTCCGGTCGCGTGGAGGCGGTGGACGAGGACCACACCGAGGTCGTGGTGAGCGCTTCGGGGCGCCTCAGCGTGGTCACGCTGGATCCGACGCGCGTGCCGCCGGCGCGCGCGAACGCGATCGGGCGCGCGCTCGACGCCTTCACGGTGATGACCACCAACTTCCTCGTGCACGAGGTCGGTCACGCGCTCGGGCTCGTCGGGAAGCCCGACCCCGAGGTCGCTCACATCGACGTGGACGGCGTCCCGACGCTCTCCCCCCTGAACGGAGCGGACGGAGCGCACAACGATCCGCCGGCCGGCACTCTCATGGATGACGGTGAGGACATGGACATGGCTTCGGTCCTCGCGGGGCCGCTTCCCCTCGGGAGCACGAATCGGCGCTACCTGCGCGAGGTCTACCCGCTCAGTTGATCCCCGTTCATCGCCCGCTTCCTCGGTCCCGCCGCGGCCAGCGAGTGGGACCGCCGCGCGTCAGTAGACCGCGCCGGTGGACAAGCAGATCACGCGGTCGCCCTGGGGGCCGCACGCGCGCGAGACGGCTCGCGTGTAGAAGCTGCGCGCGCGACCGAGGTAGCTGAAGCGCGCCATGCCTCCCCCGGCGTCCGTCCAGTCGGTGCACGTGAAGCCGCCGGCGGTGTCGGGCGTCCGCTCGTTGCTCCAGATCCTGCCGTCGCCGACGTAGAGGCCGATCGCGGTCTGGAGCGGCGGTGCGAGGAGGCGCTCGCCCGCGAGCTGGGTGATGTTCTCGGCGACGACCACGCCGTCCGGTCGGACCCACGGGCCCGCGAAGCCGCCCAGACGATCGAGCGCCGCGTTCGCGCCGTCCGGGAGGAACGCCACGTAACCGGCGCCGCACGCGGCGTCCATGGCCGCGATGCCCGTCGGGCCCACCGCGGGCATGGCGCTGCTGACGTGCGCGCCGCCTGCGCCAGGCGGCGGCGGAGGCGGCGCGAGCGCCACGTCGCGTCCGGTGCCGAAGCAGTAGATCGCGGCCGGTTCGTTGCACGCCGTGGCGGGCTCGAACGGCGCGAAGCCGAAGCGGCGGTCCGTGAAGTAGCGCGTGCCGTCGTAGGCGTTGCCCGCGGTCACGTTGCCGGCGAGGGTCGTGTAGTCCCCGCACGTCGCGCCGACGGAGAGGTCGGACCGCGTGCCCGTGGCGACGGTGGTCACCGTGGGCTGGGCGCCCGTCTCGGTCACCGCGATGGGGTAGAACATCTCGCCGGCCTGGAGGTCTGCGGGCTCGTCCATCACGGGCAAGCCGTCGGGCCGGACCCAGCCGCGGCTCCCCGCGAGCCGGGTGATCGCCGAGGCGCCGGTGATCGAGAGGAAGGCCACGTACGAGGCGGGATCGGGCAGGCCCGCTTCGGTCGCGCGCGTCTCGCAGATCGCGTCGGCGCTCGCGAGGTTGCCGAGCTCACCGGCGCTGTGCGCGGACGAGGTCACGAACACGACGTTGTAGATGTCGAGCGGGCCGGGCCCCGCGTCGGAGGGGCCTGCGTCGGGGGCGCCCGCGTCTGGCGTGCTGGCGTCCTCGTCTCCGGCGTCGAGCCCTCCGTCGACGTCGCCCGCGTCCATGCCCGGCCCCGCGTCCTGCTCCGCGCCGGCGTCCATCGTCGCGCAGCCCTCGGGCCGCGCGCCGTCTTCGAGGCGCGTGAGGTTGCACGGGTCCTCGTCCGGCGCCGCCACGCAGGCGCCGGCGACGCACGTCTGGCCATCGGTGCACGTCTGCTCGATGCAGTCGTCGCGCAGCCACACGTCGAGCGTGAGCGTCTCGCCCTCGAGGTAGCTGCTCGCGATCTCCGTGCCCGCGACAGGTCGCCCGCGTCGTCGTACGCCCGCGCGACCACGGCGAAGGTGCGCGTCGCGTCGCCACCCTCGGGCACGAGCGCGAGGCGACGCGGCCACTCGAGCGGGAAGAACGCGTCGTCGGTCGAGTCCGTGTACGTCACGGTCTCGCGCAGCGCGCGCGCCTCGCCCGGGGCCCCGCCGAGCACGTCGACCTCGAGGCGCGCGGCGCGGTCCTGGACCATGCCTTCGGCGCGCACGAACACCATCACCTGGGTGCGCGGGTCCTCGCCGCACGACGCGAGGAGGGCGAGCGCGGCCAGCGGGATCAGCCGCCGCATCAGAACCGAACCTCGGCCGCGCGGAGCGTCTCGACGACCACACCCTCGTCTCCCGGGAGCGGGGCCTGCTGGCCGCCGGAGAGCACGACGCCGAGGGTTACGCCGACCGCGGCGCCGACCACGACCACGCCGAGGATCGTCCAGAACCACCACTGCTCGGCCACGCCGGGCTCGTCCGGGAGAGGCTCCGCGGGCTGGCTCGCGGCCTCCGCCTCCGCCTCCGCCTCCGCTTAGGCCGCGCGCTCTTCCAGCTCGCGTCGCTCGGCCACCGCCTCCTCGAGCGCGATGATCCGACCCTCGACGTTGCCGCGGAACGGGCTGTCGGGGACCTGATCGAGGTAGCCCCGGAGCGCCGCGAGCGCGTCCGCCGGGCGCTGCAGCCGCTCGAGCGTGGCGCCGACGTTGTAGAGGAGCTCGGGCCGGCCCGTCATCTCGTACGCGGCCTGGAAGCGCTCGAGCGCGAACTCGAAGCGGCCCTCCACGAACGCCTCGCGGCCCTGGTGGAACGCCGCTCGCGCCTCCTCTTCCATCGACTCGGGATCGACCGCCTCTTGCGCTCCGGCGAGCGACGGCACCAACGATCCCAGGACCAGCGCGACCGCCGCGATCCGTGTCATCGCGGTCAGAGTACACGACCCCTCCGCAGGCGAACACGGCCGCGAGCACGTCCCGCGTGAGCAGATTCGTGACGAGCGGACGAGCGAGCCGATTCGGTGGCGCGCCCTCCGCCCTGCCGGCCTGTCGGCCCGCCGCGATCGACTCGACCTGGCGCAGGCCGTCGACGAGCGGCAGGGCGATCTCGCTCTCGGCCTGAGCCGCCGGCGCGTCCGGGGAGAGCGTCACGCGTCGGATGACGAGGGGCGCGTCTCGCCGCTCGCGAGCAGCTGCCGGTTGGCGAAGCGGTGACGACGGCGTGGACGTTATGGTGCTCCGCAACCGATCGCCATCGAGCGAGCGCGCCCCCGACCCCGGAAGGAAACCGAGCCCGCATGAAGCGCTTCTTCCAGATCACGCTCCGCACCACCGACGTCGACGCGGCCGAGGACTTCTACGCCGCGGTGCTCGGCGTCGCCTCGGTCGGCGCGGTGCCGCTGCCCGAGCGAGCCGTCGCGCGCGGCGCGGTCCCTCACTGGATGGGCTTCCTCGACGTCGGCGAGGTCGAGCCCGCCCTGGCCGAGGTGCACGCGCGCGGCGGGACGGCCCTCGGCCCGAGATGGACCCGCCCCGGCGGCCTCGAGGCCGCGTTCGTCCGCGACCCGGGCGGCGCGATCCTCGCGCTCGCCAAGCCCGCGCCCGCTCCCGACCCCGCGGCCGGCCCGGAGGTCGCGTTCTACACGCTCGACACGCAGGACGTCGAAGGCGCCAAGGCGATGTACGGCGCGCTCTTCGGCTGGTCGTTCGGCGCGCCGATCGAGGTCGGCGAGCAAGGAACCTTCCACCCGTTCGCGTTCGCTCCAGGTGCGCCCGAGGTCGGCGTGTTCGGCGACGTCGCGCGCCGCCCCGGCATCCACCCGCACTGGACCTACTTCTTCGCGGTCGACGCGCTCGACGACGCGGTCGCCCGCGTCGAGTCGGGGGGAGGCGTGTCGCTCGGCGTGATCGTGCTCCCGAATGGCGACCGCATCTGCGTCTGCGACGATCCCCAGGGCGCCGCCTTCGCGCTGTACGAGACCCGGTGAGCCGAGCGACCCGACCGGGGCGCAGCGACAGGTCCCTGGTGGACGACTCCCCGAGCGCCGCACCCACCGTCGAAGATGACGCAACCCGCCCTGGACTACGCGTCACCCGATGTCGCGGCTTGTCCGAGCTCGCTCCGGTTTGGACAGTGAAAGCCTCATGACCTGGCGCATCCACTCCTGGGACCCGGAGACCCGGACCGGCGCGGTCGTCGCGCCGCACTTCGGCCCGCTCCCGTTCGCCGAGGAGCAGAACGTGTACGGCACCCGCGACTTCCGGGTGGGCGAGGCCGTCCTCGTCGAGCTCGACGGGCCCTCCGACGACCTCGTGATCCGGAGCGTGATCGCCACGCACCAGCGCCAGCCTCCGGGCACCGACGTGCCGGCCCTCGCGGAGGCCGGCGGGCCTCACGCCTCGGACCTGCGGATCCAGGCGCTCGAGCCGACGCGAGTCGAGCTCTGGCTCGGCGTCTGCTGCGACTGGTGCAGCCCCGGACGGATCCTCCGCTTCGAGGGCGTGCACCACTGCGCGATCGACGAGGACGCGGATCTCTGGAACGTCCTCATTCGCTTCGCGTCCGAGGAGGAGTCGCGCGCGCTCGGCGAAATCCCCGACGGCGCGAGGGCCTACTGCGTCGTCAACGACCACGGCAACGGGCGCGACGGCGCGCGGTACCTCGTCGTCGCCAATCGCCTGTCGATCGCGCCGAGCTCCCCTCGAGGAGCGCTCAATCGACCGAAGATCCGGGAGAAGCTGCCTTAGTGCGATGAGCGTCAAGGCCAGGGTCTCCAGCAGCCTCGCCGCGCCCGTTCGCTCGACCTTCCCCGGCGACAACCTCGGTTGAGGTAGGATGGTCACGCCATGAGCCTCCGCGAGCCACCTCATGCAGCCCCCCGTCGACGAGACCTCCATCCTCGAGATCTGCCTCCTCGAAGGCCGGGCGCGTCCACCGCCTGGCAGACGAACGGAGCTCGCTGATGCGCCTCCTGCAGCTCCACGAGTACCTCGCGCTCCTCGACGGTCAGGCCGCGCGCGTCTCGCCGCCGCCGGATCAGGCGCAGCTCGCCGCGTGGCTCGATGACGCGCGTCGCCTCTGGCCCGAGCTTCGGCTGCAGGCGTGGGAGGCGAGCCCGCGTCGGATCGAGAGCGTCACCCGCTGCGAGGCGTCAGGTGAGCGGCTGGTGCACGTCACCGCCGACCACAAGGACTGCTTCCTCATCCTGGTCGTGCCCCCCGACCAGGTCGCGCCGGCCGCGCACATCCTCTTCGACATCGGCGCCGAGTACCGCGAGATCTACTTCAACTGCCCCGCGTTCGGCGTTGACGATCCGGTCCATCGGGACATGATCACCGACCTCGTACCCCGCCTCGGGCAGGAGTCGGACCCCTTCGCAATCCTCGAGAAGACCGAGACGACCTACCTGCAGATCTACGCGGACGGCCCGCGCTACAGCGTGGAGCACCAGCTCGTGTCGCTGGCCTGCCACTACCAGCTCGAGTCCACGGTCAGCGCCGACGCCGCCGTCGCCCTCATGACGAGCTACGCCTTCGGCCGCTACGAGTGGGCGCGCGACTGGCGATGGGTGCGGCAGACGTTGTAGGCGCCGCCGGTCAGCGCGCGTCCGCCAAGCAGCTCTGACAGCGGTAGGGCTGAAGGCGAACCGCCTGGACGGTGAGCGGTGAGGCTCCGGTGGGTTCGATCGCCCAGAGCTGACCGGAGCGCGCCGCTCCCTCCGTCTCGGCCAGCAGCGTGCCGTTGCGGAGCAGATAGAGGCTTGTGAAGGAGGCGGGCGCCGGGTCGGGCGTCACCTGCGTCGTGGACGGCGTGGATGTGACGTCGACCCATGCGACGGGCTGGGTCGCTGCGTCGGATTGCGTGCAGAGGCCGCGCGCCCAGCCTACCGGCGCGGGGAGCGCGTGGCTACTCGGGTTGCGGGGTGTATCGATCCTCGGGCCGCGACGCAGGCTTGCAGGGCGCGCGGCGGGCGGATACCAACGTGGCTTGGTCACGTCGCGCCGAGCCCGGCTGCCCCGCGTCGTGCTGGAGCAGCGGACCTACCTGGCGCAGGGGTGGTCCGGCCTCGGGACGCTCGCGTCGCCGACGTGCGGCTCGCAGGTCGTATACGAGCCGACGTTCGAGGTAACCGACGGGCACGTGACGCTGCGCGCGATCGAGGCCTCGCCCAACGTCGGCTACCTGACGCGCGCCGAGGCCGGGCGGGTCGGTGCGCCGATCCCGTTCACCGGTCGAATGCTGGTGTCGCTCATGCCGACGCCGCAGGTTCGCGCGGACGATCCCGAGCGGCCGCCGCTCGCTCTGCATCCGGGATCCGCGGATCTGAGCATGGCGAGCGACATCCGCGACATCGTGTTCACCCGCGGCGCGGTCGAGGCCGTGCGCTCCCTAGGCGCCGCCATCGGCGAGCTGCTGACGCGACTGGGGCAGAAGTCCGACACGAACCAGGCCGTGATGCGTTCGCTCCTCGAGCGCCGTCCGCTACCACGCGGCGATGCGCGCGCGCTCCTCGAGCGGGCCAGCGCCGAGGCTGAGCACACCTACCGTCGCTGGGCGGAGGAGCACGCGGTGTCGGCCGACTACGCGCTGGAGACGCCGGCTGTCGGTGTCGCCGTCGGACCGGCGGCCGACCTGCTCCGTCGCGCCGAGCGTCGTGCCTGGGCCGAGCGTCCGCGGGCCCAGCGCGACGTGGAGGGCCCCCGACTCAGGGAGTCGTCGCGGCCGATTCTCGAGGCGCTGGCGCAGTCGGCCCCGCGAGCGACGCGGGTCGCGGGACGCTGCCCTCGGTGCGCGAAGGGAGCCGAGCTGCGGGTCTGTCGCTCGGAGCGGTTCGTGATCTGCGACGACTGCTGGTTCGCGTGGTGGTAAAGCCGCGGAGATCCGCCGGCCGTCCCGGTGAGGCCACCGTCGGCCATTGGCGGACCGCGGTCGACCGCGTGTGGAGGCTTGCCAAGACTTCGTCCTCTCTCCAGCATCGGGGGATGGACCGGCTCGAGGACTTCGCCGCGGAGGTGGCCGCTCGGGTCCCCGACGTCGACGACGCGGTGGCGCTCACTTTGCGCGCGCAGGACCTGCCGCCGCCGCCGGAGAGGATCGAGGCGGGCGAGCTCATCGCGGAGGTGCGGTCGCACGCCTACGAGCCGGGGTTTCGCGTGCCGCAGGTGGAGCTGTGGGGCTCGCGGCGGGCGTTCCGTCACCTCGGGCTGCTCACGCTGGCGCAGCTCCTCCACCGGGGGCCTGGCCGCGTCGGGGTGCGGTTTGCGGCGGCGGCGGCGCTCGACACGGACCCCGACGTGCCGCTGGCGCTGCGGCACGTGCCGACGTGGTTGAGACTCGAGCTCCCGAGCGAGCTCTGCGCCGACGGCGGGGGCGACGGCCTGCATCTGACGGTGGAGTCGTTCGTCTACGGGCCGCGCGCCCGCGAGCGCTTCCCGTTCCGGACGTGGTCCACGCGCCCCATCGAGCCGCGGACGCTCCCGGCCGTGCACCTCACGGACGAGGCGGGCGACGATCCCGAACCGCGGGAGCGCGCGACCGTGGTCCGCGGATTCGCGAGCAGCCTCGGGAGCCTGGCGGGAGCGGCGCGGGCGGCGGAGCTGCTGCTCGACATGAGCCAGCCGTCGGCCGCGTGCCGTGAGCACGTGCTCGAAGGCGAGCCGGGGCAGCGAGGAGTCGCGCCGGGGAGCGTCGAGCTGCGGCTGGTGCTGCCCGGCGCGGTCGCGTGGCGGCCGACGGGGTTCGGTCACGCGGGGTGAGGGCGGTCACGCCGCGTCGCGCAGAGCGTTGACGAGCTCCGCGAGCAGGGCCGCGAGGTCACGGGTCGCCGCCTCGGAGCCGGAGAGGACGAGGCGGCCGTCGTCGGCCCGCTGAACGGAGATCGCGGAGGGGCGGCCGCGCGTGACCTCGGGGGACGGGGCCGCGTTGGTGCGACGAGTCGCGACGCGGGCGGGAGCGGCGCGGGGAGTGGGTCCGCAGGCGGCGCCGACGCAGGGGCTCTCGGCCGCGGGCCCGTCCTCCGCGGCGTCGACGGTGGCGACGCCGAGGTCGACCGACTCGGTGGACGCGGGGCCGACGCAGCGGGCGCCGGTGCACTGGGGAACGGCGCGCTGCGCGTCGGTGTGGTGCGCGTCGGTGTGGTGCGCGTCGGTGTGGTGCGCGTCGGTGTGGTGCGCGTCGGTGTGGTGCACGTCGGCGTGGTGCGCGTCGGCGTGGTGCGCGTCGGTGTGGTGCGCGTCGGTGTGGTGCGCGTCGGTGTGGTGCGCGTCGGCGTCGTGCGCGTCGGCGTGGTGCGCGTCGGTGTCGTGAGCGTCGGCGTGCTGGGTCTCGCTGTCCCGCGCGTCGGTGTCGTGCGCGCCGTCGTCGGCCCTCTCGGCCGGCCGCGGCGGGTTCGGTTCGCGGGCGTCGGCCAGCGCGCTCGCCGGCGGGAGCGCGGGGTCGCGGTCCGGGGGCGGCGGGCCGACCTCGGTGGCGACCTCGTCGGCGAGGGTGACGTCGCTCGCGTAGGTGACGGAGTCGGCGTCGCTGTCGAACAGCGTGTCGAACAAGGCGCGCTTGGCGCTGCCGCGCTTCACGATCCGGTCTTCGATCGAGTCGGGGGCGACGAGGTGGACGACGTCGATCGGCTCACGCTGGCCGAGGCGGTGGATGCGGGCCACCCGTTGCTCGGTGACCGCAGGGTTCCATGCGGGCTCGAGGTGGACGCACGCGGTGGCCGCGCGCTGGAGGTTGAGGCCGACGCCTCCCGCGTCGGTGGAGAAGAGGACGCGGGTCGCCGGGTCGTCGTGCAGCTCGACGACGCTCCGGTCGCGGGCGCGCAGCGACTCGGCCCCGGTGAAGAAGACGCTGCGGAGGCCCGCGCCCTCGAGCAGATCGCGCGTCGCCCACTCGGCGAGGCGGAGCATGCGGCGCCACTGGCTGAACACGACCACCGTGCGCCCCTGATCGACGACGAGGCTGGAGAGCACGTCGCGGATCGCGAGGAGCTTGGGGCTGAACAGCTCGGCGAGGCGCTCCGGGGTGGGCGGCTCGTCCCGGAGCTCGGGCCAGGCCTCCTCGAAGCGGCGCAGCGCGAGGCCGTCGGCGACGACCCGCTGCTGCGTGAGGTGCTTGATGAGCTCGAGCTCCTCCTGCGGGGTGAGGCGCCGCTTCTTGCGCGTCTGGGTGAGCCGCGCGATCTCTCTCGCGTGCTTGTGGTGGACGCTCGCTTGCGGCCCGGTCATCGGCACCGGGACGAACGAGTCGGTGCGTGACGGGAGCTGGTCGAGGATCTCGGCGCGCCGTCGACGGAGGAAGCACCCGTCGAGCCGAGCCCGCAGGGTGTCGAGGTTCCTCGCGCCCCCCGTGGTCCCGTGGACAGGGCCCAGCCGCCACCGCGGGGCGAGCGCCCCGGGCTCGACCCAGTCGGCGATCGAGGCGAGCTCGCTCAGGTTGTTCTCCATCGGCGTCCCGGTGAGGGCGAGCCGGAAGCGCGGGGCGAGCGTCTTCACCGCCTGCGCGGTCTTGGTGTCGGCGTTCTTGATCCGCTGCGCCTCGTCGAGGACGACCAGCTCCGGAGCCCACGCGCGGAGCGCCTCGGCGTCGCGGAGGAGCAGCTCGTAGTTGACGAGGAGGAACCCCTCGGCGGTCGCTCGGTACAGGGCGCGGCGGGCGTCCGGCCGGCCCTCGACCGGGACGATCGGCAGGTCGGTGAACGCGGCCCACTCGCGCTCCCACTGGCCCTTGAGCGGGGCAGGGACGAGCAGGAGACCTCGGCGCACCGCGCCGGACTTCGCCAGCGCGTGGCAGGCGCCGATCGCCTGGGCGGTCTTGCCGAGGCCCATGTCGTCCGCGAGGAGGAGCCGGCCGGCGTCGAGCAGCGACTGCACGCCCTCACGCTGGTACGGGTAGAGCGCGCGCTTCATCGAGCCGAGGGCGCGGAGCGCGCGGCCCGCGTCCTTGGCCGAGAGGCGCGCTGCGCATCGATCGAGCGCGGCGTCGACCACCTCGCGCGCGGCCGGGCTGGCGCGCGACGGGTCGCGCCGGACGTAGGCCTCGACGTCGGCGAGCACGCGGCTCGCACGCGCGCCGCGCGGAGGGCGCAGCCAGCCCTCGCCGTCCGCGCGCCAGCCGCGTGTGAAGGTGGGTTGCGGGCCGCGCTCCCGGAAGCGGAGGCGCTGCCACGCTTCGTCGGCCCCGAGGAGCGGGCGCACGGGATCCCAGTCGAGCGACGGGAGCGCGGCGGACGCGCGGTCGGCCTTCGCGAAGATCCGCGGGCGCGACGAAAGATCGCCGAGCGCGGCGAGGACGTGGACGCAGACGCCGAGGCCGTTCCGCAGGAAGTCGCCGCAGTCGCAGCTCGCCCGCAGCGGCTCGAGCGACCAGAGGCCGACCGGGCGGGGGGTGCCGGGGCCGCGACGACGCGTGAGGTAGACGCCGTAGGGCTGCCGAGGACCGGGGCGCTCCGCGACCGACCACGCCTCGGCCCGCGCGCAATCGGCGCGGCGGAGGATGGCCTCGAATGCGGCTCGCTGGACATCCCAGCCGTCCTCGTCGTGGAGGTCGAGCACGTGATCGACGAGGCGCTCGGGCGGGATCGGCTTGAGCCGCCCGCGCGCGAGCCCAAGCAGGACACGCCGCGCCTCGGGCCCCTCGGGGTCGACGAACGGCGGCGCGGCGCCGGGGGGCAGCGCCCCGGCGGGGGCCACGGGCAGGACGACCGGCGCGACGCGAGCGGGGGCGGGCAGGGTCATGGGCCCGCAAGACGCGCCGCGCTACGCCGGACTGACGGAACGGGGCGCGAAAGTTTGGAGGGGTGAGGAATGAGGGGGCGGCTCGGCCCGAGCCCCAGGACACGGAAGGCCCGCGCTGGCGCGACCTCGACGGGGGCCGCGCACGGGCCGGGCTCAGCCGCGGAAGAGGCGCCAGAGCCGCAGGTCGACGTCGTCGATGCGCCACGCCGAGCTCGCGAGGCCTTGGCCGAAGTGGATCGTGACGAAGCGATCCGGCGCGCAGCGGACGACGCGGCGGATGCGGGTCGACGTGCGCGTGGCCGTTCCGCGGAAGCCTCACGACGAGCCGCAGTCGACAGGAGCCATCGATGGGGGGAGACTCGTTGCCAGATCTCCATGACCGTGTGGGCCTACAGAGCCATGACCGACCCGGAGTTCTTCCGGTTCGTCCGCTGGGACCCAGGCACCCGGGGGAGCCTGCCTCCTGGGAGCGCGGCCGCGGCGTGGCCGACCCCGTCGCCGGCGCTCTCGTGGTCGGGCGCTGGCCCCGCCGGAGACATCGTGAGCATTTCGCCGCTGTCGCCGATCCTCTCGCCGCGGGTGGCGGATGAGCTCGGGCTGTCGCGGTTCGGCGACCTCCTGCCGCTGACGATCGAGGGGGCCGAGTATCTCTTCTTCGACTGCACGGTCACGGTGCCCGAGGTCGAGGTCGTTCACCCGAGCGCGGCGCGACTGGGGCGCCAGGTCGTGCTGGTGACGGTCGTCGAGACGCCGCCCCGAGACGCGCCGGAGGTGTTCCGGGTGGAGGGCCAGGGCTTCCTCGTCTGGACCGATCCGATGGCGCGGCGACTGCGTCGATGCTGCGCGGGCGCGGTGGTGTCTCCGTGGGGTCACGCCTCATGACCGGCTCGGAGCGGATCGCGGCGTTGGCCGAGGCCGCAACGCGGTGCGCGTTCGCCGAGTTCGAGTCGCCGTACCCCGACGACGTCGTCTATGCATTCACCCTCGCGTGTGAGCCGGTCGACCACACGGTGATGAGCTGCTTCCTCACGGAGGTCGGCTTGACCCGGGCGGTCGAGCGCTTCCTGTACGGGAAGCAGTCGGAGGTGCATCCGCTCACCTGGGCGACGGTCCGGCGAGGCATCGCGCTGGTGCCCGCGGACTCCGAGTTCGACCAGCTGCTCGACGCGCGGTGTCTCGGGCCGCTGAACGCAGCGATCGAGGAGCTGGAGGCGACGATCTCTCGAGACACGCTCGTGCCGGCGTCGCTCGAGATGGCGCTCGCGCAGTGTCGAGACCTGGGGCTCGGGACCCGCGTCCTGTGCCACGTGTTCGCCCCCGACGAGCCCTGGGCGGATGCGGAGGCACGTCTCCGGCGCCTCAACGCGCCCGACCTCCTCGAGCGCTTGGACCTCCAGGAGCGGTAGGAGTCGCGGCTAAGGACGCCAGCAAGACGGATCGGTGGCGAGCCGCACGACGCGGATGATGCGGGTCGGCAAGCTTCCTGCCGGGGGCGTGAGAAAGTTCGAAGAGTTCGGACCGTCCCCTCCGTTCTCGGCAAGCTTCCTGCCCGGGGGCGTGAGAAAGTTCGAAAAGTTCGGACCGTCCCCTCCCGTTCTCCTACGGCGCGACCCGGGCGACGGAGCTCGGGACGGTCAGCGCGGCGCGGACGTCGGCGGCGGACTCGTCCTCGACGACGGCGCCCCAGCAGAGGACGCGGCCGGTGGACTGGCGGGCGCAGGCGTAGGTCGGGGCGACCGTGAGGTGGGTGACGTCGGCCAGCCAGTCGAGGCGGCGCGCGCGGCGGCCGTGGTCGGGGAGCGGGGCGAGGAGGCCGGTGCTCGCGCTCGGAGCCTCGACGCGGGCCGCGACGCCTTCGGGGTTGTCGCCCCAGCAGTGGACCTCGCCGGCGGAGGTGAGCGCGCAGACGGAGGCGGCGCCGACGAGGGAGGTGACGGCGTCGAGGCCCGTGTCGCGGAGCGCTTCGCCCGCGAGGTCGAGGGGGCGCGGGGGCGCGGCGGCGCGCGCGCGGCGGCTGGGCCAGAAGCGGGCGGAATGGTGGAGGCAGCGGACGCGTCCGGCCTCGGTGCGGACGCAGAGCTCGGTCGAAGCCGCGACGACCTGGACGGCGTCGGTGACGCCCGGGAGGTCGTAGGTCGCGGCGCCCGCGCGGCAGCGGACGCGGCCGTCCCGGAGCGCGGCGCACGCGGCGCCGCCTCCGCTGACGTCGACGGCGGGGGCGAGGTCCGCGACTCGGGCGCCGAGCCGGCGCTCGACGTCGTCGGTGGCGTGCGCGGCGCCGACCGGGACGCGGACGTCGCCGTTCGCGTAGCGGAGGACGTCCGCCTGCGCGCCCGCCGCCTGGACGACGTCGGCGACGGTGTCGTAGCTGCCGTCCTGGTTCCTCCGTCGGAGGCCGTCGGCGCAGAGCAGCGCGCGCGCGTCGAAGCCGTCGCGGGTTCTCATGGCGCGGAGGCGCGAGCAGCCCGTACGCCCGGCGGAAGGGAGGTCGGTGTCGGTCAACGAGAGGTGCGTTCCTGCGGTGACACAGCGTTCGAGGCCTCGGCGCGTGACGAGGCAGGTGGTCTCGCCCATCGCCGCGAGGCCGGTGACCGACGAGCCGGCGGGGGCGAGCTCGCGGACGCGGGCGGGGGCGCCGCCGAGGGTCTCGCACACGACCCGCTCGCCCGCGGGGTCGGCGTCGGCGCGCCCTGCGCCCGCGAGGTCGGCGTCGGCGCGCCCTGCGCCCGCGAGGTCGGCGTCGGCGGGCATTGCGTCGGAAGGCATGGCGTCGGCAGGCATGGCGTCGTCAGCCGACGCGGAGTTGTCGGCCGCGTCGTCGGCGAGCCCAGCATCCTCAGCCAACAGCGCGCAGAGTTGGGCGCCGTTCGACGCGAGCTCGCGCGCGCCGCTCAGCGCGGGGTGGGGCGCGAACGCGATGCCGCGTCGGGTGACGGACGCCTCGAGCACCGTGCCGTCGGGCGACCAGGCGAAGAGGGTTCCGGGCGCGACGCCGGCGATTCGCGCTGGAACCTCGACGGGCGAGGGCGCCATCGGGAGGAGGCAGGCGGGCGGGCGGTCGTCGAAGACGCCGCAGACGTAGGGAGCGAGGATCACGAGGCGCGTCGCGCCGACCCAGCGCCAGGTGTGCAGGGCCTCGCCGGTGCGCGGCGAGTAGCACGCGGCCTCGCCGCCCGCGCGGAGGACGCAGGGCCCGGCGAGATCGATCGCGTCGGGGACGGACGCGACGCGGCGGGCCGGCTCGCCGTCGTCCGGGACGCACCAGAGCGCGTCGTCGGCGGTGAGCGCGCAGAGGGGAGAGAGGCGCCGGACAGGGCCGATCGACGGGTCGGCGAAGGGAGCCGCGTCGCGGTGTGGATCGGCGCAGCGCACCGCGCCGTCGGGGTAGCGAGCGCAGAGGCCGGCGCCGAAGGGGCTCAGCTCGACGGCGCCGTCGAGGGCGCGGGCGAGCGGGACGTCGCGGGGGCCGCCCGCTTCGTCGGAGACGCGCGGCGGCGAGCCCCAGCAGGTGGCGCCGCCGGTGAGGAGCGCGCAACCAAAGGTGTCGGCCACGACGAGGCGTCGGCGGGGGGCGAGCGGGCGCGCGGCCGCGCGGTCAGAGCTCGGGCGACGCGGGCTCGGCTCTCCTCCGTGCGCGCAGGCTCCGGCGGTGACGCCGAGGGCGGCGACGGCGAGGGCGGCTCGGAGCGTGGGGTGCACTCCCTCGGTGATAACACCGCCGCGCGCGCGGCGGGGGCGCTCGGACGTGGATCGGCGGATCTGTGACAACGTGTAACGAGGCGCGACTCGGGCCTGGCTAGCGTGGGGGAATGCACAACCCCACTCCCACGCGGCTGCTGCTCTCGGGGCTCGCGCTCTTCGCCTCGGCCTGTGCGCTCGAGCCGGCCTCCTCCTCCGACGAGGCGCTCGTCTATCGGTTCGTCCCGCGTAACCCCGGCGAAGAGGTGAGCCACCCCTGCACCCGGACGCTCGAGACGACCTACAACCTGCCGGACTACGGTCCGACCACGGCGAGGATCTCGTTCCCGACCCTCGCGCTGCGCTCGGGGTGCAGCAACACGCCGGTCGGGGGCGAGACCGTCTTGCTCCTCCCCGGCAACGGCTTCGAGCCGGCGGACTACTCGCACCTGACCGATCGGCTGGCCGAGAACGGCTTCCTGGTCGTCGCGGTCGACGGCCCGGAGGCGACGCCTTCTCAGAACTGCGGATCCGTCGCCGAGACGTGCGCGCCCGACCGGGCCGAGCGCGCGGTCCGTTACCTCGAGCACTGGGTCCTCATCAATGGGCTCGCGGGGAGCTTCGATACGAGCGAGCTGGCCATCGTGGGGCACAGCCGGGGCGGCGAGGGCGCGCTGTTCGCGGCCCAGGAGGTCCACGACAGCGCGGTGCTCGCCGACACGACGGTGCGCGCGGTGATCGCGCTCGCGCCGACCGACACCTGGGTGCCCACGGTGAACGCGGCCGAGACGCGCTCGGTGCTCGTGGTGCACGGGACGCGCGACGAGGACGTGGGGCTGGCCGCGCCGTACCCGCTGTATGAGCGGATCGGCACCGAGTACGGCTCGGAGACGCCGGACGAGGTCAGCACGCTCGATCGCGTCGAGCGCTCGTTCATGACGGTCGAGCGCGCGAACCACCGCCAGTTCACCAACGACTGCGGGGTGCTCGCGTGCCAGGGCGGCACGTCGGGGCTCATGGACTGCGCCGTCCAGCAGTCGGTGGCCCGCGGGCTGGTCCTCGCGTGGCTGCGTCTGCAGATGCGGGGCGAGACGATCTACCGCGGGTTCTTCGACGGGACCTACGAGCAGCCCCTGCGGCGACCCCTCGGCTCGGCCGCGCCCGAGGCGCGCATGTACGCGATGTACGACGAGGGCCGCCCCCTCGGCGCCCGGGTCGAGGACAACCTCGAGGACGGCGAGGTGCCCACCTCGACGCGCGGCGGGACCGTGATCGTGTCCGGGATCAACGCCTCGGTCGTCGACTCGAGCAACGCGAGCTCCACGTTCCCGCACGACGCGCCGGGCCGACACTTCCTCGCGCTCAGCGACATCGGCGACCCGCTGGACACCATCGAGTGGCAGGCGCCGCGGCGGCTCTTCGGCCCCGCGCCGCGGCCGTGGACGGCCTTCACGACGTTCTCGCTCCGCGCGGCGCGCGTCTTCTCGCTTGCCGGCGACTTCGAGGGCGAGGAGCCGGTGATCACGGCGCGGCTGCGGATGTCGGACGGCTCGCTCGGGGGCACGCTGGTCGAGCTGCCGCCGCTGCCTCCGCCCGCGGTGTGGCCGGCCGTCCAGGAGGCGGGCTGCGGCTTCGCGTCCGAGAAGCGACTCTCGTACTTCCGAAGCCTCCGCGTGCCCCTCGACGCGTTCGAGCCGGTCGACTGGACCCGCGTCCGCTCGATCGTCCTGAGCTTCGACGACCCCGACCTGGCGGACGAGACCGTCTACATCGACAGCGTCCGCCTCTCGGGCGCCACCGAGTGGTTGGTGCTCAGCCCGTCGGTGGTCGGCGGCTGAGACGCGGCGGCGGCGCAGCGCACAGCAACGAGCAGAGCACGGCAACGAGCAGCGCACGGCAACCGCAGACCACGGCAACGAGCAGAGCACGGCGACGAGCAGAGCACGGCGACCGGAGGGCACCGCGGCGCGAGGGGGCGGAGTCGCGGTGCCTGGTCGCGGGCGTCGACGGGGGGCGGGCCAACAAGCTCGAGAAGCTCGGACCGTCCCCTCCGTTCTCCTGGTCGGGCGTCGACGGAGGTGGATCGACGAGCTCGAAAAGTTCGGACCCTCCCCGGTGATGAGGGGGCGGTCGCGGTACGTTGCAGGCGAGATGAGCGAGACGCCTCCGACGAACGCGCCCCGGGCGTGGCGCGCGCACGTGCCGTGGATGGGGCTCACGGCGCTGGTCGGCGCGGTGACCGCGGGGCTGACGCTGATGCCGGGCCCGCTGCGCTGGGTCGAGGCGGGGCTCGCGGTGGCGGGCGCGGCGGTGCTCGGCGGGGGCGGCTTGCTCGTGCTCGGCGTCGTGCGGCGCAACGGCTGGGCGGCGGCGGGGGCGGTGGTGCCGATCCTGGTGGGCGGCGCGTGCGCGGGCTGGCTGCTGCTGCTCAGCGCGGTCTCGAGCCTGGTGATCGAGGACGTGCGCGATCCGTTCACCGACGGGCTGGTCGTGCCCGAGGGCTACCCGATGCGCGAGCCGCTCGACGAGCCGCCCGCGCACATGGCGCCGACGGACCCGCGCGGGCAGGCGTTCGTGGACGGGCTCCGGTCGGGGGCCGACGACGCGGACGCGGAGGTGGTGGTGCGGCTCGAGGGGCTGCGCGCGCTCGACGAGGCGGGGGCGACGCGGCTGAGGCAGCGGCTCGCGCAGAGCCGGCTCTGGCACATGGGCTTCGACGGGCGTGACGACCTGGCCTACCGGCGGCTCCCCGACGAGCGCGGCCTGATCGCGGACGAGCTCCACGGGTTCTACAGACTGAGCGATCCGGTGCGCCACCACCGCGTGGCCATCGGCTTCGCGGGCGAGGGGCTCGAGGACGACGGGCCGCGCCTGACGACGGTGGCGGCGGGCGCCGGCCGGGTGCGCCTGGGCTCGGTGCCGAGCCAGCAAGATCGCTTCCGCGCCTCGGTGCTCCGCGTGACGTCGCCGCGCGTGGTGGTGGAGATCTTCGAGGAGGGACCGGCGGAGGGCCGGCCCGCGACGCGCGCGGCCCTGGCGCTGCTCGAGGCGACGCTCGCGGGGGAGGAGCGCGAGGGCGCGATCCGACCCGAGGGGGGGCCGGCGATCGAGCTGACGCGCGGGTTTCAGGGCGGGATCTTCCAGGTCTGGGCCCTCATCAACCCCGGCGAGCCGGGGCAAGTCTACGTGCAGGCCCACGAGGCGATCCGCGACCTGCGCCTGTCGGCGGACCGGATGCGCACCCGGACCATGCAGACCGCGCCCTACTCCGACGACCCGGCGGAGCGGTTCGTCTACTCGTCCGACTTCACGATCTACGAGGGCGACTGGGGCGACTACTACCCGGCGCGGATCGCGGTGTGGTTCGTGCCGGACGACGGCGGGCCCGAGCGGAAGCTGGTCGAGGGGACGTTCCGGGTGGACGGCTGGATGCGCTAGCGGTGGCGGGGAACGAACGCTCCCGGTTCATCCGAGGGCTTCCCTGGACGGCCTGGTAGGCTCGTCCTCGATGCGTGGGCGAACCTTCCTCCTGATCTTCATGTGCGCGGCCCTCACCGGGGTGGGGGCCGGGTGTGACGACGGCGAAGAGGCCCCGAACCCGAACGCCCGCTCGAGCGCCGAGGTGCGGCAGGAGCTTCGCGACGCGTTCGAGGTGCAGCGCGCGCGGCTCGACGAGGCGCTGTCTCACGCCGACGAGCTCGCGCCCGATCCGAGCGAGCCCTGCCGTTTCCCGCACGTGAACCTCGAACGCGCGCCGATCTTCGAGGCGGCCCCGACGTGGGCGGAGGCGCGCGGGCCGACGTTCCCCGAGGATCGCTTCCCGCTCGGCGGGGTGATGCACCACGGCGAGCCGATCACGTCGTTGTCGTCCGCGCAGATTCACGAGGCCTTCCGGTTCCCGCGCGTCGCGGTGCTGGTGCGGACGCGGGCGGTCGCGGGCACGGCGGTGGACGTGGAGGAGGGGACGTTCGAGGGCCGGCCGTCGGCCGGGACGGTGGCGGTCTACGATCGCGACGAGGGGGCGATCGTGTGCATCGGGGATTACGCCTTGACGATGCCGGGGAGCGTGGTCGCGCGGCACGAGGACGCGCCGGACGATCCGACGGCGGTCGGGCAGGCGCGCTCGGCCCAGGCCAGCGCGTTCAACCAGGCCTCGGCGCAGGTCGAGATCGACACGGCGCTCCGGGCGCAGTTCGAGCGCCAGATGGAGTCGAACCTGCGGGCCGTGCGCGCCGCAGCGAACCCGTGATCCCTCAGCGCCTGGAGCGACGAGCGACGATCGGCGGGGCGCCCACGTGGCGCTCGATCGCGTCGTGGAGCGCGCGGAAGTCGGTGAGCTGATCGGGGATCTCGACGCGCTCGTCACCCACCGCGACGGTCAGGCCGACGACGTTGGCGAAGTCTTCCTCGTAGCGCTTCTTGATCCCGGGGACGGCGTGGACGGTCCAGCCGGTGACCTCGTCCCACGGGACGAGGGTCTTCTTGCGCGGCGCCTTCACGAGGAGGCCGCGTTCGAAGACCCAGGCCCCGGAGGCGCGACCCTCGAGGGCGGTCTTCAGCATCGCGACCGCGAACGCGCCCATGACGAGCGCGCCGCCGACGCCGCGGAGCGACTCCTGGTGGTACGCGAAGGCGAGCCCGGCCACGGTGAACACGGAGGCGAGGACGCCCGCGCTCAGGAACGCCGGCCACCCACGCCCGAAGCTCGCCGACGGCGGGTGCTCGCTGAGGAGCGCGCCGAGCTGCGCGCGCACGCGGCTCTCCCGGTCGTCCGCCTCCGCCTCCACGGTCGCCACGCCGCGGCTTACGCCAGGGCTCCGCAGGTCTGCCCTCAGTACAGCGCGCCGACCGCGAGCTCGCCGCCGACGTAGCCGGGCTGAGCGGTGGTCGTCGACTGGGTCCCCGTGAGGAGATAGGCGGGGCCGACCGGGAGGGTGAGCGCGAGGCGCACGAAGCCGCCGTACTCCCGCTCGAGGAAGCCGACGCGAGCGAAGGGGACGAAGGCCACGCCCACCGCGTGGCCGTACCAGTCGCCGTAGTCGGCGCCCGCCCAGGAGGTGATGCGGGTCTCGAGGCCGAGGAAGAAGCGTTGTGTGTCGCGGAAGGCGACGCTGAGAGACGCCTGCGGGTAGACGTCGACCGCGCCCCGGTAGGTGACCTGGATGGGGACCTCGACCCGCGCGGCGAGGACGAGCTCGTCGATCGGGGCTAGCTCGGCGTAGAGGCGCGGGGTGCCGATGACCGCGCCGGGGGCGTGGCGCTGGCTAAGCCAGCCGGCGCGCACCTCGTCGGGGGAGTGGACGACGCGAGGCATCTCGAAGAGGGGGATGCCCATGAAGGTCGGGTCGAACGAGTCGAGGGTCACCGACGCGTCGGGGGCCACGCTGATCGAGCCGCCGAGCTCGTAGCGCCAGTGGTGGCTTGGGGCGTCGCTGAAGTAGGCGCCGACCTCGGGGTTCTGAGCGTGAAGCGCGACGACGTGGTCGCCCCCGACGTTCTCCCAGAGCATCGCCTCGAAGACGCCGGCCGCGGCCTCGAGCACGAGGCCTCCGATCGGCACGCGCACCTCGACCTCCTGGAAGGCGAAGTCGGCGTCGAGGAATCGGTCGTTCCGCGGCGCGAAGCGGGTGTGTCGCGCCATCCAGCCGGTCCGCAGCACGGCCGTGCCGGTGGGTCGAAGGGCGGCGCCGCGCGCGGGGAAGGTCAGGTCGCCGGCCGGCGTCTGGGCGTGGGCTGGCGCGCTCGCCAGGGACAGGGCGGCCAAGAGGCCCAGCGCGCTCGACAGGGTCAGCGCGCCCGAGAGGCCCAGCGCGCCCGACAGGCTCGGGACCCCGACGGCCGGGGCGGCGCCGCACGCGCTCATCGGCCAGGGCATCCCGGCGCCGCCTCGGTCGCCGGCGGCGTGCTCGAAGGGGCCGCTCACCGACGCACTCTAGCCCGAACTCATACTTGACGCGACGCGGAAAGAGGCCCTCTCGATTCTCGCCTCGAACACCCGCGGCGTGAGGTACCCTGCGGGACGCATGAGTCGTGGTCGTTTCGCTGTCGCGGCGCTCGTCGCTCTCGCGCCGCTCCTCCCGGCGTGTCTGAGCCGTTCGGATCTGCTCCAACGGGCCTCCTTCGATCTCGCGTGCCCGGAGGGCCAGGTGGCCCTCACGGATCTCGGCAACGACACGTTCGGGGTGCGCGGCTGCGGGCAGCAGGTCACCTACGTCATGCTCTGCGAGGAGCGTACGTTCGGGGCGGCGTGCGCGCGCGGCCGCTGGGTGATGAACAACAGCCTGACGCGGGGTCAGGGCGCGTAGGGGCCGTCTCAGCCGGTGCTCGAAGGAGCCTCTTCGGGCGCGTCGACTCCGGTGGCCGCGTCTCCGCCTCGCCCGGCGGCTCGTACGACGCAGCGCCGCGACCGGCGGGCGTCGTCCACGCGGCGGTCGACGCGTCAGTCCACGCAGCGGTCGTCCCGCCGGTCGACGAGTCGGTCCGCGCGCAGCAGCGGCGGCTCCGGGCTCGCGCGCCAGCTCGACGCGCCGTGAGGAGGCGTGTCGCTCAGGCCACGTAGACGGTCTTCTGGTTCACGAACTCGCGGATGCCGAGGCCGGCGAGCTCGCGGCCGTAGCCGCTCTGCTTGATGCCGCCGAACGGGAGGCGAGGGTCGCTCTTCACCAGCGCGTTGACGAAGCAGCAGCCGGCGTCGAGGTCGCGCTCGGCGAGGCGGCGGCCGCGCGCGAGGTCGCGGGTGAACACCGCCGCGCCGAGGCCGAAGTCGGAGTCGTTCGCGACGCGGATCGCGTCGGCCTCGTCGTCCACGCGGATCACCGCGGCCACCGGTCCGAAGAGCTCCTCGCGGTAGGCGGGCGCGTCGGCGGGGACGTCGACGAGGAGGGTCGGCGGGTAGAAGGCGCCCGGGCCGTCGGGGACCTCGCCGCCGAGGAGCACGCGCGCGCCGGCCGCGACCGAGGCCTCGACCTGGGCGTGCAGCGCGTCGCGCAGATCGACGCGCGCCTGGGGGCCGACGTCGGTCGCCTCGTCGAGGGGATCGCCCATCACCCTCTTGGCCATCGCGGCGCGGAGGCGCTCGACGAAGGCGTCGTGGACCGCGTCGACGACGACGAAGCGCTTGGCGGCGATGCAGCTCTGGCCGCTGTTGAGGAGGCGGCTCGTCGCGCCGATCTCGGCCGCCTCGTCGAGGTCGGCGTCCTCCAGGATCACGTACGGGTCGCTGCCGCCGAGCTCGAGCACGGTCTTCTTGAGGGCGGCGCCCGCGGCGGCGGCGACGGCGCGGCCCGCGGGGGTGCTGCCGGTGAGGGTCACGGCCGCGATCGATGGATGCGCGATGAGCGCCTCGACCTCGTCCGAGCCGACGAGCAGCGCGCGGAACAGCTCGGCCGGCAGGCCCGCGTCGCGGACGACCTCCTCGATCGCGAGCGCGCAGCCGGGGACGTTGCTCGCGTGCTTGAGCACCGCGCCGTTGCCCGCCATCAGCGCCGGCGCGAGGAAGCGGAAGACCTGCCAGAAGGGGAAGTTCCACGGCATCACCGCGAGGACGACCCCGAGCGGGGCGCAGGCGACGTAGCTCTCCGACGCGTCGCTCTCGATCGCGCGCGGCGCGAGGTAGGCCTCGGCGTGGGCGGCGTAGTGCTCGCACACCCAGGCGCACTTTTCGACCTCGCTCCGGCCCGCGGCGAGGGGCTTGCCCATCTCGGTCGTCATGAGGCGCGCGTAACGACCCTTGCGATCGCGCAGGAGCGCGGCGGCGCGCGTGAGGACCTCGGCCCGGGCCGTGAAGGTCGTCTCGCGCCAGGCGCGCTGGGCCTCGGCCGCGGCCTCGACCGCGGCGGCCGCCTGGGCGGCGGTGTGGCCGGCGTAGGTGTTCACGACCTCGCCGGTCGCGGGGTTGATGACGTCGATCTGCGGCTCGCCCATGGTGCGGCCTAACGCAGTCGAGCGCGCGGATCGAGCGCGTCGTCGATCAGGCGGGGGAGGGCGCCGCGATGTGGCGGTCCCAGAAGCTCTGGTGGTCCTCCGCCTCGTAGCGCGCGAGCGCCCAGACGACCGGGGCCAGCGGCCCGGGGGTCCCGCGGTGGAGGAGCTCGCGCCACGACTCTGGCGCGTCGAGGCCGTCCTCGAGGCGGATCTTGGTGTAGAGGCGCTCGAGGATCTGGACGCTCTCCGCCTGGACCTCGTGCGGCAGCAGCTCGGGCGGCGCGCCGACGCCGGAGAGGAGCTTGAGGACCGCGCGCTGGGCGCGCTCGCGGTCGGAGAGCTTGCCGAGCCAGAGGAGCGAGGCGATCCACCCGGCGGCGCAGGCGGCGGCGAGGACCCAGGGGGCGACCTCGCCCTCGACGAAGCCCCAGATGCCGAGCCCGACCGCCGCGAAGCCGAGGAACAGGCGCAGGTAGCCGGCGAGCGCGCTCATGCCGTGGACCTGCGGCAAGACGACGCCGCGGCGGCTGACCTCGTCCAGCAGATAGACGGACTCGAGCGGGACCAGCGGCAGGCCGATCACGAGGAACTTCGTCTCGATGCACTCCGTGTCGAGGGGCTCGACCCGGCCGAAGAACATGGTCCCGATGCGCATGCGCAGCGATACGGGAGCGCGTGGCCCGACCTTCCTCGCGGCATGCGTCATGCGAGCGGCGGGCTGCTACGATCGGCCCGATGTCGGTGGACCGCTACCTGGTGAATGATAGCGGCGCGCGCGTGGACTCGCGGGCCGTCGCCGCCCTGATCTCCTTCTCGCCGCTGCTCGCGGTGCCCGTGCTCGCGGTGATCTGCGCGGGCCTGTTCGCGGCCGATCTCGTCGGCGCAGGCGTGGCGGGCTTCCTCGTCCTGGTGCTCGCGCTCGTCGGCGGGGTGATCTTCGCCTGGGTGGTGCTGTTCCGGGTGCACGCCCACCTCAAGGCCGCGGTCGAGGCGTGGAAGGCCGGCGACCTCGCGACCGCGCGGCAGAAGGCGCAGCAAGGCTTGCGACTCGCGTTTCGAGGGGACTTCCGGACCAAGGGCTTCCACGTGCTCGCGCTGGTCGCGGAGGGGGAGGGCGACTTCGAGGCGTCGCTCGCCCTGTTCGACCGCGCGCGCCAGGCGATCCCGACGATGGCGGCGCCCATCCGCAAGAAGAAGGCGTCGTCGCTGATCGAGGTGCACCGCGCCCTCGCGCTGATCGTGCTGGGGCGCGCGGCGGAGGCGGGGCCGTGCCTCGAGGTCGCGAACGAGGCGTTTCAGGCCAAGCAGGGGATCGGCGACGCGCTCCTCGACGACGGAGGCTTCGGGATGGGGCCGCTGTCGATCAACGGGATCCTCAAGGACATGGAGGGCGGCCGGCAGATCTCGCGCTTCGGGCTGCTCGTGCGCGCGCTCCTGATGCGGGCCTACGGTGACGCCCGGGGGGCGCTCGAGCTGATCCACAGCCAGCGCGCGGCGATCGAGCCGGGGTTGCTCGCGCGTGAGCGGGTGCTGCTCGACGCGCTCGAGCGGGATCTGTCAGCGCGCCTGCAGTCGGCGTTCCGCGGGGCTGCGTCGCCGGGGACGGGGAGCCCGCACGAGGTCTGGGCCGCGCGGGTCCTCGGGGTCTGAGGCGCCGGAGAGGCGCGAGCGGGTCGAGAGGTGCGAAGCGTTCGCGCCCTGCTCGGATAGGGCGCTCGGATCGGGCGCTCGGATCGGCGCGCTCGGATCGGGCGCGGGCGCTCGGGTGCGCGTCTCGAGAACGTTCGAGAAGCTCGGACCGTCCCCCGGTCGCGCGCGGCGGTGCAGCGGTTTCGGGGAGGAGAACGCTCGAAGGCTCGGACCGTCCCTCAGCTCCAGTCTTCGAGGGCGCCGTCGAGGAGGCGGGCGAGGGCCTCGGGCGGGGTGCGCTCTTCGGCGAGACGGCGCCCGGGGAGCTCGAGGACGACGGGCAGGCCGAGGCGCTCGGCGGCGGGGAGGAGCTGCTCGACGAGGAGGTGCTCGAGCCACAGGCGGTGCTCGTGCGCGGTGGGGGCGCCGCGCTGGACGGCCCGGCGCGCGGACTTCACCGCGTCGGCGTAGGGGGGCTCGTGGATCGCCGGCCAGCTGGCCTCCACCAGGCCCGCCTCGAGGATCAGGTGCTCGTCGGCGCCCTCGACGTGGCGGTGGATCGCGCCGGTCTCGCTCAGCTCGAGGTCGACCTCGAAGGCCTGGTACGGGTCGTCGAAGCCGTTCAGCGCGAAGGGCACGAAGGTGAGGCTCACCGCGCGGTCGAAGGCCGGGCAACGCAGGAGGCGGCCGAGCTCCTTCGCGAGCGCGACGCCGCCGAGGCCGTGGTGACCGAGGCCCTCGGGGATGGCCGGCGGGCTCGTCCGCGCGGCCTCGAAGCGGGCGCGGTGGGCGGGCGGCGAGAGCTGCTCCACGAGGTGCGCGACGACCGCGCTCGGGAACGCGAGGTCGCCCCAGCCGGCGACGTACATCGAGGACTCCACGCCGGAGGTGTAGCAGGCTCGCGCGGGCTCACAGCCAGCGGCGGACCGCGTCGCGGTAGCGGCGGTAGGCGTCGCCGTGGAGCGCCTCGAGGTGCTTCTCCTCGAGCCGCACCTGGACCTGGATGACCGTGTCGCCGAGCACCGCGGTCGCGAGCGAGAGCGCGTTCGGCGCGCAGAGGAACAGCGCGACGAGCGAGACCCGCATCGCGAGGAGGATCGGGTTGCGGCTCAGCCGGAAGACGCCGCGCGTCACGAGCTCCGTCGGGTTCGCGCGGTCGATCCCCACGCGCCACGAGTCGCCCATCTGGGTCTGCGCGACGACCGCCCACGCGAGCGCGGCGACGAGCGCGCCCGCGCCGAGCCACTGGACGACGGGGTGATCGAGCGCGTCGATCGGCTGGAGCGCGACGTAGGCCTCGCCGCCGATCGCGAAGAGGGCGACGCTCACCACCACCGCGAGCTCGCTGACGAGCATCGCGCGGGCCACGTAGCCGTCGAGCGGGTCCCGCCGATCGAAGGCGAGCGGGCCGACGCCGGTCCGGCGGCGGACGACGACGGCGCGGTAGACGAAGAGCGCGAGCATCGCGACCGCGAAGTAGACGGGGAGGAAGACGCGCATCACCGGTCCTCCCGCGCGTGCTCGAGCGCGAACTCGAAGATGTCCCGCACGTGGCCGTCGGCGAGCGCGTAGTAGATGTGGCGGCCGTCGCGGCGGCGCTCGAGCAGGCCGCGATCGCGCATCAGCCGGAGCTGGTGCGAGACCGCCGACTGCTCCATGCCCACGCGCGCGGCGAGGTCGTGGACGCAGAGCTCCTCGCGCGCGAGCTGGTCGATGAGCGCGAGGCGGCTCGGGTCGCCGAGGGCCTTGAACAGGTCCGCGAGGCGGTCGGCCTCGTCGGCCTCGAGGGGGCCGGGCTTGGTTCGTTTCATTACCCGATCATATGAGCATGTCTTCATGTGTCAACCCGTCGCGAGCGGCGCGCTCGGTCCCTCCTCGGGCAGGCACGTCAGGGGGCGTGACTCAGCTTCACGCCTGGCGAGGGCACCTGCGCTGCGCGGTCCCACGCGCGGCCGTGGCACGCTTCTTCCTGGGCAAGGCGGCATGACTTACCGCACCGTCACCACGACGCTCCTCGTCGCGCTCCTCGGAGCGCTGGGCGCGGGGTGCGACGCCGTCCGCCTCGCCGACAGCGTCGACCTCGAGTTCGACTTCTTCTCCCTTCGGGGCCCGTCCGACCGGCTCCACAGCCCCTACGTCGCGGGCGCCGACCTCGACGTCTTCACTACCCACGTCGATCGCGAGGACCGCGCGGGCTGGACGATCGGTACGAGCGCGCCGGCCGTGATCGCGGTGACCGAGGATCTCGGCTTCGGCGTGGCCAGCGTGTCCGCCGGAGGGGTGGGCGAGGTCGACCTGATCGTGCGCGACGAGACCGGCGCCGAGGTGCACCGCGCCACCGTCGAGGTCGTGCAGCCTGACCGCGCGGACCTGCTCGCCCATGGCCCGCTCCTGGTGGAACGGCCGGAGCTGCAGCCGGAGTCGACCGACGAGATCCGCGTGCTCGTCGGCGGCGAGGGCACGTTCCTCGTCCGCTGGTTCGCGGACGGCGACCGTCTGTTCGGCCACGGCGCGCTGACGACCGAGGCCGAGGCGGGCGCGACGGCCGAGGCGCGCCGCTCGTTCGTGTTCGAGGACCGCGAGTGGGTGACCTTCCGCGCCACCGAGGCGGGCCGGCACGAGGTGCGCCTGCTCGCGAACGGCGAGCTCACGCGGACGATCACCGTGGTCGGCGTGACCGAGGAGGACATCGACCGCGTCGAGCTCCACGGCAGCGACGAGACCCAGGCGTCGCCCGGCGACTCGCTGGTGGTCTACGCGCAGGCCTTCGCGGCGGACGACGCGCCGATCTACGGCGTCGAGTACGCGTGGGACATCAACGGCCTACCGGAGGAGGGGCTGGGCGACTTGTTCCGCTACAGCTTCACGCGGGGGGTCACGGGCGAGCTCTGCGCGCGCCACGGCGAGCTGATGGCGATGGCGACGATCTCGGCCAACGAGGGCTTCGTCGACTCGACCAACGACATCGGCTGCAGCGTCGGCGGCGACCCCGGCTGGGTCGGCGCGCCCGCGCTCGCGCTGCTCTTCGTGTTCGGCTGGGCCCGCCGCCGCCGCGCGCGGGCCTGAGGGTCCGAGCGGCCGAGGCTCAGCGCGTCGCGACGGCGCCGGGCCGCGCAGGATCGACGCCGACCGCGAGCGACGGGGTCACCGCCCAGGTGAGCCCGTCGTCGCTCATGAGCTGAGCCGACCCGGCGACGAAGCGCCCGCGCGCGCCCGACGCGAGCAGCGGGACGGTGATCGTGTGATCGCCGGCCGCGAGCTCGGACCAGCGGAGCCGCGCGCCGCCGTCGCGCGGGGTGACCTCGACGCCGTCTAGGCCGCGGGCGTCCACCGCGAAGGCGCTCGAGACCGGCGCGTCGACGGTGACCCCGTGCTCCGCCCGCGCGAGGCGGAAGCGCAGGACCAGCGCCCAGCCGTCGGTCTGCTGGATGATCGCGCGCGTGAGCCCGGCGTTGCCGAGGGTCGCGCGGGGCTCGGCCAGCTCGGCCGGGCCCCTCACTACGAGGCGCGCGAAGCGGCCGTCCCGCGTGGCCGCGCGGAGACTGACGCGGTGCGTGCCGGCCGGCACCCGGACGCGTCCGCCGGGCGCGCTCACCCGCCGGCCGTCCACCCGGACCTCGAGCCCACCGATCCGCGCGCCGCGTCCGCCGAGCGCGCCGAGCAGCTCGAGCACCTCCGCGTCGCCGCTCCCCGTCACGCGGGACAGCGGCCGCGCCGGCACCCGCGCGATCCAGGCGAGGGCCTCGGCCGCGAGGCGCCGCCCCCGAGGGTGGCCGAGTCGGAGCAGGGCGCTCGCCGCGCGCGCGACGGTGGCCCGATCCCCTCGCCGTAGACCACAAGGAAACCAGACGGCCGGCGGACACGCGTTCGCCGGCGGCGGGGTCGCGAGGCGATGGGTCAGCAGGTCGGCGAGGTCCCGGGAGGCCAACGCCACCGCCGCCGCGTCGCCCATCGCCTCGGAGGCCTCCGCGAACGCGATCCGCGCCTCCACGTCCCCCAGGCCCCCGCGCGCCGCGTCGCGGAGCGCGCGGACGCGGGCCGCCGGCAGGTCGGGCCCGAAGAGCGCGAGCGCCCGCGCCGCCGCGAGCGCCCCGAGGGGACCCTCGCGAGCGAGCGTCCGGGCCGCGGACTCGGTCTGTCGCCACGCGCCCCGATCGACGCGCGCCGCCCGCGCCGCGAGCAGCACCCCGAAGGTCAGCGCGGGGTCGACGCGGTCGCCCCACCCGAGCGCGCCCGAGCTCGTGCGCAGGCTCCGCAGGTGCGACAGCTCGCCGGCGATCGCGCGGTCGATCTCCTCGCGGAGGATGCGCCGGCTCCCGCGCGCGTCCGGCCCGAGCGCGCGCCGGAGGCTCATCAGCGAGTCGAGCCGATCGGCCCGCGCGTGCGCGAAGTCCCAGCGCCGGCCGCGGAGCTCCTCGATCGCGCGCTCGACGCCGCCGGTGAGCTGGCTCTCCTCGGCCACAGTGAGCTCGATGGCGCGCGCGAGCGGCGGCAGGGGAAGATCGATCTCGGTCGCGGTCGGCCCGAGCAGCGCCGCGTAGACCAGGTCGCGCCGCGTCTCGCGCGACGCCACCTCGAGGCGCGCGCGCACCGCGTCGCGGAGGCCGGCGTCGCCCACCGCGAGCGACACCGGATCGTCGCCCGCCTCGATCGCCTCGACCTCGAGCGTCACCTCGCCCCGGCCCCCGGCGTCGAGGGTGATCGTGCGCGGGGCGGCGCCGGACGCGCGGACGGTCGAGGGGAGCTGCACCGCGAGGGGCAGCGCGCGGCCGGCCAGCGAGCGCGCGCGCGCCCGGACGGTGAGGACGGCGCGATCGCCCACCGCGAGCCTCCGCGGTCCGTCGAGCCGCGCCTCGAGCGGCGCGGTGGTCGACAAGGACTGATGCGCACGCGCTCCGCCGCCGTCGTCCGCGATCGCGAGCACTTCGACACGCCAGCGCCCGGGCTGGGCCGGCAGGGGGACGTCCAGGTCGACGCGGCCGTCGGGGCCGAGGCGCCGCAGCCCGATGAAGTGGAGCGTGCCCTCGAGCCGCTCCTCGCGCGACAGCCCTAGCCCGGCGCTCCCGGAGCGGATGCGCGGCGACCCCGCGCCTCGGCCCGCGCCGAGGCCGCTCCCGTGTCCGCTCGCGCCCGTGCAGTCCAGCGTCAGCCGACCCTCCTCGAGCCACGCTTCGCCGCCGAGCGCTTCACCCACGCGGGTCGCCACCAGGTCCCAGGGGAGCTGGCGCACCTGCAGCTCGTGCGCGCCGGCGTCGTCGGGGCAGTGCGTGCGCGACTCCTCGACGCCGGCCGCGCGGGCGAGGGCGGACCACACGGCGTCGAGCGAGCCGCGCTCGGAGAGCGAGACCAGCCGGCCGCCGAAGCCCCACGCGTGGCGGTGGGTGCTCCGCGCGACGGGTCGCCGATCGAGGAGCAGCTCGCTGTCGAGGCGCCGCCCCTCCTCCGCGCCGAAGCTCACCGGGCGTGACGAGTCGCCCGCCGCCGCCGGCCGCCCCGGGAGCGCGAAGTAGGGCCCGGGCAGCGGGTAGCGCTCCTCGCCGAGGCTCCAGTAGCCCTCGTCGGCGAGCCAGAGGCTCACCACCGCGTCGCGCGGCGCGCCCTCGTCGTCCTTGGCCTCGACGTGGACGCGCGCGGTCTCGGAGGGATCGTAGAGGCGCCGGTCGGTCCGCGCGGTGAGGCGGACGGGACGCGAGGTCTCGACCTCGACCGACGCGGTCGAGACGTCGACGCGGCCACCCGCGACGTGCGTCAGGGCGAGGGTCGCCAAGCCGCGGGCCGCGTCGGGGACGGGCACCGTCGCGCTCGTTCGGCCCGGCTCCACGGTGGTCGACCAGAGCACGCCACCTTGCTCCAGCGTCAGCCAGGCCCGACCACGCGGCGGGATGCGCAGGTCGACGCGCAGAGGCTCGCCGGGGCGCGTCCGCGCCGCCTCGGGGCGGACGGTGAGGGGGCCCCGGGACGCGAGGCTCGGCGGCCGGGCCCGCGCCCAGACGATCTGGTGCGCGCGCGACGGGCCCCGGCGCGCCTCGATCCACCAGGGGCCCTCGCCGCTCAGCACGACGCCCACCTCGGCGTGTCCGTCGCGCAGCGTGGCGTCCGCCTGGCCGCGCGCCCGCCCGAGCCGCCGGTTGCCGTCGGTCCCGTAGAGGGCCACCTCGACCGGGCCGTCGGCCGAGCCGCCGCTCAGATCCGCGCCGCTGACCTGGACGCGGACCGGCTCGCCCACGCGGCCGCGCTCTCGCCCCGCGTCGAGGGCGAGGCTCAGCGGCGAGCGGCCGACCCAGAGCTCCGACGAGCCCATCGTGATCCGGCCGGGCTCGACCACGCTCGCGCGCAGGGGCACGCGCTCCAGCACCTCGTCGGTGGGCGGCGCGGCCAGGTCGAAGACGGCGGGCTGGCCGGGGCCGATCGCCTGGACGAGTCGACCGGCCGGGGTGGTCAGCACGACGTCCGCCACCCGGGGCCAGCCGCCCTCGGGGCTCGCGACCCGCACGCGGTAGGGCTGGCCGGTCGCGGCGAAGCGCCGGTCGGGCTCGACCACGAGCGGGACCTCGGGGAGCGCGCGGTGATCGATCTGCACGTCGCGCAGGTGCGGCTGGCCGTCGAGGGTGGCCGCGATCTCTCCGCTCGCCCTGAGCTCCGCGACGAAGTTGCCGTCGGCGTCGGTGACCGCGTCGACGGACCGACCGCCCGAGCTGATGTGCACCGTCCGCCCGGCCAGCGGAGCGAAGCGGTCGCGCTCGCAGCCGCGCACGTGGCCCCGTACGAACATGCGCTCGCCGTCTCGGTACACGGGGCGCCCGGTCGCGACGTAGACGCGCGGGTCGCACGGCCTCAGCCGCAGCGCGGAGACGTCGGCCCAGGCGAGGTCCTCGCCCCGCCGCGCCACGAAGCGGACCTCCTGGGCTGACTGCGCGGGAAGCCGGGCCAGACCCTGGGCGCCGGTCCGGGCTCGGGCCAGGACACGCCCGCCGGCTCGCGCCTCCACGAGCACCCCGCGCTTGGGGGCCCCGTCGGGACCGCTGACCCGCACGAGGTCGCCGCGGTCGCCGCGTCGCGCGAGCAAGACGAGCTGCCCCACCGAGAGCAGGGTGCTCGACATCCAGGCGCCCGCGCGAACCTCCACCAGGTAGAGGCCGACCGGGAGGCGGCCGAGGTCGACGCGGCGGACCGACCAGGAGCCCGTCTGGACCCAGTAGGTCGCGACGTCGTCCTCCACGTCCTCGTTCGAGTCGTAGACGACCGGCTCGTGGCCTACGACCCGCGGGCCGCCGGGGCGCGGCATCACGATGGGCTCGTCGCGCATCAGGGTCAGGCCCTCGCCGCGGCGGGGCAGGGGGCCGCTCGCCGCGATCAGGCGCTCCGAGCGCTCGCCGATCGGGAGGTGGGCCACGCTCACGCCCTGCCGGCGCCCGGCCTGGCCGAGCAGCTCGCGCGGGTCGTCGAGGCGAAGCACCGAGACGCGCGCCTCGCCGCCTTCGGAGAGCTGCACGCGCACGCTCGCCGGCTCGCTCGGGGTGAACCGCTCGGGCGCGTCGACCAGGAGGAACGGGCGCGACGGCACCTCCACCGGCAGGCTCGCGCTCGTGCCGAGCTGGGCTCGAGCCAGCGAGGGAGCCAGCGACGCGAGGAGCGCGAGCATCGCGAGGCCGCCAAGAGGCAAGCATCGTTGCGTAGTAGCAGGCGGGCTTGCTCGGTGGCTCACTGGGCGGCTCCTTCGCGGGCGGCGCGGATCATGTCTTCGGAGACCTCGACCTGGCCGAGGGTGACGAGCTCTCCCGTGCGGCTGACGGTTCGGGCGAAGCGCCAGCGCCGCTCGTGCGCGGTGCCGGGGAAGAGGACGACCTCCGCGCGAACTGCGGTCTGCGGCGCGCCCGGGCTGGCCCAGTGATCGAGGCGCCGCGTGATCTCCGTCACCTCCTGGGCGGCCTCGCGCCGCTCTCGGGGCGTGGCGCCCGTCGCGGCGACGGTCTGCGCTTGGTCGAGCGCGCCGATCAGCCCGTCGTAGGTGTAGCTTTCGCGCGCGTCCTCCTCCGCGAAGCCGCCCCAGTAGTGGAGCTTCACGCGGAAGGCGCCCGGGCGCGCGCGGGGCAAGGCGTAGGCCTGCGAGCCGAAGCCGATCGCGTCCTGGCTGAAGTCGAGGAGGTGGCCGCCCGACTCGCTGCGGCGGTGGTCCCACTTGACCGTCTCGCCCTCGGGCTCGCGGACCCAGAGGTCGATGATCTCGCCCTCGGACGGCCAGGTGAGGATGACGATCAGCTCCATCGGGTCGCCCCGGTAGCGGAAGGTCAGAGAGTCGCGCGCGACCTGATCGCCGCGGGTCGCCACGAGCGCGACGCGGTTGTTGCCCGGCACCGCGAGGATCGTCTGGGCCACGCGGCCCTCCTCGACCGGCACGTCGTAGGCGCTGCCGTTCACCATCAGCGTCGCGTGCCGGATCGTCGGGTCGCTCACCGTGGCCTCGAACAGGGCGGTGGGCCCGTCGACCACTCCGGCGTGGGGGGACTCGATGTGGACGCTCAATGGAGCTTGCGCCGAGGCGGCGACGGGGCACGCGAGGAGCGCGGTGGCGACGATCAGACGGACGGCGAGACGGGGTGGGCGCATCGCGCGGTGGGACAGCGCGATCCGGCTGAGGTTCCTGCCGGCTTCGCCGGACCTGTCCGACGGCGGCTCAGGCCGGGACGATCAGGTCGAGCGCGCCGCGCCGGGCCGGGGTGGCGGTGTCGCTCAGGGTCACGATCCGCGCCGGGTCGTCGGAGTTGCACGTCGGCGGCCGGCACGAGTCGTTCGGGTAGAGGTAGGGGTCGCCCGCGAAGTAGATCTGCGTGGTCACCCGCTCGAGGCCGTCCGCACCCCAGATCTTCGCGTGGATGTGGGCCGGCCGGAAGCCGTCGCCGTTGGGGTAGTTGCCCGGGAGGATCGTCTCGACCGAGAAGGCGCCGTCGGAGCCGGTGGTGAACCGCCCGCGCAGGCGCGGTCCCGGGTCGTACTCGCCGATCGCGTTGGCCTGCCAGAGGTCGAGGACGAAGCCTTCGAGCGGGGTCGCGCAGTCCGATAGCGACAGCACGCGGCCCTCGAGGACCACCCGGGTCCCCGGCTCCATCGGGTCGGCGAGGCGGGCGCGCGCGGCCGATCCCTCGACGTAGAACGGGCCGAGCGCGTCGGGCTCGGTGGGCGCGCAGACGCGGCCTCCGTCGCTCCCGGGCCCCGCGTCGAACGGGGCGCCGCCGTCGCGGAGCAGCCCCGCGTCGCGCGCCCCGCC
>JAUHXR010000435.1 GCA_030426845.1 Polyangia bacterium | reverse complement strand
CGAGAGGGCTTCGCCAACCAGGATCTGCGCCCCCCCTCCCATCACTCGCGTACCCAGCACGTACCGAACGGGCCTACCTGTGACGTGAGTCTCCACCCAAGCCTGGGTGCGGCAGCCTCCATCGAACCAGACGGTCGCGAGGGGGCAGGTGACGGACGGAGGGATGCCGAGCACGTCCGTGAAGCTCACGAAGGTGCGTGGGTACCCGTCGGCGTCGGTCAAGGTGACGCCGGTTGCGTTCGCGTGCGCGACGCCCGCGGATCCGAGCAGGGCAAGCAAGACCAGATATAGAGCGCAAGCGCTTCTCTTCATCACCGTTTCTCCCGTCAAGAGTGGAGAAGGCTCTTCGCGCCGACGCTTCCAGATCTGACGCGCCGGCATGATCTTTCTCCAACCCGAGGCGCGGAGTGGGTGCTCGGGCTGGTGCAACAGGCGCCCTCGAAGCTGCGTTCGATGGCTGGCTACGGTCGGGACGACGCGGATCCCAAGGGTAGCGGCCTCGCGCACGTGTCCTGCTCGTCACCGGAGCCGGCTCCGGGGCCCCGGAGCCGGGACCGGGGCCGGGACCAGGGCATCGGAGCCGGAGCAGGGGTCGGGGAGCCGGGGTCGGGGAGCAGAGGCGCGACGGTCACCGGCGGTCGCGTCCGCAGGCGCGTGCGGGAGGACGAGGACGCTCTCTTGCAGGAGCGCGCTCCAACAGATTGGAGCGGTGCCAAGGCGATCGGCAGCGGGCGCGACGCGGCCTCCCCCGGTGGCATCCTTCACGTCATGGACGAGGTGAGCATCGGTGAGCTGGCGTCTCTGCCCGAGGGCCAGCCGACGCTGCGCAAGGGGGGCGACCGTCGCTTCGTGTGCGTGCGGCGCGGAGACGCGGTCGACGTGCTCGACGACCGGTGCCCGCACGAGGGCTACCCGCTGTCGCAGGGAGACGCGCAAGACGGCGTGCTCACGTGCCACTGGCACAACTGGAAGTTCGAGACCGCGACGGGGGCGTGCCTCTTCGGCGGCGAGGCGGTGCGGCGCTTCCCGTGCCGGGTCGACGGCGGCGAGGTCCTGGTCGATCTGCGGGTCGACGTGGCCAAGGAGCGGCGGCGCCTGCGCGCGAGCCTCGCGGCGGCCCAGCGCGAGGGGTCCGCGGGCGCGGCGATGCGCGAGGCCCTGCGGCTCGAGGCGCTCGAGGGCGACCTGACGGGCGCGTTCGAGGCGGTGGCACAGGACGCGGCGGCGCGGGCACGCTACGGGTTCGACCACGGGCTCGCGCTCCTCGCCGACGTGATCGGCGCGGTGGACGACGGACGCCTCCGCCCCCACGACGGCTTCGCCGCGGGCTCCGGGTGGGTGGCCGAGCCGATGGTGCTCTTCCCCGAGCGCAGAGTCCCCGCGCCGCGCGCGGGCGAGCCGTCGGAGGTCGTCGACGCGCTCGACGCGGACCGCCGGGAGGACGCCGAGGCGATCGCGCGGCACCTCGTGCGCGCGGGCCGCTGGGGCGAGCTCCGCGACGCGCTCCTCGGCTGGCTCGCGCGCGACCTGACCGACTACGGCCACGGGCTCATCTACTTGACCAAGGCCGACGAGCTGACCGCACGCTTCGACGACGCGGCCGAGGCGATCGTCGGCGCGCTCGTCCACGCGCTGAGCTGGGCCACGATCGACAGCGCGCTGCCGGGCTGGAAGGCGACGCACGAGGGCACGCGGACGGCGCCGGTCGGCGGCGAGAGCTCGGTCGACGACGCCTACCTCGCGGCGGTGCTAGAGAGCGAGCGCGCCGCGGTGACCGCGTGCCTCGAGCGCCTCCACGCCGGCGCGTCGCCGATCGCCTTGCTCGAACAGAGCGCGCGCGCGGCCGCGATCCGCCTGTCCCGCTTCGACGACGCGTGGCAGCTCCGGGCCGACGCCCCCGTCACGGTGCTCGACGTCTCGCACGCGCTGACCTTCGCCGAGGCCGCGCTCGCCGCGAGCGACGCGCTGCCCGCCGGCTCGCCCTTGCCGGCCCGCTTCGCGGTTCAGAGCGCGGGCTTCGTCGGGCAGCTCGCGGCCGCGGACGGCCCGACCGTCGCCCCGATCCTCGGCGGCTCGCTCGACGAGGCGCTCGCGACCCGCGACCTCGGCCTCGCGCTCGGCGCGCTCGACGGGCTCGACGCGGGGGAGCTGCACGCGCGCCTGATGCCGTTCTGTAGCGAGCACGCCTTCGTGCGCCCGATCTTCGCGGCCCACGCGATCAAGACGGCCGAGGCCGCGCGCCGCCTCGAGCTGCGCCGCCCCGACCACGCGCGCGATCACCGCGCGGCGATCCTCACCCTCGTCGTGCCGCGGCGACCGGAGCGAGTCTTCCACCGCACCGCGACCGTGGCCGCGCGCTTCCTCGAGGACGGACGGCCGCCGCCCGGGCTGTACTGAGGAGGCCGGCGGAGTCGGAGCGCCGGGGCCGGAGGCCGGGGCCGGGGCCGGGGCCGGAGCCGGAGCCGGAGCCGGAGCCGGAGCCGGAGCCGGAGCCGGGGCCGGAGCCGGAGCCGGGGCCGGAGCCGGAGCCGGAGCCTTCCGTTCAATCGACACGAAGGTTGTCACAGCTCCAAGCGACCCCCGCACGAGCCTGCGCCCTCCGCGACATGAGGCATCCGCCGGGTCAGCATGGCGTGGCTCGCGCGCAGCGCGGCCGCGACGTGCGTGCTCCTCACCAGAAACCCCGGCCGCTACGTACCCGAGGGGGTGGGCCGGCGCGGCGCCGTCTGCGATCCCGCTACGCGCGCCCTCCCGCCGGCTCGATCCGCTCCGCCCTCTCCGGCCCAGCCCCACGACTTGATGCGCGCGCGGTCCGAACAAGAACCCCTCCCGATATCGCGTTAACGCGTCCCCGGCCGACGCCGCCCACCCCGCCAGCATCCCGAAGAAGTGCGCACCGCAACCCCGTCAATGCTCGGGCGCATCGGCAGAGCGCCGGCCCACCCCCTCGGGCCCTGGGAGACAACCGGCAGGCCGAACAGGCCACCCCAAAGCAGAGCCCCGGCCCACCCCCTCGGGCCCGGGGAGACAACCGGCAGGCCGAGCAAGCTGCCAAGCGCCACTGCCCAGAGCCCGAGTCAGAGTCGGACGCCGACTGCGACCCTTGCTACCGTCCCCCCATGACGCGTAGAGCTTGGGGGGCGCTCACGGCGATGCTCATCGCTGTCGGGCTGAGCGTGGGCTGCGACGACGGGGATCCGGCCGACGCCGGCATGGACGCCGGCGCAGACGCAGGACGGATCGACTCCGGCGTGCCCGACGCCGGCGCGCCGTTCCCCGACGACGCCGGGGACGCCGGCACCGACGGGGGCGCGCCCCAGCCCGGCCAGCTCATCGCCTCGGGCGTCTGCGCCACCAACGGCGCGGTGGACGTCAGCCCCGACGGCGCGCGGGTCGCCTACGCCACGTGCAGCGGCGACGTCGCGATCTTCGCGAGCCGCCTCGCCACCATCGCCCCGACCCGCCTCGCCGACGGCGCAGCCGACGCGACGGTGCGGTTCTCCCCAGACGGCGCGTGGGTGCTCTACGGCCCCGCGAACGCGATGGCGGTCCGCGACCCCGCGGCCGGCGCGGCCGAGGCCACCATCGGCGCGGTTCGCGCGGCGCGCTTCGTCGACGCGCCGGGCGGGCTCGTCCTCCTGACCCTCGAGGACGCGGGCGCCGGCCGGCGGCTCGCCTCCTATTCGGCGGCGGGCGGCTTCGCGACCGCCCGCGTGCTCCACGACGACGCGACCCTCGAGACCGACCTCTCGCTCGTGTCGGGCAGCCGGCGCACCTTGATGTACACGGTCGAGGAGGGCGGCGCGCGCGTCTACCGCACGGTGGACACCGCGGCCGCGGCCGCGGCGGCGCTCCTCCCGATCGACCCCGGCACCACCGTCTTCGGCCCGGTCGGGATGGGCGACACCCACGGCATCGCGGCCTCGGGCGGCGGCCTGTCGTTCCTCGAGTTCGCGACCGGCGTCGGCGCCGAGCTCGCGCCGGACGGCGTGGTCGCCACCGACCCGCGCTACGACGTCACGATCGGCGCCGACCGCTACGTCTACTTCCTCCGCAACGGCGACGTCACCCGCCGGCTCCGCAACGGCGCCACGGCGGCGGAGACCCTCGCGACCTCGGACGCGACCGACCTGAGGATCACCCCCGACCTCGGCCGCCTCGTCTACCTCGCGAACATGGAGATGCGCTCGATCGCGATCGACGGCACCGGCGAGGCGGTGATCGCGCCCTACCCCGGGGCGGCCACCCTCGACGGCGAGCTCTCGCCCGACAGCGCCGAGCTCGCCCACGTCCTCGGCGGCTTCCTCCACGTCGCGACGGTGGACGGCTCGTCCGCCGCGCGCCCCGTCGAAGGCCCCGGGGTCGTCGCGGGGAGCGCCCACTACGACGGCGCCGGCCGCCTCGTCTGGCGCATCCAGATGGACGAGATGAGCCGCCCCAACGCGCTCCGCGCCGGCACCCCGCCGGCCACGATCGCGTGGGATGTCGACGCCTACTGGGTCATCCCCGGCTCGAGCGCGCTGCTCTACCGGACGACGAGCGGCGAGCTGCGGCTCCTCGAGTAGGCCGCAGCCGCTCTGCCTCAGAACCGGCCGCGCACCGAGAGCGCGCCGCCGCCGGGCAGGGGGGTGGCCTCGAGGCGGGCCGAGGCGCTCTCGGCGTCGCCGTCGTCCGCGGTCGCGAGGTCGACGATCAGCAAGGCCGCGCCGGTGGCGAGGGCCGCGATCGAGATCACCGTGAAGACGGTCGACACGTCGGCGAGCAGCGCGCCCTCGTCCGCGACGTCGCGGAGCGAGCCGGGGCACGTGCCGCCGGGCCCACACTCCTCCTGGAGGCGCTCGTAGTTGCCGTGGGCCGCGAGGCCCGTGCCGAGGAAGACGCCCGCGCTCGCGGCGCCGACCCCGAGGGCGATCATCGCGCCGATGAACAGGCCGCTCGGGCCGGAGTCCGCCGCGCTGGATCCCTCGTTCGTCGGGACCGGATCGGCGGCCGGCGCCTGCGCGGCCGCGCGCTCTCGGTAGGACGCGAGCCGGGCCTCGAGGGTGTTCCGGTTCTCCACGTCGCCTGCGTCGGCCAGGTAGCGCTCGAGGTAGGAGACCGCGTCGTCCCAGCGCCCGAGGCGCTCGAAGCAGCGCGCGATGTTCACGAGCAAGAGGCCCCGCCCCGAGAGGCGGTAGGACTCCTCGAACTCCGCCGCCGCCTCCTCGTAGCGCGCCTGGTCGAAGTAGGAGGTGCCGGCCATGAAGTGCGTGCGCGCCTGCTCGTCGTCCGACGCCTGGGCGTGGGCGACGCGCGCGCCTCCGACGGTCGTCAGGGCGAAGAGCGTCGCGAAGGCGAAGAGCGCGGCGATCGTCGAGCGGGTCATCACGGCATCTCCCGGGGCGGCACGCGGTAGAAGCTCGAGGCGTGGAGCTCGGCCCCGCCGCCGGCGTCCTCGATCCACGTCAAGATTCCATGCTGGCTCTCGTCGTCCATGGCGACGAGAGGCCAGCGGGCGGTGACCCCCGACGTGCTGGCGAGCGTGCCGGTCACCCCAGCCACGGGCAAGGCGGGCAGGCGCATCACGTCGAGCTCGGCGACCCCGACCCGGCTGCCCGCCTCCCAGGCGAGCGCTCCGCGACGGCTGTCCCCGAGCCCCGCGATGACGGGGTTGTCCGCGGGGGGCGGCACGACGCCCGAGCGGCTCTCCCAGCTCGAGTCCGAGCCCGCGAAGCGCGAGACCCCGACGCCCCCGTCGTTGAGCCACGCGAGGTAGAGCCCGTCGTCGCCGTCCATCACGAGGTTGCCGGGGATGCTGCCGGCGGGCGGGAACAGGAGATCGGGCCGGGCGCTCCCCGCCGCGGTCGCGCTCGTCGCGTAGACCTGCACGCTGCCCCCGTGCACGTTGAGCGCAGCGCGGGTGAAGAACCCTTGCTGGTCCACGGCGACGCGCGTCGTGTTCACCGGGCCGAGGCCCCCCATGAACGGCTCGACCGGCGCCCAGAGCCCGCTCGAGGCGCTGAAGCGCCGGAACGAATGGTTGGAGGCGACCGGGGTGAGCGTGACGACCGCCTCGCCCATCGCGTCGACCGCCGCGCCGGGCGCGGGGCTGAAGCCGAAGCCCGCCTCGTGGTCGACCACGGTCCCCCAGCCCACCCCGGGCGTGTAGGCGTTCATGTGCGCGATCGGGTCGGCCGCCGTGCGCATGATCTCCGCGAACCAGACCACGACCGCCTGCCCGGCGTCGTTCACGGCGATGGCCTTGTCGTGCTGCTGCAGCGTGCAGGTGATGCTAGCGAACGGCTCGGAGGTGACGCCCTCGTCGGCGAGCTCCGGCGCCCCGAGCGGCTGCCCCGGCGCCGCGAAGCGCGTGACGAGGCGGCGGTCGCCGCCGACGGTCGCGGT
>JAUHXR010000434.1 GCA_030426845.1 Polyangia bacterium | reverse complement strand
CCGGCTCCTTGAGCACGAGGCGGCCGCCGTCGGTGAGCGCGTCGGCGATCGGGTCGACGAGCGCCTCGACCGCCGCGTCGTCGAGGCAGGTCAACAACCCGCTGAAGAGCACCAGGTCGTAGGCGCCGGCCTCCGGCCGGAACGTCTCCGCGCTCGCGTGAATCGTCTTGACGTTCGTCAGGCCCCGCCGCGCCGCCTCGCGCCGCGCGATCGCGAGCTGGCCTTCGCTCGCGTCGACGAGGGTCACCTCGCCGACCCGCTCCGCGAGCCACAGCGAGACCCTCCCCGCGCCCGCGCCGATCTCGATCGCGCGCATCTGACGGGTCAGCGGGACCGCGCGCGCGAGGTGGGCCTTCTCCAGCCGGTCGCGCAGCCGCACGACCGCGACCTCGTCGGTGACCGTGCCGGGCAAGATCGGGTCGTCGACCTCGGCCGCGCGCGCGTCCCAGTAGTCGCTCACCGCGGGATCACCCGGAGCGCGTCGGTCACCGCCGCGCGCACCTCCGACGCCTTCTCCACCGCCGCGGCTGCGGTCGGGCCGCGCACCACGCAGCGCCCGACGATCGCGTGCTCGTCGACCCGCAGCGCCATCGGCTCACCGTCGCGCACCGCGAGCTCGACCGCGACGATGCCCTCGCGGTCCGCGATGCGGCCGAACGGATCGTCGAGGTGGGCGACGCCCTCGGCCTTCACCACGAGCAGCCGGCTCGCGGTCGGGTGGACCGGTCCGAGGGCGAGCTCGGGGCGCGGGTCCTGACCGATCGCCGCCCGCACCGTCGCCGCGCTGAGGTCGACGCCGTAGGCGGAGCGCACGAGATCGGTGATCGAGTTGCCGCCGAGGCGCGCGTTCACCTCGAGCAGGACCGTCCGGCCGCGCTCGACCCGCAGGTCGAAGTTCGCCGGGCCCTCCGTCACGCCGAGCGCACGGGCGTAGGCCACCACGTCGTCGCGCACCTGCGCCTGGACCGCCTCGGGGAGCTCGCTCGGCAGGGCGTGCCCGACCGGCGAGACGAAGCCGTCCTCGAACTGGTCGTCCATCACCACCGCGAGCGCGAGGACGCCGTCCCAGAAGAACGCCTCGACGCCGATCGCGTGGCCGCCGACGAAGGTCTGCACGAGGCAGCCGCGCGGATCGTAGGCCCGCGCCCGCTCCATCGCGCGCCGCAGGCCGTGCCGGTCGCGCACCACCGAGACCCCGCGCCCGCCGGCCGCCGAGCGCGGCTTCACCACCAGCGGGAAGCCGCCGACCTCGCGGGCCGCGGCCCGCGCCTGCGCGTCGTCCTCGACCCAGACCGTGCGTGGCATCGCGAGGCCCGCGCGCTGGACCGCCGCGTACATCTCGAGCTTGTCGCGGCAGCGCGTGACCGCCTCCTTCGAGCTGACCCGCAGCCCGAGCGCCTCGCCCACCGCGGCGACCGCGGGCACCGCCACGTCGCTCGCCGCCGACACCACCCCGCTCACCCCGAGCCGGCGCGCGGCGTCGATCAGCGCGGGGTGATCGACGATGTCGATCGCGAGCGGGTGATCGGCGTGGCCGAAGGCGGCCGCCGCGGGGTCCCGATCCGCGACCGCCACCACCGCGCCGAGCGAGCGGGCGGTGCGGGCGATGTCGACCTGGAAGGGGCCGCCGCCGACGATGAGGATCACCGGCCGCGGCGCGGGGGGCTCGGAGAGCGGGGGGCGGGCGCCCATCCGCGGGAGCATTTCACGGGGGGGCCGGGGCCGGCAAAGATCCGCGACGGGATCGAGGCGAGGCGCTCAGCAGTCCTCGGGGTAGACGGCGCAGAGGAACTCGCCGCCGAGGAAGTAGTCCACGCAGGACCCGCCGCAGTCCATGCAGTGCGGCGTGTCGGTGCACGAGCCGCAGGTCGCGAACGAGCCGCAGGGCGGGAGGGTGCCGCCGTTGTCGCAGGTCCCGCTGACGCAGTCGCTCGAGCAGCAGTCGGCGCTCGTGGTGCAGGCGCCGCCGTCGGGGACACAGGTCGGGGCGGTGCTGCTGCGGCAGGTGTTGGAGCTGGGGTCGCAGGTCAGGCCGCTGTTGCACGCGCCCCCGGCGCAGCACGTCTGCCCGGTGGCCCCGCAGCCGGCCGCCTCGAGGCACGTGCCGCCCATGCAGGCGAGGCCCGAGGCGCACTCCGGGATCGACGCGCAGCAGGCCGAGCCCCGGGCGCCGCAGCTCGGCGGACCCGCGTCGACCCCCGCCGCCTCGCAGAGGCCCGAGACGAGGCACGAGAGCCCGGTCTGGCACGGCGCCCCCTCGGCGCAGCACTCCTGGCCCGCCGCCCCGCAGGCCGCGCCCTCGCAACGGTCGGTGGTCGGGTCGCAGGTCAGGCCCATGTTGCAGAAGCCGCTGCAGCACGAGCCGCCGCGGAAGCCGCACTCGCCGGTGCCGCCGCCGCCGGCGTCCCAGGTGCGCGGGATGATGACGCCGCCCGCGTCGGAGCGGCCCTCCGGGCCCCCGGACGCGCAGGCGCTCAGCAGGCCCGCGCTCAGCAGGCCGCTCAGCAGGCTGACGGTCAGCCGACCGACGCTCCGCCAGAGTGCCGTATGGAGCCCGCGGGGTCTCACGCATCTATTCTATTCAACCAGCGTGCCGCGTGCGATCCGCCGCGAGGCGTTGGCTGGAGTGAGCCAGGCGGCGACGCTTGACCGGGGTCAGCGGTCACCAGGGCCCGGTTCGTGTAGAGTCCGCGCGCAACCGAGGGAGGACCCGTGGAACCCGTGATTCACCTGACCGACAAGGTCGCCATCGTGACCGGCGCGAGCCGGGGGATCGGCGCCGAGGTCGCGCGCACCTTCGCCCGGGCGGGCGCCAAGGTGGTGCTCGCGTCGCGCAAGATCGAGGGGCTCACCGCGGTGGCCGACGAGATCACCGCGGCCGGCGGCGAGGCGCTCCCCTACGCCGCGCACATGGGCAAGACCGAGGAGATCCAGGCCCTCGTCGCGGCCGCGGTGGAGCGCTTCGGCAAGGTCGACGTGCTGGTGAACAACGCGGCCACCAACCCCTACTTCGGCCCGATGCTCAACATCGAGGACGCGGCGTGGGACAAGACCTTCGAGGTCAACGTGAAGGGCTACTTCGCGGCGACCCGCGAGGTCGCGCGGCACGTCCAGTCGCGCGGCGGGCAGGGCTCGATCGTGAACGTCGCCTCGGTGGCGGGCTTCATGGCGATGCCGCTCCAGGGCGTCTACGCGATGACCAAGGCGGCGGTGATCTCGATGACGCGCACGTTGAGCGTCGAGCTCGGGCCGGACGTACGGATCAACGCGATCGCGCCCGGGCTCATCGACACGAAGTTCGCCTCCGCGCTCACCCAGAACGAGCACATCCTCGAGACGGTGATGCAGAAGACGAGCCTCAAGCGCGTCGGTCAGCCGGCCGACGTGGCGAGCGCCGCGCTCCTGCTCGCGTCGGACATGGGCGGCTACTTCACCGGCTCGGTCCTCACCGTCGACGGCGGCTGGAGCCTCGGCTGACCCGCGTGCCGTGAACTTGGGCCGCGGGGGCGCCCTCTCCTACGCTTCGGCGGATGGACAAGCGGCACCTGGTGCAGCAGCTGGAGGCCCAGATCCGACGCGCCGCGGAGGGCGCCGAGCTCGCCGCGGTGGAGGCCGCGACCGACGCGCGGGCCGCGCTCGATCCGATGGAGCGCGGCGCGGACGGCTCCGCGGTGGAGCTCGCGCGGATGGCCAAGGGGCAGGAGCGGCGGCGGCGGCGCGCCCTGGAGGAGCTGTCGCGGCTGAGCGCGTTCCACCCGCGGCCGCTGCCCGAGGACGCGCCCATCCGGGTCGGCTCGATCGTCGAGATCGAGGACGAGGAGACGGGCGAGAGCCGCACGTTCTTCCTCGCGCCCGCGGGCGCCGGCGCGACCCTGACCGGCCCCGACGGCGACGGTCACCTCACGGTGGTCACCCCGAGCTCCCCGGTGGGCCGGGCGGTCCTGCGGCGCCACCTCGGCGAGGTGATCGAGGTGACGCTGAGCCGTGACGAGGCGCGGGAGTGGACGATCACCTGGGTCGCGTGACCGCGCCGAGCTGACCGATCGGGCTACGGGAGCCCGAGGCAGTCGGCGAGCGCCTCGCCGGTGCGCGCGCGGGTGAAGTCGGCCTCGGGCGCCTCGCCGAACAGGAACGTGGTCAGCCGCGCCGGGGTGTCGGCGACGCGCGTCGCGCCCGAGCAGTCGGCCGCGGTGGAGCGCTCGATCCCGAAGTTGGGCGAGCCGAAGCCCGCGAGGCAGACCCCGCGACCCTGGTAGAAGTTGCGCCCGTGGACCGGGCCGCTCAGCCCCGAGTCGAGCGCCACCACGAACGAGCCGGCGCCCGGCGCCATCACGGCCCAGGTCGCCCCGTCGCTCGAGGAATACCAGTTGTCGTCGTCGAGCCCGGCCACGAACTCGCCGCCGTAGAAGGCGAGGGAGCGGATGTGGAGGCAGCCGTCGGTGAAGCGCGGCAGGTCCGTCCAGGTCCGTCCGTCGGTCGAGGTGGCCATCCGCCCGCAGCCCCCGGCCGCGATCCAGCGCCCGTTGCCGTAGGCGGCGCCGCCGTACCACTGGCCCGACGGATTGACCGGCAGCGAGGCGTCCTCGTTCGTGCGGTGCAGCGCCGTCCACTCGTAGCCGTTGGTCGAGGTCCAGATCGCGCCGCGGTTGGCCTCGCCCGCGTGCGCGCCGACGAAGAGCCCGTCGTGGTAGCCGCCGCCGCGGAACAGGTCGTCGTGGCCGTCGACCATCAGGCCGACCTCGCACCAGGTCTCCCCTTCGTCGATCGACAGCATCCGCAGACCCTGCCAGCCGACCGCGGCGACGATCGGGATCGTGGCCGGGCCCGGCGGACCCGCGTCCGTCGCCGGCGGGCCCGCGTCCGACGATCCCGGCGGGCCCGCGTCGGTCGATCCCGGCGGGCCCGCGTCGGTCGATCCCGGAGGACCCGCGTCGGTCGACCCGGGCGGCCCCGCGTCGTCCGATCCCGCGCCGTCGTCGCACGCCATCGCGAGGAGCCCGAGCATCGCCAGCGTGAGGGGGAGTCGTCGCATGACGACAGCCTACCCGAGCCATGGCGCGAAGACCCTCCTCACGCCTCAGGGCACGTCCGCGCTACGTCCGCGCGTCCAGCCCGCGCGTCGCGGCGACCGCCAGGGTCCCGAGGTCCTGACCGTCCGCGGTGCGGAGCGGGTAGTCGCCGGGCGACGCGATCGGGACCGCGCACCGCGCGACCCGATCGGAGACGACGTGCCGGCACGCGCCGAGGACGCGCCGGCTCTCGAGCTCGACCACGATCGCCTCCCCGTCGAGTCGCGCGCGCTCGCTTCAGAACGACGCCGAGAAGAGCGCGACCGAGCTCTCGGCGCGGGCGTCCCGGGCCTCGCGGTGGAGGCGCTCGCGCACTCGCGCGTCGAGGCCCCCTCGCGCGCCCGCGCGGACGCCCTCGACGATGACCGCGACGATGAAGCTCAGGAGGCCCGTGCCGACCGTGGCCATGGCGGCGATCGCCAACCCTGGGTGCCATCCTGTGGGACCGACCCCGATCGACGTCCCCCTGATCTCCCTTCCCGCCTGACTGGACAACAGGACGAGGAAGGCGCCCACCGCCGTCAGACCGACTCCGGCGCCGCAGAGGGCCCCCACTGCGGTCCCGGCGCCCTCGGTCGCGCGCAAGCTCTCCTGCTCCTCCAAGGTCAACCGTTCCGGGTCGGCGAGCACGTCTCCGGTGGGCTCCGGGGTCGGCCGATCGTCGATCACGGGCGGACGACCTAGGGGACCCGCCTGGGCGTGCGCCGCGCTCGCGAACCCGAGGAGCGCGACGAAGAGGGGGCCGACCCACGGGAGCCGCGGCGCCATCAGAACGAACCGCCGAGGAGCGCGACCGACCTCGCGGCGCGGGCCTGCCGGGCCTCGCGTTGGAGGCGCGCGCGGACCCGCGCGCCGAGCCCGTTGCGGGCGCCGGCGCGGACGCCCTCGACGATGAGGGACGCGACGAGGGTCAAGACGCCGAGGCTCGCGACGCCCACCCCGATCCACATCCAGCCAAAGTCCCAGGTGCCGCCGAGGCCCGCGACGCCGCGCGACGGCTCGCCGATCACGCTCGACAGCCCGAACAGCCCGCCGCCGACCACGGTGAGGCCGATGCCCGTGCCGAGGAGCGCGTGGACCGCGGTGCCCGCGTCGTCGATCTCGCGCAGGCTCGCCTGCTCGTCGAGCGTGAGCCTGGTCGGATCCGCGAGCACGTCGCCCTCCGGCTCCGGTGGCGCCGTGTCGTCGATGAGGGGCGGGCGACCGAGAGGCCCCGACGAGTCCTGCGCCCGCGCGCGAGCGGCGGCGTGGAGCCCGGCGAAGAGCACGAGGGCGGACGCTGCGCGAACCGTCTTGCGCGTGGCGAGCATGCGCAGAGCTTCAGCAGCATCGGTGCCAGCCGCGCTCGCAGGGTCCG
>JAUHXR010000433.1 GCA_030426845.1 Polyangia bacterium | reverse complement strand
GCCGGCCGGTCGGACGCCGGCTCGGGGGCCGCTTCGGTCGGCTCGTCCGCCGGCGCGGCGTCCTCCGGGTTGGGCTCGGCGGTCCCGGCGCCCGCGTCCTGCGCGTGGGCCAGCGGGGCCGCGAGCCAGGCCGCGGCGAGCGCGAGCGCGACGATCGCCCTCATCCGGCGTCTCCGCACGCGCCCACCGCCTCGCAGAGGGTGGGGGGGAGCGGCGTGACGCGCTCCTCGGCGCAGCCGTAGCCGAAGCGCAGCTCGTGGACCACCGGCAGATCGCTCGGGCAGTCCCGGTTGTCGTCGTCGTCCGCGTCGTAGACGCACCACGGGATGTTGTCGACGCGGGTGAACCGGCCGTCCATCCCGCAGTCCACGATGTGCGGCGAGCTGCACGCGAGGCCGAAGCCCGAGAGCGCCGCGACCAGCGGGGCGACCAGCAGCGCGACACGGCGGGGAAGGGGCATCGCCGCCAAACCTACTCCTCTTCGTCGGCCGGCGCGAAGCCGGTGCCGCAGACGAAGACCTCGTAGCTCTCGCGGCGGGTGGCCTCGGGGCGGACTACGCGCACGCTCGTGAACCGGCGGCGCACCGCCTCGCGCACCTTGGGGAAGTCGCCGCCCTGGAACACCTTGCCGACGAACGCGCCGCCGGGGGTCAGCACCCGGCAGGCCAGCTCGAGCGCGCGGAGGAACAGCGCCTCGGAGCGCGCCATGTCGGTGAAGCGATGCCCCGAGGTCGCCGGGGCCATGTCGCTCATCACGACCTCGAAGCTGGCGGGGCCGCCGAGCTCCTCGACGCTGAGCTCGAACACGTCGCCCTGCCGGATCTCGGCGTTGGGCGGCAGCTCGCCGCGGAACGCGGTGAGGTCGTAGCCGAGCACGCGACCCTCGCGTTGCACGCGCTCGGCCGCGTAGCTCGTCCAGCTGCCCGGGAAGGCGCCGAGGTCCAGCACACGCGCACCCCGCCGCAGGAGGCCGACCTTCTCGTCGATCTCCTGCAGCTTGTAGACGCTGCGCGCCGCGTAGCCCTCACGCCGCGCCTGACGGCCGAAGCGGTCTTGGTGGCGGCGCCGTCTGCCCGAGCGCGCCATCGGCCTTGCTCACCGACCCCGAGGTCAGTTGGCGGCGGCCTGGGGCTTGCCGGCGTTCTTCTTCTTCACCGCGCCGCGCACGGTCACGTAGCCGTTGCGCGGGCCGGGCACGCCGCCCTCGATCAGGAGCAGCTCCTCGTCGTCCATGATGCGGGCGATCTTGAGGTTCTGGATCGTGACCTTCTCGTCGCCGTACTGGCCCGCCATCTTGACGTTGGGCAGGACGCGGCCGGGGGTCATGTTCGAGCCGATCGAGCCGCCGTGGCGCTTGTACTCGTGCGTGCCGTGGCCGACCGTGCCGGCGCCCGCGAAGTTCCAGCGCTTCATGACGCCGGTGAACCCGCGGCCCTTGGTCTGGCCCGAGACGTCGACGAACTGGCCCTCGGCGAAGACCTCGGAGGCCTTGAGCGTCGCGCCGACCTCGTACTGGCCGACCACGTCCTCCGGGAGGCGCAGCTCGCGCACGACCTTCTTGGGCGAGACGCCCGACTTGGCGAAGAAGCCGGCCTCGGGCTTGTTGACGAGCTTCTCGCGCTTGTCCTCGAAGCCGAGGATCAGGGCGGAGTACTTGTCCTTCTCGAGGGTCCGCTTGCCGAGGACCGTGCACGGCCCGATCTTGATCACGGTGACCCGGAGGGCCGTTCCGTCCTCGAGGAAAACCTGAGTGTTTCCGAGCTTCTTGCCGATGAGGCCAGGGTGCGTGTTCATGCTGCTAACCGAGAGCTTGGCGGGGCGCGTAGAATGCACGCCTCCGGCGGAAAGAGGCGGACCATGACGCGGCCCGACCCGCCGCGCAAGGGTCAACGTCAACGGGGCGCGGCGTCGAGCTTGGCGAGGGCCTCGGCCACCACCGCGGGGTCCGCGCCGCGGGGGTTGCGGGTGAGCTTCTCGAGCTCGGGCCGGAGCACCTCGAGGCCGAGCTCCCCGACGAGCTGCGCCGCGTAGCCGCGGGCGTCGGAGCGGAACGCGGTGAGCACCCCTCGCAGCGCGGGCAGGCCCCGCGGATCGTCGAGCCGCACGAGCGCGGCCGCGGCCGCGGCCTTGAGGGTCAGCGGCTTGAAGAACGCGGTGGCCAGGCGGGCGAGGGGCTCGCGCGCCTCCTGGACGCCCAGCTCCCCGATCGCCCAGCAGGCCTCGAACGCGCGCTCGGGATCGACGATCGCGTCGATGAGCGCCTCGGCCCCCGCCGCGTTGCCGGTGCGGGCGAGGGCGATCGCGGCCGCCTGGCGCACCCGCGAGGCCTCGTCGTCCACGAGCGTGGCGAGCGCGGGCTCGGCCGCGGGGTCCTCGAGCGAACCGAGCGCGTCGGCGAGGTGCTCGCGGACCATCGGGTCGGCGTCGTCGACGAGCTTGGAGAGCGGGGTCACCGCCTCGTCGGGCGCGAGCTGGGCGAGCGCGGCCACCGCCTGGAAGCGGAGCTCGGGCTCGTCGCGCCGGAGCATCCGCTTGAGCGGGGCCACCGCGCCGCGATCGCCGATGTCGCCGGCCGCCAGGACCGCGACCTGGCGCACCACCGCGTCGCCGTCCTCGAACCGCGCGACCACGTCGCCCAGCGACGCGACGTCCTTGAGCTGACCGAGGCTCGCGATCGCCGCGCCCCGCACGGTCGCGACGGTGTCGTCGATCAGCGGCCGCAGCGCCGCGCGCGCCTCGTCCGCGCGCTCCGGTGGTGCGCCGCCGAGCGCCTCGGCCGCGGCCGCGCGCATCCGCGGGTCCTTGGACGTCACGTCCCGGAGGGCGGCGGAGAGCTTGGGCTTGAGGGGCGGGAAGAGGCGCATGGAGCCGCTCAGGTGAGGCGCGCGTCGTAGAGGAGGGCGTCCACCACGACCTGCGGGTTGCCGTTGCGCTCGAGGGCGAAGAGCGCCTCCTGGATCAGCTCGACTCGCTTGGCCGCGCCGGCCGCGCCGAGCCGCGCGCCGCGCTCGCGCACCAGAGGAGCGCGGTGCCGGAAGGCGAGGCGCGCGTCCTCGAGCCCGAGGTCGGCCGCCGCGAGATCTCGGTTGAACGCGATCCAGGCCTCGAGCACGTCGGGCAGCGGGGAGTCCGAGCGCACGAGGCTCTCGGCCGCGCGCACCAGCTCGCCAGGCCCGCCGCTCGCGCAGACGTCGTCGAGCATCAGGGCCGCCTCGAGCAGCGCCTCGGCGCCGCCGTCGGCCAGCTCGATCGCGCGATCGGCCCGCCCGTCGGCGAGCGCGATCGCGGGGCCGCGCCGCGCCTCCTCGACGTCGCGCTCGACCAGCACGCGCTCCAGCACGTCGGCGGGGAGCCGGGCGAAGCGCACCCGCTGGCAGCGCGAGCGGATCGTCGGGAGCAGCCGATCGGGGCGCTCGCTCAAGAGAATGAAGTGGACGTGCTTGCGCGGCTCCTCGAGGGTCTTGAGGAGCGCATTGGCGGACTCCGGCGGGTACTCGGGGAACGAGACGTCGGCCTCGGGGAAGATGAGGAAGGTCGCGCTCGCCTCGAACGGGGCGAACTGCGCGATCGGGAGGATGTCGGCGCGCAGCGTCTCGACCTGGATGTTGCGCTTGCCGTCCTCGCGCGGACCGAAGACGCGCACGTCGGGGTGGGTGCCGTCGAGGATCCGCTTCTGCGCCGGGGCCTCGGCGCCGATCACGGCGGCGGCGAGCGCGATCGCGGCGCGCTGCTTGCCGACCCCGCTCGGCCCCTCGAACAGGTAGGAGCTCGCCACGCGATCGGAGGCCACCGCGCGCTCGAGGATCCCGGTCGCCCCGGCCTGGGCGAGGACCGTGTCGAAGCCGATCCCGTCGCCGCTCATGTCGCGGGCTCGAACAGGGCGCCCGCGATCAGCTCGACCGAGCGGACGAGCTCCTCCGGCTCGATGACGTCGGGATCGACGAAGACCTGGAGCAGGAGGCCGTCGAGCAGGCCGAGCAGCAGGCGCGGCACCAGCTCCGGGCTCACGCGCGGCCGCAGGCCGTAGCTCGCGAGGACCACGATGAGGTACTCGGTCGTCTGGGTGCTCGCGAAGCGGTAGTAGGCCGCGAGCTGTGGCCGCAGGGTCTCGTCGTGGAGGGCCTGGGCGAGGAGATCAGACACGACCCGGACCTCTTCGCTGCCGCTCGTGCGCACCGCCCAGAGCTCGCGGACCGACGCCCGGAGCGCCTCGATCGGATCGTTGCCGCCCGCCTGCCACGCGCTCTTGGTCCGCTCCGCGACCGCGTCGGTGGCCGTCTCGAGCACCTTGGTGACGAGGGCCTCCTTGGTCGGGTAGTGGTAGTGGACCGCGCCCTTGCTCATCCCCGCCTCGCGGGCGATGTCGTTCAGGCTGGTGCGGGCGTAGCCCTGGCGCGCGATGACGCGCGTGGCGGCGGCCACGATCTGGGCCGCGCTGATCGCGGACTTCTTGTAGCGCATGGGGGAAGCGGGTCGGGCTCGCTCACTCCATGGTCATCATGTCGTCGGCCGTCGGCTGGCAGGTCGAGACCATCGAGCCCTCGGCGCGCAGGCACACGAAGCCGTCCTCGCACTGGCTGTTGCTGTCGCAGACCGCGCGGCAGACGTAGATCCCGCTGTTGGGGCGATCCACGGGCTCGAGGCTCTCGTCAGGCATCTGGGTACAGAAGGCGCCGTCGACGCAGTCGTTGGTCGCCGCGCCGCCCTGGCACTCGTCACCGATCTCGCCCGGGCCGCAGGCCACGAGCACGAAGAGCGCCCCGAGGGTGATCACAAGCCGTCGCATGGGTCCTCCGAAAAGTGCGGCACCGTAAAGGACGGCCCCGGCCCCCGCAACCGGTCTGCGTGCGGCGGCCCGCGTGCGGCGGCCCGCGTGCGTGCGATCTGCGTGAGTGCGATTCGCGTGAGGGGGAGCGCGGCTGTCATCGGCGCGGCTCAGGGCCGCTCGCATACGAAGGCGCGGTTCCAGTCGCAGACGTAGTCGTTCCACTGGCCGCTCTGCGAGTGAATCTCGCCGCAGTTCTCCGACGGAGTCGCGCAGCAGCCGCCGTTGTTTGGCTCGCCGGACGCCCACGGGTGGTACGAGCCGAGCGGCGTTCCGTCGACCCAGCCCCAGCCGCCGCCGCCGCCCTGGGAAAGGCCGATCCAGTAGGCGCCGCGCGCGATCGCGTCCGCGCGCGCGGCGACCCAGGCGTTCTCGGTGGAGTCGTTGATCACGACGAGCCGGTATCCGGCCCCCGCGCAGTAGGCGCGCGCGCCGGACCACCCCTGCGGGTTCGAGTTGCAGAACATGTAGGGCGCGCCGCCCGGATCGTGCTCCACCCGGCACGGGGCGCAGCCGCCGTTGTCGTCCGCGAGGCCCGAGCAGTCGTCGTCCCGCCCGTTGCATGTCTCGGCGACGCCCGGGCTGACCGCGGGCGTGGTGTCGTCGCAGTCGCCCCCGCGCTCGATGAACCCCAGGGGCGCCACGCAGCCGCGCACCGCGCCCATCACGCCGCCGTAGGTGTCGCTGTCGTTGTCCCGGTAGAACATGCGCGCGTCGGCCGCCCCGGCCTCGTCGGTCGCGCCGTCGCAGTCCTCGTCGCCGGGGGTCGCGCAGAGCTCGACGCTGTCCTCGAGCGGCTCGTCGCAGGCCATCGAGCCGCCCACGCAGCCGAGGACACCCTCCTCGCAGCGGTCGGCGTCGTCGCCGTCGCAGGCGCTCCCGAGCCAGGGCTCGCCCGCGCCGTCGGGGGTGGCGAGGTCGCAGTCGTCGTCGACCCCGTTGCAGAGGTCCACGGCGCCGGTCGGCGTGCACTCGCAGCCGTTGGTCGGATCGCCGTCCGCGTCGACTCGGCCCGGGGGGCAGCCGCCCGCGTCCGCGCCACCGTCGTCGATCACGATCGGACCCGCGTCATCCTCGAGCGGCGGGCCCGCGTCCCGACCGCCGTCGGGGCCCGCGTCTCGGCGCGCGCCCGCGTCCTCGGGGCTCAGCCCGGAGACGGGGAGCGTGCACCCGACCGACAGGAGGATCAGCAGCGAGGGGCGCATCGGTCTCGCAAACCTACCCCCAACGCCAGGGCAGGTGAAGGTCAGGGGGCATCGGTCGGCGCGAGCTCGAGCGTCGCCGGGTCGTCGGTGAGCCGCACCTCGGGGAGCCGGCTGAGGGCGCGCTCGGTCCCGGGCACGCGGGGCCCTACGCCCGCCGCGTAGGGCAGCACGTAGAGCGCGCCCCCGTCGGACTCGAGGTCGCTGAAGAGGACCTCGGGCGCTCCCCGATCCGCGCAGCTGACCGAGCCGACGAGCAGCCGGCCGGTCGCCCGGTCGTAGGCGTAGGGGATGCCCTCCCACGCGGTCTGGCCGTAGGAGAGCCCCTCGCCCACGATCACGAAGCGCGCGCACCCCGAGGCGGGAGTGGGCGGCGCCCAGCGGCTCGCGCCAGCCGCGATCG
>JAUHXR010000432.1 GCA_030426845.1 Polyangia bacterium | reverse complement strand
TCGTCGTGTTCATCAGCTCGACAGTCGAGGACCTCGACGGGACGCGCCGCGCCATCCATGACGCGCTCGAGGACCGCGGGATGGTGGTACGCCTGAGCGAGGATCCCGACTTCCCGGTCGAGCCGGGTGTCACCTCGCACGACGCGTGCCTCCGCGCGGTCCGCACCTCCCACGTCTTCGTGCTCCTCGTGGGCATGCGCTTCGGCGGTGAGTACCAGGGGCAGAACAAGTCGATCACCTGGCGCGAGTGGGAGGAGGCGATGGACGCAGGCCTCCTGCCGATCGTGCTGGTCGACCAGGACGCCAACGCCCTCGCGCGGCGCATCTACCAGGCGCGCCGGGCGATCGAGCGCGCCCACCCCGACCTGCCGCTGCGCGCGATCGACGAGCGCCTGCGCGCCGACCCGGACTTCGCCGACGCCAAGCCCGCGCGGCACAACCTGCCGGGCGTCCAGCGGTTCATCGACGCGCTGCGCAAAGGGCACGTGGACAACTGGATGCACGCCGACTGGGATCGCTCCCCGGCCGAGGCGCTGCGCCGGATCGACCTGCGCCTCAACACCGCGCTCGCGGTCGGTCAGGCCTCGCGCCAGGCCGAGCTCGAGGCCGCGCGCCGCGAAGCCCTCCGCTTCGACGCGATCCGTCAGGTCGCGGCGGTGGCGGCCGAGCTGGGGATCGACGTCCGTCGCGGCGCGGTCACGCGCATGGAGGCGGCGCAGACGCTCCTCGACTACTGCGCGCTGAGCTGCGAGGCGCTCCTCGGCTACCGCGAGCACGACCTGTTCAACTTCGTCGTCTACCTGCGCGAGGGCGACGAGCTGGTGCCGCGGCTGCGCGCTGTCGACCCGGCGATCCAGACCCGCGGGCGGCGGTGGAAGGTCGGCCAGGGCCACGTGGGGCGCGCCTTCGCGCAGAACCTGCTGATGGTCTCGGGCGACATCCGGCACACCGACGCGTGGGTCCCGTCGCGCGCCCAGCCGACCGACGAGACGTTCTACGTGAGCGCGATCTCGGCCCCCTTCTCCTACGCGACGCAGAGCTCCGAGCCGGAGGGCGTCGCGATCCTGACGAGCAACCGGGTCGACCACTTCCGGCGGCCTGATCAGACCGAGGTGTTGACCGCGGAGACGCTCGTCAACATGTTGTCGCTGTTGATGGGCACCTCGCGCGACGCGAGCGACGCCCGGGACACGGAGGCCGAGCGCGATGCATGACGAGCGACCGAAGGACGCCGGCGGAGACGAGGCGCGGTTCGAGGTGGTGGCGGGGATGCTCGCCGCGCCGCCCTCGCACGTGCACGCCGGCCGGGTCATCGAGCTGCTGCGCGCCCGCCGGATCGAGGACGCGCGTCGCCTCATCGCCGAGGAGGCCGAGCGCACCGACGAGGCCCGCCGCCGCGCCCTCCGCGCGGGCTGAGCCGAGAGGCCCTCGGCCGTCGAGCTCGGCCGCGTCGAGCTCGGACCGCGTCGAGCTCGGACCGCGTCCAGCTCGGACCGCGTCGAGCTCAGGCCGCGTCGATCAGATCGCAGCTCACCGCGAAGTAGAGCGCGCGCTGCACCTCCTCCACCGCGAGGCCATCGGGCCGGCTCAGCTCGCGCGCGAGCACGCCGCGGGCGGTGACCGATCCGTCGAGGCCCACGAGGAGCTGCTCCCAGGTCCGCGGCAGACGGTAGGTCGCGAGCCGCGGCGGGGCGCCAGGTCGAAGCGACAGAGGCTGGTTCGCGAGCGGCTCGAGCGCGACGCCCATCTGCTCGGGCTCCGTCATGCGCGCGGCCTGGAGCAGCAGCTCGTGCCCGTCCTCGCGGAGCGGGATGGTCTCCTCCTGGTGCTCCTCGCCCGCGACGTAGGCCCACTGCCCGCTCTTCCAGCGGAACGCGTCGAGGTAGCGCGCGCGCACCTGGGCCGAGACCGCGTGAAACAGCGTCATCGGGCGCAGGATGCCGAGCCCGACGAGGGCGTCGCCGAGCCGGCCCCCGTAGCGGGGCAGCATCGCGAGCGCCATCTCGAGCTCCATCGGCATGATCTCCCCCGTGTCGACGAGGAACGCGCCCAGCAGCTCGGCTTCGATGTTGGACGCGACGAAGTCGGGCCGACCCTCGCGGTAGTAGATGCGCTTCTGTCGCGGCCCGTCCCACAGGTGCAGCGCGCCGGTGTGCCGGCCGTCGACGATCGCGTGGGCCTGCCGCAGCAGCCGGCCGCCGTGGAGCATGCCCCGGCGGTGAGCCCCCCGAGGCGGACCGCTCGGCCCCCACTGCAGCGCCTTGCTGTCGAGGTAGCGGCGCAGCTCGGGCATCCCGTGCGCGCTCATGAACTCCGCGCTCTGGTCCTTGCGGACCTTCGTCCCGACCGGCAGCTCGCCGGTCACGATGCGGCGGACCATCTCGGCGTAGGCGACCGGGCCCTCGATGCCGCCGTCGAGGAAGCGGAGCTCGTAGGTCGCCGGCGGGTCGACGCTGAGCCGCTGGAGCAGGGCGCGCGTGTTGCTGGGCGCGGGCGCCGACTCGTCGAGCTCGACCAGGAAGGTCGGCCGACCGGCCGCGTCGTCGTCCTCCTCGGGCTTGCTCTGCCGCGGGATCAGGTCGAGGCGCTCGAGGAGGAGCGCCAGCCCGCGCGCCCCGCGCCCGAGCTCGCCGCGGCGGGTGAGGATGTCGCGCAGGGTGTGCTCGAGCCGGGCCGCGCTGGGGCGGCCCTCGGGGTCGGCGGTGAGGACCCACTGGAGCAGCGACATCACGTCGCGCGGCAGGTGGGTCCCCGCGCGCCGCAGCGAGGTGAGGTCCACGTTGCGGATCTGCAGGAGCACCTCGAGGTCCGCGCCGGCGGAGAAGAGCGGCTCGGCGATCAGCAGCTCGGCGAGGACCACCCCGAGCGTGAAGACGTCGCTCTTGGCGTCGACCTCGTCCCCCACCACCTGCTCGGGGGACATGTAACCGAGCTTGCCCCGGATGTGGCCGTCGTCCGTCCGCTGGGTGGTCGTGCGGCAGCGCGCGATCCCGAAGTCGGTCAGCTTCACCCGGCCGCGCCGGTCGAGGAGGAGGTTCGCCGGGCTGACGTCGCGGTGGACGATGTGAAGCGGCTTGCCTCGCTCGTCGGTCAGCTCGTGGGCGTAGGCGAGGGCCGACGCCGCCTCGAGCGCGACGTGGAGGGCCGGCCCGAGCGGCACCGTCTCCCGGCGGCTCGACACCGTCCGCAGCAGCCGGCCGACGGTCGTCCCGTCGACCATCTCCATGGCCATGAACAGCGCGCCGTCGTGCTCGCCGAAGTCGAAGACCGAGACGATCCCCGGATGCTCGAGGCGGGCCGCGAGCCGGGCCTCGTCGATGAACATCCCCACGAACTCCGCGTCCCGCGCGTGCTGGGGGAGGATGCGCTTGAGGGCTACCCGCTTCTGGAACCCGTGAGGTCCCAGGCGGCGCGCAACGAAGACCTCCGCCATGCCGCCAGCGGCGAGGCGGTGCTCGATGCGGTACGGGCCGAGCGCGTCGAAGACCATGGCCTTCCCGGGTCGAAGGGGCGGGAAAGGAAGACGCTTCAGAATAGATCGGGCCTGGCCGTTGAGGAAGGGGGTCTCCCCGGGCGCGTCATCGCTGTCCCCTCTGAGGTGGCGCGTTCGCGGGGGGCCTTTAACCAAGGCAAACAGATCTCGTACCGTCGTGAAGCACGTGTATCATCGCGTCTCCCCAATTTGGGCAGACGAGAGAGGACGAGGAGCCAGGGAATGGCGACGGCCCGCACGCGCAAGAAGCAAGACGCCTATCTCGGTCGAGTTGTCGCGGGGCGCTACCGCCTCGAAGCGCTCCTGGGCGAAGGCGGGATGGGGGTCGTGTACCGCGCGCGGCACGTCCTCATCGATCGCGTGGTCGCGCTCAAGCTGATCCGCCCCGACCTCCGCGGCGAGACGCACCTCCGCGCCTGGATGCTGCGCGAGGCCCGCGCCGCCAACCGCGTCGATCACGCGCACATCGTCGAGATCCACGACGTCGGCGAGACCGAGGACGGCGAGCTCTACCTGGTGATGGAGTACCTCACCGGCCAGTCCCTCAGCAGCCAGGTCGGCGCCGGCCCGATGCCCATCGTCCGCGCGGTCGACATCCTCGAGCAGATGACCGCCGCGCTCTCGCGCGCCCACGACCTCGGCGTCGTCCATCGCGACCTCAAGAGCGACAACATCATGCTCACCGCGCGGGGCGGCCGGCGCGACTTCGTGAAGATCCTCGACTTCGGCCTCGCCGCGCTCGCGCGCGATCCGCGCCTCGCCCCGAAGGGCGCGGTGTTCGGGACGCCCGAGTACATGTCGCCCGAGCAGGCGCGGGGCGACGACGCGATCCCGGCGAGCGATCTCTACGCGCTCGGGGTGCTCTTCTTCGAGATGACCACCGGGCAGCTCCCCTTCCGCTCGAGCGACCGCGACACGCTCCTCGAGATGCAGCGGAGCAGCCCCGCCCCGCGGCCGTCGGCGCTCCGCAAGGACCTGCCGGCGGACGCCGAGGCGATCATCCTCCAGCTCCTCGAGAAGGATCCGCGGCGCCGCTTCCGCGACGGCCATCACCTCTCCGAGCAGCTCAAGGCGCTCCAGCGCAAGCTGCCCTCGACGACCTGGGACGACCAGCAGCAGAGCGAGCAGATCGCGATCGAGGCGCCCCCGCCCCCCGCGCCTACCCCGGGCGTCGTCGAGTGGAGCCGCCGCGCGGCCTACTTCGCGCGGATGCTCGCCCGCGCTCACCCGAACGGCCGCGCCCCCGCCGAGCTGCAGCAGGCGGCCGACAGCATGTGGGACCTCTCCGCGCGCGCGAGCCGCCTCGAGGGCGAGCTCGCGAGCCACCAGAAGAAGCTGACCGCCATCGAGCGCCGCGGCCGCGCGCTCCGGGCGGAGATCGGCCGCAAGGTCGAGGAGCTCGCCGAGGAGGAGTCCCGCACGCTGCGCGACGCGTCGGCCGAGCGCGAGCGCGTCGAGGCGCTCCAGACGAAGCTCGCCGAGGCCAACCAGGCGTGGGAGCGCGCGCACCAGACGGCGATCGCGGCCACCCAGAGCCGCACGCCGGACGTGTCGCGCACCCGCAACGCGTTCGAGGACGTCGGCGCCAGCCGCGCGCGCGCGCAGACCCTGCAGGAGATCATCGGCGACCACCAGGCGAAGGTCCAGCTCAAGGAGGCCGCGGCGGCCGATCTGCGGCGGCAGATCGAGGAGCTCCGCGCCCAGCTCCAGCGCTACAGCGAGGCGCTCGAGAACGACCTGAGCGCGGGCCGCGACCGGATCGCGACGCGGGTCCGTGAGGCGCTCGGCTACGAGAAGTCCTTCGCCGAGAACTCCGGGGTCCTCATGCGCCACCTCCGCGACCGGCCCGAGTGCGCCGAGCTCGTCGAGGAGCTCCGCATCGAGGAAGCCAAGTTCCGCGGCGACCACGAGTCGGTGGTCGCGATGCCGCGCACCTCGCAGCTCGTCAAGGCCTGACATTCCTGTCGCGCCTGTGCGGTCGCGGACCGCGCGGTCGCGAGTCGCGCGGTCGGGGAACGCCTCGATATCGCCCGCCGTAGCGCGGCCGCGGAGCGCCGCGCGGGTGGAGCGTGCCTTGCTTCCTCGCGGGACGGTGAAGCACCTCGTCACGCTGCTCACGTCCGCACTCGTGGTCGCCTCGGCGGTGACCGCGCAGGCTCAGGATGACGTACCGAGCCGCGTCGAGGAGCTCGGCGCTCCGGAGCTCGACCTCCCGGAGGTCGTCCTCTCCGACCCGGACGCGCCGACCGCGACGCGCGAGCGAGCGCCCCGTTCGTCCGAGCTCGCGATCCACCTGGTCCCCTCCTACGCGAGCAACCTCGGCGCGGCGTGGTACGGCACCGCGGCGGGCGCGGGCGCGGGGGTCTTGCTCGGGGTCGTGATCGGCATCGTCGGGCTCTTCGCCTGCGGGCCCGAGCCGCCCGGCGCGGTCATCCAGTGCGGCCCTGTCGTGATGGTCACGTCGCTCGCCTTCAGCACCGTAACGGGGGCGATGCTCGGCGCCGGCGCGGGCGTGTGGCGCGAAGACGACACGTCGGGGGCCGACGGCGAAGGCTGGGTCGGCATGCTCGGCGCCCTCCTCGGCTCCGGGATCGGCGTCGGGGTCGGCGCTCTCCTCGGGGCGCTGCTGGGGGACTTCTTCCTCGGGGGCGCGATCGGCGCGCTCGCGGGGGTCTTCGGAGCGGCCCAGCCCCTGGCCGCCGCGCTCTACGAGGCCAGCCGCTGAGCCCGTCGGGATGGCGCCGCGTGTGCATGGTGAGCCCGCATGCGACCCCGCTTCTCTCTCTTCTTCCTTGCCACCCTGGGCGCGCTCGCGGCCGGCTGCTTCGAGTCGCACAGCCTCCCAGTGATCGGCCTCGACGCTGGCCCGGCCCCGACCTCGATCGACGCCGGACCGCTCCCCGACGCGGGCGCCCCCGTGACGATCTTCGACGCGGGGCCTCC
>JAUHXR010000431.1 GCA_030426845.1 Polyangia bacterium | reverse complement strand
CGCGAGGACGTGACGGTCGCGCTCTTCGCGCTCTTCGATCGGCTCCCCGGCGCGTCGATCCTGAGCGGCCTCTCGCTCGTCCTGGTGTTCATCTTCCTCGTGACGAGCGTCGACAGCGCGACCTTCGTCCTCGGGATGCTCACGAGCCGCGGCGACCCGTCGCCGACCACCGCGCGCAAGGTCGCGTGGGGCGCGAGCGTAGGCGTCCTCGGCGCGGCGCTGGTGCTCTCGGGCAACCTCGACGCGGTGCGCGCGGTCGCGATCCTCGGGGCGATCCCGTTCGCGCTGATCCTGCTCCTCCACGCGGTCGCGCTCGTGCGCACGCTCGCGGCCGACGCCCGGGTCGGCCCAGATCTCGACGCAGCCCCCGAGGCCGCGAGCGAGGAGGAGGAGGAATGACCCGCGCGCTCACCCTGGCGACGGCGATCACCGTGCTCTTCGGCTGCGCGGGGAGCGAGCCCCTGCGCGTCGGCGCGAAGTCCTTCGCCGAGCAGCGGATCCTCGCGCACCTCGTGGCCGGCCTCGCGACGGCGCGGGCCGGGGTCGCGAGCCGCGTGGTCGAGTGCGGCGACACCTACGGGTGTCAACGCGACCTGCGATCGGGCGCGATCGACGTGCTCGTGGAGTACAGCGGCACCGCCCTCGCGCTCAGCGGAGCCGACCCGGAGACGAGCACCGGCGAGCTCTACGAGGCGCTCGACCTCGCGGCGGTCGCGCGGCTCGGCTTCGACAACGGCTACGCGCTGGTGGTCCCGGCCGCGGCCGCGGAGCGCGGAGGCCTGCGGACGATCTCTGACCTCGCCGCGCGAGGCGAGCCGATCACCGTGGCCGCGCCGAGCACCTACCTCGGCCGACCGCGCGACGGGCTGCCCTCGCTCTTGCGGCGCTACGGCCTGCGCATGTCGGGCGCCCCCCAGGTCCTCGACGACGCGACCGCGCGGTACGCGGCGCTCTCGCAGGGGCGAGCCGACGTGGCGATCGGCTACGAGACGGACCCGGCGCTCGACGAGCCCTCGCTCGTCCAGCTCGAGGACGACCTCGGCTTCTTCCCGCCGTACGAGGCCGAGGTGGTGGCGCGACGCGACGCGCTCGCGCGGGTGGACGGGCTCGAGGAGGAGCTGGGGCGGCTCGACGGACGCATCGACGCGCCAGCGATGCGCGAGATGCTCGCGCAGGTGCAGCGGGAGGGGCGCGAGCCGCGCGAGGTGGCGCGGCGGTTCCTGTCCCAGCGCGATCTCGCGGAGGTCTCCACGGAGCCGTCGGGCGGAGTCGAGCTCGCGATCGCGGTGCACGCGGCCGACACGTTGCCCGACGCCCAGCGGCGCGCGATCCGCGCAGCGCGGCGGGCGTTCCCCGATCGCCGCACCCCGACCCGCGCGACCCGCGACGTGGCGAGCCAGCTCGCGACCGGCCGGGCGCGGCTCGCGATCCTCGGCGCGGAGCGCTTTTTCGTGGTCGACGGCGCCTCGCTGCCCCAGCGCGACGAGCGGCTCAGCGCGCTCGCGGTGCTCTCGACGCGGGTGGTCCACGTGCTCCGGCGCGGCGACGGCGACCGCGTGGGCGCGCCGCCGCCTGGCTCCGGCGCGAGCCTCCTCGCCGAGGCGATCTTCGACGGAAGCCCGGCCGCCCGGGGCGAGCCGGCGGAGCTCATCGCGCGCCTCACGCGGGGCGAGCTCGACGCCGCGATCGTGATCGGGCCCTCGCCGCACCCCGAGGTGGCGCGCGCCCTCCGCGAGCACCCGGACCTGACCCTCGCCGCCTCGACCGACGCGGCACACCCCGCGCTGAGGCCGGTGCTGATCCCCGCCGGTACCTACCCGGGTCAGGCCGCGCCGGTCGCGACGGTCGCGGCCCAGGTCCTCCTCGCGGGCGCCTCGCTGCGCACCGAGGCTCACGCGGTGGTCGGCCCCGCGGCCGCGCTTCGGGTGGGCGGCGCGCCGATCACCGAGGCGGAGCGGGAGGCGCTCCACGACGCGCTCGGCGGAGCGGAGCTCCCCGACCCGTCGCTGCCGTCGCCCTGGTCGATCGACGCGGCCCCGCCGGCCGACGACGACGCGGACGGCCCGGTGTTCGACACCGCGGTCAACGTGTTCGTCCTCGCCTTCCTCGCCTGGCTCGCCTGGCTGATGCTCCGCCCGCTCGAGCGACGCCGCCCAGCGTAGGGCGGAGCGCAGCGGCGTGACGGGCTACATGGGCGCGGGGCAGCGCAGGCGCGCGAAGCTCACCTCGCCCGAGCCGCCGGCCAGGCCCCCGCCCGAGGTCCACACGATCGCGAAGCCGTCGTCCGTCGCGGTCACGCTCACCCCGGTGGCCGCGCCGGCGAGGGGAGTCGCCGGCTCGAGGAGCGTGCCGTCGAGCGCGACGCGCGCGTAGTGCAGCTCGGTCCCGGGTCCGACCCACACCGCGAGCGCGTGGTCGCCCGAGCGCGCGAGGGCCGGCCCGGGGCCGACGTCACCTCTCGGGGTTCGACCCGGCGCGCTCCCGAGGCCGACCTCGGTGACCGCGCTCGCGTCGACCGCGAGGAGCGAGGTCTGCCCACCCTGATCCGCGTGAAACACCGCGAGCGCACCGGCAGGGGTGGCGGCGATCGCCGGGAAGTGCACGTCCGGGAAGACGCCGAGCGAGCTCGGGCTCGCGAGGCCGGTGCGGTTGCCTTCGGCGAGGAACAGCTCGCGCCCGCCATCGAACACGACTTGCACTCTCCCATCCAGGGAGGCGACATCGGCCAGCTCCGACGGCGTGGGGATGAGCTGCGTCGCGAGCACCGCGCCGGCGTCGACCCACGCAACGCGCGTCCCCGAAGGCACCGGGAAGGCGACCGCGAAGGCGTCACGGTCCCAGGCGACGCGGGGCTCTCCGAGCAGCTGCAGATCGTTGGCGATGCGCACGGGATCACCGACCCGCGAGCGCGCGTCCGGGGAGAGCTCGAGGAGCTCGACGAAGAGGCAGGCCCCCGGGCAGCTCGCGTAGGTCACCGCGAGGCGGCCGCCTTCGCGGGCGAGGCGGGGAGCGCGCGCGCGGTCGGCGACGCCCAGGGGCTGCCCGCGTGGAGCGCCCTCGGCGTCCAGACGCGCGACCAGGACCTGCGCTTCGTCGGCGTCGCCGAAGCGGGTCGCGAGGTCGAAGGCCACCGCGAAGCCGTCGTCGAGCGCGGTCAGGTCCGGGTGGCGGGCCGCCCGGAAATCGGTCGCGAGCGCGACGCGCGCGGTCTCCTCGTACGCCGATCCCTCGTCGACGAGACCGTCGCAGTCGTCGTCGGCGCCGTTGCAGACCTCGTCCGCCTCGCAGGCGCCCCAGGCGTTGCCCGCGCAGCTCCGGGTGCCCGCGCTCGCACACGACGTCACGCACGCCTCGACCGCGCCCTCGACGCAGTCGACGCAGCCCTCGTCGACCTCGCCATCGCAGTCCTCGTCGCGCGGCACGTCGCACGCCTCGGCCGCCCCGGCGCGGACGCTCGGGTCCTCGTCGTCGCAGTCCGTGCCGCCGCAGCCGACCGTCGGCTCGCCGTCGCCGTCCGCGTCGTAGGGCACCGCGAGGCAGGGGTCGTCGGGCACCGGCCGCGGGGCGTCCCAGGGCTCGAGGGCGTCGCGAAGGATCGGCTGACAGCCCCGCTCCGCGCAGGTCTCGCCCGGGCACTCGCGGCCCACGCAGCTTCGCAGCAGGTAGAGGTGCAGCGCCTTGGACGCCCCGCGGGTGAGGCTCAGGCGAGCGTCCTGGCGCACGACCGGTCGCCCTTCGCGCAGCCCGATCGCGGCCACGTCCACCGGCCCGATCGAGTCGGCGTCGGGTCGGACCCCGAGGGTGAGCGGGAAGCCCGGGGCGCCCGGCTGACCGAGCGGCTGGCGGGTGCGCGTCTCGATGCCGTCCGGGCCGCGCACCAGCACCTCCACCGCGTCGAGCTCGGCCGGCACGGCGAGGTTCGAGTCCACCACCAGCACCACCTCGGTGGGCCCCGAGCACGCGACGCTCAAGGCCACGAGGGTGAAGAGGGCGCGTCGCACGGACGCCAGCATAGCTCCCCGGGCTGCGGTCTGGCGCGCGTTGACCTCAGCCGCGCAGCCGCGGGAGCCATTGGATGGCGTAGTCACAGTAGTCGTCGCCGTTCCGGACGCAGGCGACGTGGTCGACGCGCACCGAGACCACCGGGGTCCGCTCGACGAGGGCCGGCAGGAGGCCCTCCTGGAGCACGCAGTTGAAGGTCTGGGTGCGGCGCATGACCGCGCGGCGCTCCTCCACCTCGAGCAGCTCCCAGCCGCGGCCCTTCGGGTCCTGGATCATGATCTCGGCCGCGCGCTGGAGCGCCTTCAGGACCGCGACCGGGGTCGCGCCCTCGGCGATGCCGCCGCTCGCGAGCATCTGCGTGTGGACCCGGGCGCCGATCGCCCGCCCCGCGGCGCGGATCGAGGCCGGGCCCATGGTCTGCTCGATCCAGTCGCAGATGTCGTTGTAGGTCTGCATCGGCACCGGCTCGTCGGGCCGCTTGCCGAGGACGTCACGGGCGAGCGCGAAGGCGGGGTCGCTGAGCGGCCGCATCGACTCGTACTCCCCGAGGATGTCGAGGATGAATCCGGCGTAGAGCGTCACGCCGTCGGTGCTGTGGTCCATCCCGCTCCCCCTTGGCGGTAACAAGGGTATCCATTTCGCGTGTCGCGTCGACTCTCGCGGCCGTGCTGTTGCGCACGCCGGCGGGCGGCGCGCCATTGACCGCGCGCGACGTGAGCCCAGGGTTGCGGCCATGCGCGCTTGGACGCCCAAGCTGCCGGACGCCGAGACGACCCTCGAGCGGATGGTCGGCGAGGACCCGGAGACGGAGCCGTGCGACCCGGCGATCGACGAGACGTTCGGGCTGCTGCTCCGCGTGGGTCGGGCGCTGCTGCGCTTCGGCCTGCCCGCGCATCGGGTGGAGGCGCTGCTCGGCGAGCTGGCCGACACGCTCGGCTACCGCGTCGACGTGCTTTGCACCCCGACCGGCATGATCGTGACGCTGAGCGACGGACACCGGCGGCGGACCCGGGTCGTCCGCGATGCCGCGACCGGCACCGACCTCGAGCGGCTCGGGCTGCTGCACCGCCTCGTGCGGCGCGTCGAGCTGCGCGAGCTGTCGCCTCGGGAGGCATCGGCTCGGCTCGACAAGGTGCTGGCGAAGCCCGACCGATACGGCCCGCTCGTGATGGGGCTCGGGGTGGCGGTCGCCTCGGCCGCGTCGGCCGCGCTCCTCGGCGGCGGCCTCGTCGACCTCCTCCCGGCGCTGCTCCTCGGCGCGTTGGTCGGCGGGCTCCACGCGCTGAGCGGGCGCGCGCCGAGCCTCGGGCGGATCCTCCCCGCCGTGGCCGGGACCCTCGCCACCGTCCTCGCGCGGCTCCTCGTCCTCGCGCTCCCCGGGGCCCACGAGTCGATCCTGGTGCTCGCCGCCGTGATCGTGCTCCTGCCCGGCTTCACCCTGACGGTCGCGACGATGGAGCTCGCGAGCGCCCACGTCGTCTCGGGCACCGCGCGGCTCGTCGGAGCCCTCGCGACCCTCGTGCAGCTCGGCTTCGGGGTCGCGCTCGGCCACCGCCTCGCGGACTGGCTCCCCGCGCCGGCCGCGCTCGACAGCGCCGCGCCGGCCTGGCTGGTGCCCGTCGGCTTCGTCGTCGCCGGCCTCGCTTTCGCGGTCAACCTCAAGGCGGCGCCGCGCGACCTGCCCAAGGTCGTCCTCGCGACCCTCGTCGCGGCCGGGACCGCCCACCTCGGGCGGGTGTGGCTCGGCCCGGAGCTCGGCGCGCTGATCGGCGCGACCGTCATCGGGCTCATCTCCCACGCCTACGCGCGCGGCGGACGGCGCCCGGCGCTGCTGCTGCTGACGCCCGGGATCCTCATCCTCGTGCCGGGCAGCCTCGGGTTCCTCAGCGTCTCGTCCATGCTCGACAGCAACGTGCTCGCCGCGGCCGAGACCGCGTTCCGCATGCTCCTCATCGCCACCTCGCTCGCCGCCGGCGTCCTGCTCGCCTCGGTCGCGGTCCCCCCTCGACGCTCGCTCTGAGACGGCGCGACGCCGGGACGAGCGCGGGGACCACCGGCGCGCGCCTTGACATAGATTGGTTGGTCACCCAACTTATCTCTGTGCCCCGGCCCCCCAACACCGACGAGCGGCGCGCGCAGATCGTGGACGCGCTGGTGCGGGTGATGGCGCGGCGCGGCTACGCGGGCGCCTCCGTCGGCGCGATCGCCAAGGAGGCCGGTCTGGCCTCGGGCCTGGTGCACTACCACTTCGAGAGCAAGCAAGCGATCTTGCTTGCGCTGATCGCGTCGGTGCGCGCCAAGGTCGCCGCGCGCTACGCGGCTCGAGCCGCCGCGGCGCGCACCGCGGTGGGTCGGCTCCGCGCATACCTGGACGCCCACCTGAGCCGCGGTGAGGGCGCCGACCCGGACGCGGTGGCCTGCTGGGTCGCGCTCGGCGCGGAGGCGCTGGCC
>JAUHXR010000430.1 GCA_030426845.1 Polyangia bacterium | reverse complement strand
GGGCTGACCGGCGGCTACGACGAGGCGCACTACAAGAGCATCTACTTCCACAACCACGGGCCCGAGGTGGAGCGGAAGCTCGAGCGCTACCTCCGCGGCCTCGCCGGCGCGCTCAAGGACTTCCGTCGCGCGCACGACGTCTTCCCGATCCTCGTCGGGATGGAGCGCCTCGACCGCGGCGCGGCCGAGCGCCTCGCCGAGCTCCTCGGCGGCGAGACCCCGCTGTTCATCTCGGACGACCACGAGATGTACGAGATGGTCGCGCTCCTGCGGCGCTGCGAGCTCGTGGTCAGCAGCCGCTACCACGCGCTCGTCTGCTCGATGCCGGGCCTCGTGCCGAGCATCGGCGTCACGATGGACGAGCGCATCCGCAACCTCATGGCCGACCGCGGCCAGCCCGAGCTCGCGCTCGAGGTGGACGACGAGGCGCTCGACGCGCACCTCCTCGACGCCATGGAGCACGTCTGGGCCAACCGCGCGCCGGTGCGCGACGGGATCGGCAAGGCGGTGGTCGACAACCTCGAGCGCATGGGCCGCATGGGCCAGATGGCGGTCGACTACACGCGCCGCTTCCACCCGGACTTTCCGTTCCCGGAGGGGCGCGGGCTCGAGGGGGACCCCTGGGATCACCTGCCGCCGCTCGGCCCGACGGTCGCTGCGCTGGTGGAGCGCTACCGGTGAGCTCGCGGCTCACCACCCAGACGGTCGACGGCGTCTTCCTCGTCACCCTCGACGCGCCGCCGCTCAACGAGATCGGCCTCCCGATGCTCGAGGAGCTGGAGGACGTCGCGTCGTTCGTCCGGCGCGGGGCGCACGGCGCGCGCGCGATGGTGATCGGCAGCGCGAACCCCCGCGGCTTCAGCGCGGGCGCGGACCTGCGAGAGCTCTACGGCGCGCTCGCGGAGCTGCGCAGCGCGGGCCCCCGGCGGGCGGTCCCGGGCGGGCTCTTCGACTCCCCGCGCACCGCGCTCGCGGCCGGCTTCGCGGCGCTCCGATCGGCCGCGCGCCGCCGCGACCCGAGCCCGCTCCGCGCGGCCCAGGGCTGGGGCGTGCGCGCGTTCATCGATCGCATCCACCGTGTGATGGACACCCTCGACTCGGCCCCGATCCCGACCGTCGCCGCGGTCCACGGGGTGTGCTTCGGCGGCGGCTTCGAGCTCGCGCTCACCTGTGACGTGATCGTCGCGGACAAGACCGCGCGCTTCGCCTTCCCCGAGCTGCGCCTCGGGCTCATCCCCGGGTTCGGCGGCATCCCGCGGCTCGAGCGCGACCTCGGCAACGCGGTCGTGCGCGACGTGCTGCTGTCGGGTCGCAGCATCTCGGCCAAGCGGGCCCACGAGGTCGGCCTCGCCGCGCAGCTCGTCGGCGAGGGCCACGCGCAGAAGAGCGCGGTCCGCCTCGCGCAGCAGATGAGCCGCTTCGACGCGGCCACCGCGCGCGCCGCCAAGCGCTTCGCCAAGCCCGTCCCGCGGGGGCGGCTCCTCGAGGAGCGCGACCGCTTCCTCGATCTCCTCGCCTCGGACGTGGTGTTCGAGGCGCTGCGTGCATTCGTCGAGTCGGAGGACGCGATGCCGTACCTGCCGACCAAGGAGAGGGCCCGCGCATGAGCACGGAGAGCCAGGTGCTGGAGCGGCTGCTGTCGCTCGCGGCGACGCGCTTCCACAAGGACCGGGCGTCGCTCGCCGCCGACGCCGATCTGTTCGACGCGCTCGAGATCGACTCGATGCAGGCGCTGAGCCTCGTCAGCGCGCTCGAGGAGACGTTCGAGGTCGAGATCCCCGACTACGAGGTGCAGGACGTGCGCACCTTCGAGCAGCTCGCGGAGGTCGTGGCCAGCCGGCTGTGAGCGCACGATGACCGTCGCCCCCGAGATGATGGATCCCTCCCGCTACGGCTCGATCGGCGAGCTGCTCGCGGACGCGCTCGTCATGTACAAGTCGGAGACCGCGCTCATCGAGGTCGACCGCAAGAAGGAGCGGCGCCGGCTCACCTACCTCGACTTCAAGCGCGAGGCCGAGCGGCTCGCCGGTCACCTCGCGGCGCGCGGCGTCGGCCCGGACGACCGCGTCGCGATCCTGATGAGCAACCAGAGCCGCTGGCTCGTGGCGGCCTACGCGGTGTTCCACCGCGGCGCGGTGCTCGTCCCGCTCGACTACAAGCTCCCGGCCCCCGAGCAGGCCGCCCTCCTCGCGCACTGCCGCCCCTCCGCGCTCGTGACGGAGCACGGTTTGTTGCGCCGCTTCGACGCGCCGATCGAGGTCGAGCACGTGCTCGTGAGCGAGGCGCCCGAGGCGGCCCGCTACGCGGTCGAGGCCACGCGCTTCGAGGACCTCGCGGAGGACGTCGCCGTCCCGCCGCGCGCGCCCCGGGCACGTGAGGACATCGCGACGATCGTCTACTCGTCCGGCACGGGCGGCGTGGCCAAGGGCTGCATGCTCCCCCACGAGGCCTACCTGTCGCAGCTCGACGCGCTGATGGAGCTGTTCCCGATGCGCCCCGGGCACCGCTACTTCTCCATCCTGCCGACCAACCACGCGATCGACTTCATGGTCGGCTTCGTCGGGCCGTTCAGCTGCGGCGCGACGGTGATCCACCAGCGCTCGCTGCGCCCCGAGTTCCTCTCGTCGACCATGCAGGCCTACGAGGTGACCCACATGGCGCTCGTGCCGCTCATCCTGAGCGCGTTCGAGTCGCAGATCACCGAGTCGCTCCAGCAGCAGCCGCGCTGGGCAAGGCGCGTCGTCAGCGTGCTGAGCGGCCTCAACGAGATGCTCACCGCCGACAAGCCTCGCCCCGACGTCAGCCGCGCGCTCCTCGGGCCGATCCACGAGCGCTTCGGCGGCAAGCTCGAGCTGCTGTTCTGCGGCGGCGCGTTCGTCGACCGCGCGCGCGCCGAGCTGTTCTACCGCCTCGGCCTCCCCGTCGTGATCGGCTACGGGCTCACCGAGGCGTGCACCGTCGCGACCGTCAACGACCTTCGCCCGTTCCGCGCCGACTCGGTCGGGCGCCCGGTCAAGGGCGTGCGGATCAAGATCCACGAGCCGGGCCCCGACGGCGTGGGCGAGGTGTGGATCGGCGGGCCGACGCTGATGCGCGGCTACCTCGACGAGCCCGAGCTCACGCAGGAGACGCTCACCGAGGACGGCTGGCTCCGCACCGGCGACCTCGGGTGGATCGACGCGGCGCACCACCTGCACCTCGTCGGGCGCAGCAAGAACATGATCGTCACCGCGGGCGGCAAGAACGTCTACCCGGAGGACATCGAGGGCGCGTTCGAGGAGGTGCCGGTCGAGGAGCTCGCGGTCTTCGCGTCGGGCTACCTCTGGCCCCGCGCGGGCGAGCTCGACGACGAGCACCTCGTGGCGGTGATCCGCGAGCAGCGGGGCAACGGGGTGCAGGCGCCGTCGCGCGAGGCGGTGCTGGGCCAGCTCCGGACGCGGAACCGCCGGCTGCCCGACTTCAAGCGCGTCAAAGGCGTGCTGTTCTGGGATCGCTCGTTCCCGCGGACCGCGTCGATGAAGGTCAAGCGGCGCGCGCTCGCGGACGACCTGCGCGAGGGCGCGGCGAAGGAGGGGCTGCTCGAGCTGTGAGCGGCGAGGCACGATGACCGAGTCGAGGCGCTTCTTCGCGATCGTGAACCCCGCCGCGGGCGGGGGTCGGTGCGGCCGGCGGGCCGCCGCCGCGCTCGGCGCGCTGCGCGCGGCCGGGCTCACGATCGAGGCGCGCGAGACGCGGTCCCCCGGCGAGGGCGCGGCCATCGCGGCCCAGGCGTGGCGCGACGGCTGGCGCCACTTCCTCGCGGTCGGCGGCGACGGCACGAGCTACGAGCTCGTCAACGGGCTCCTCTCGGGCGGCCCGGTCCGCGAAGGCGAGCGGCCGGTGATCGGCATGCTCCCGCTCGGCACCGGCAACTCGTTCCTCCGCGACTACGGCATCACCTCGACCGACGGCGCGCTCGAGGCGCTCGCGCGCGGCCACACCCGCGCCTGCGACGCGGTGCGCGCGACCCACGCCGAGGGCGCGCTGCACTACATCAACCTCCTGAGCGTCGGGTTCAGCGCGGTCGCGGGGGCGCTCACGAACCGTCGCTTCAAGCCGCTCGGCGTGGCCGGCTACGTCGCCGCCGTGCTGGTGACCGCGGCCCGCTACTCGAGCCAGACGTTCCCGGTCCGGGTCGACGACGGCGCGCGCGACGCGCGGCCCTGCGTGCTCCTGTCCTTCTCCAACAGCCGCTACACGGGGGGCACGATGATGATGGCGCCCCACGCCGACGCGGGCGACGGAGAGGTCGACGTCATCCGCATCGGCGCGATGCCGAAGCTGCGCTTCATCCAGAGCTTCCCCAGCATCTTCCAGGGGACGCACGTGAAGCGCCCGGAGGTCGAGGAGGCCCGCGCGCGGCGCGTGGACCTCGAGCTCCCCGCCCCGGTCGACGTGATGGTCGACGGAGAGATCCAGAAGCTGAAGCTGGAGCGCCTCGAGGTCGTCCCGAGCGCGCTGGAGGTCGTCGCATGATCGAGTCTCGCCCCAACCCCGCCCCCGACGCGCGCGCACGAACCGAGGGCGAGCCGAGCCCCGAGGACCGCGCCCCCGCGCGCAGCTTCGAAGACCCCACGCTCAAGGACCAGCTCGTGTCCGCGGGCCTCTGGGGGCTCGGCCTGAGCTTCCTCGTGCCCGCGCTCGGCTCGATGGCCGCGGTCTACCAGGTGGTGCCCAGCCACCGGGTGAACATCCTCGGCAAGCTGTACTGCAAGGGGCAGATCGCGTTGACGGGCAACCGGTGGCGGGCGGTGGTCGACCCGGCGGTGGATCCGAACCGGCCGTACATCTTCGCGCAGAACCACACGAACCACTTCGACCACGTGATGCTCTACAACGCGACCCCGCACTTCAAGCAGGGCCTGGAGCTCGAGTCGCACTTCGACATCCCGTTCTACGGCTGGTTCATGAAGGCGCGCGGCACCGTCCCGGTGAAGAAGGGCCGCGGGGGCCAGACGCCCGAGGTGCTCGCGCGGATCGGCCGCGAGATCGACGAGGGCCGCTCCATCCTCGCGTTCCCCGAGGGGACGCGCACGCGGACCGGGCGCGTGGGGCGCTTCCGCCGCGGCATCTTCTACATCGCGCGCGATCTGGGCGTGCCGATCGTGCCCGTCTCGGTGACCGGCTCGTTCGACATGATGCGGCCCGGCAGCTGGGTCATCCGGCCGGGCAACGAGATCACCGTGTACTGCGACGCGCCGTTCGAGACCGCGGGGCTCGACGACGCGGCGATCGACGCGCTCGCGGACGACGTACAGGCCGTCGTGAGCAAGCGCGTCGACGACTACTGGGGGGCGAGGAAGTGACGACCGCGCAGGCCAACACCGATCCCAAGCCCGGCGGCGACGGCCGGACCGTCCGGGCCGCGCGCAAGCGCGCGCAGCGGCGCCAGACGGTGCTCGACGCGGCGCTGCGCGTGTTCAGCGAGAAGGGCTATCACCAGACCCGGGTCGCCGACATCATCGAGGAGGCCTCGATCGCGCGCGGCACCTTCTACCTGTACTTCGACTCGAAGCACGCGATCTTCCACGAGCTGCTCGACATGCTGCTCGAGCGGGTCGACGAGAACGTCGAGGGCATCGACCTCGGTCCCGACGCGGCCCCGTTCCGCGACCAGCTCCTCGAGGTGGTCAAGCGCATCCTCATCGCGTTCCGCGAGGACCGCGCGCTCGCCAAGCTCGTCCTGCGCGAGGCGGTGGGGCTCGACGAGGAGATCGACGAGAAGCTCAACGCGTTCAACGCGCAACTGCACGGCTGGTTGACGCTGAGCCTGACCCGCGGCCAGGAGATCGGCCTCATCCGCCCGATCGATCCCGAGCTCACCGCGTGGTGCATCCTCGGATCGGTCCGCCAGTTCCTCCAGCTCGTGCTGGACCGCCCCGACGACGAGCTCGACCTCGATCACCTCTCGGAGGTGATCCTCGACTACAACCTCCAGGGCGTGAGGCTGTAGAGCCCAGGACTCCGTCAGCGTATCGTGCACGTCCACGTGCACGTGCACGTGCACGTGCACGTGCACGTCCACGTCGATCGACACGCAGAGGGCGCCACAGCGCGCCCCTCAAAACTCCGCCGGCCGCTCCTCCGCCGCTCGCTCCCTCGCCGCTCGCTCCACCGCTGGATCCTCCACCAGCGACCGGTGCACCCCGAGCGCCCCGCCGCGCAGCTTCACCCAACCGACCGTCGCGATCGCGCCGAGCACCATCGCGACGAGCCCGGTGACGCCCGCCTCGGGGCCGAAGTCCCCGCCCGTGATCCAGTCGGGCCCCGTGACCTCACGCGACAGCAGCGCGCCGAAGTGGAACATCCGCTGACCGCTCACCGGCATGCCGAAGAGGTTCTGCGCGAGGTTCCACCCGAGGTGGAGCCCGATCGGCAGCGCGAGCTCGCCCGTCAGCAGGTAGCCGGTGGCGAGC
>JAUHXR010000051.1 GCA_030426845.1 Polyangia bacterium | reverse complement strand
GTCCTCGATGCCGTGGAAGTGGCCGTCCGCGAGGCGCTCGACCCGCTGCTGGACGTCCTCGAGGCTGATGTTCGACGCGACGTAGCCGGTCGTGCGCTCGCCGACCCGGATGCGCACCGCGACCAGCGCGCGGCTCTCGCCGTCCTGGACCGTGACCTCGCCGGTCGAGACGTGGAGCTGCTCGATCTCGGCCCGCATCGGCGCCGGCAAGACCTCGGGCACGACCGCCCGGCGGCCCTCCTCCTCGACCACGAGGATCTGCTGGCCCTCGAGATCGTAGAGCGCGACGTGGTCGATCGACTCCTGGCCCTGGACCATCGCGCGGACGACGTCGAGTCGGGTCGCGTCGTCGAGGCCCGACTCGGCGAAGAGCGAGCCGACGGTGTCGAGCGCGTCCTGGGCCTCGACGAACTCCTGGTCGATCGTGCGGGCGAGGTCGTCGAGCGCGAGGAGCTGGGCCTCGCGGCTGAGCTCCTCGATCGCCCGGGCGTTGATGCCGACGAGCGCGACGCCGACCGCGGTGAGGGGGATCACCGTCAGGAGGGTCGCCATCAGCCCGAGCTTCAGGCCGATCGGGAACCGCGCGCGCTGGGCCACGCCCGAGCCTTACCCGGTTTGGCCCCGTCGGGTCCAGACCCGACCGCCGGGTCGGTGACCCCGCGACACGCGGCCGCGTCGCCCGAGCCACACGCGCCGCTCGCCGATCTCCGAACGGACCGACCCAAGGTCCTGGCACGGGGCCTGCTCTTAGCCTGGTCATGACCCTCTGGCTCGCCCCCTTGCTCGGCCTGATCTGCTACGCGGTGGGGGTCGCGATCGCGCGGACGGACGTGGAGAGCATGCTCGCCCTCGAGCGCCGCCTCGGCCTGCCGCTCGGCCGCTGGATGCCCTGCCCCGTCGACAAGCAGGGCCTGCCGCGGGCCCGCGCGGTCTACGCGATGGCCGGGGTGGTGATCGCGGTGCTCGGCAGCACGGCGGCCGCGAGCCTCACGCTGCTGTCGCTGCTCTGACCGCCGCCGGACGCCCCGCGGCCCGACTCAGAGGATCTCGAGGATCGCCTCGGTCGGCCGGCCAATCCGCGCGCCCTTCTTCGTGATCACCACCGGCCGCTCGATCAGCTTGGGGTTCTCGGCCATCGCCGCGATCACGTCCGGGCCCTCGAGGTCGGCGACGCCCAGCTCGCCGTAGAGCTTCTCGCGCTTGCGCACGAGGTCGTGCGGATCCTTGGTGCCCATCTGCTTGAGCACCGCCCGCAGCTCCTTGGCGTTGGGCGGGTCGGCGAGGTAGCGGCGCACGGTCGGCTCGAGGCCGCGCTCCTCGAGGAGCTCGAGGGCCTGGCGCGACTTGGAGCACGACGGGTTGTGCCAGATGACGACGTCCATGACGGTTCCTTCGGCTGCGCGGTTCGGGCTCAGCGGTCCAAGAAGGGGTAGCGGTAGTCGGTGGGCGGGCTGAACGTCTCCTTGATGGAGCGCGGGCTCATCCACCGGAGCATGTTGTAGTGGAAGCCGGCCTTGTCGTTGGTGCCGCTCTGGCGCGCGCCGCCGAAGGGCTGCTGGCCGACGACCGCCCCGGTGGGCTTGTCGTTGATGTAGAAGTTGCCCGCCGACTGCCGCAGGCGATCCTGCGCCTGGCGCACGGCCACGCGGTCGTTGGCGAAGACCGCGCCGGTCAGGCCGTAGGGCGAGGTGGTGTCGACCAGCTCGAGCACGTCGGCCCAGCTCTCGTCGTAGGGGTACACCGTGAGCACCGGGCCGAAGATCTCCTCCTGCATCAGGCGGTGCTTCGGGTCGTCGACCTCCACCACGGTCGGCTGGACGAAGTAGCCCTCGGACTTGTCGTAGGTGCCCCCGGCGACGATCTTCGCCGTGGCCTTGGCGAGGTCGACGTAGCCCGCGATCTTGTCGAACGCGCGCTCGTCGATCACCGCGCCGCCGAAGTTCGAGAAGTCGGTCACGTCGCCGAAGCGGATCGTCTCGAGGTCGGCCACGACGCCGTCCCTGACCGCGTTCCACATCGCGCGAGGGACGTAGACGCGGCTCGCGGCCGAGCACTTCTGGCCCTGGTACTCGAAGCCGCCGCGGGTCATCGCGGTGATCAGCGCGGCGACGTCGGCGCTCTCGTGGGCGACGATGAAGTCCTTGCCGCCCGTCTCGCCGACGAGCCGGGGGTAGGTGCGGTAGCGATCGAGCCGCTCGGCGACCCCGCGCCAGAGCGCCTTGAAGGTCGGCGTGCTGCCGGTGAAGTGGATCGCCGCCAGGTGCTCGCTGTCGAGCGCGACCTGGCCCTGCTCGGGGCCCGCGCCGGGGACCATGTTGAGCACGCCGGGCGGCAGGCCCGCCTCGCGGAGCAGCTCGACGATCGCCCAGCAGCCGCGCAGCGAGGTGGTCGCCGGCTTCCAGACGCAGACGTTGCCCGCGAGGATGGGCGCGGTCGGCAGGTTGGCCGCGATCGCGAGGAAGTTGAACGGCGTCACCGCGAAGACGAAGCCCTCGAGCGGGCGGTAGTCGATGCGGTTCCAGAGCCCGCGCGAGCTGATCGGCTGCTCGTGGATCAGCTGCTCGGTGAACGCGACGTTGAACCGCCAGAAGTCGGCGAGCTCGCAGATGGAGTCGATCTCCGACTGGTGCGCGGTCTTGCCCTGGCCGAGCATGCACGTCGCGCTCACATGGCGGCGGTGCTTGGTGGTCAGCAGCTCGGCCGCGCGGAGGAAGATCGCCGCGCGATCCTCGAACGACGTGGCGGCCCAGGCGGGCGCGGCGGCCATCGCGGCGTCGATCGCCGACTGGACGTGGGCGGGCTTGGCCTGGTGGGCTCGCGCGAGGACGCTCGCGTGGCGGTGCGGCTCGACGACGTCGACCAGGTCACCCGAGCGGATCTCCTCGGCGCCGGCCACGATGGGGATCTCCACCGTCTCGCCGCGGATCGCGCCGAGCGCCTCGACGAGCTCCGCGCGCTCGGTCGAGCCGGGGGCGTAGCCGTGGACCGGCTCGTTGACGGGGGTCGGGATCTTGACCATCGCTGCCTCTCCTCGCTGAGATGGACGCGGAACCTAGCAGCCTGTGGCCGCCCCGACCGTGATGGAACTCGTCCGCGACCTGCTTCGGCAGACGCTCTGGCGTGTGCCTTGGAATTTCGTGCGCGGGCGACCGACCCACCGGTGTACCGGAAGTGGGCTCCTGGGTGGAGGAGCACGCGGAGGCTTGAAATGACGAGGTTTTTCTTGGTCTGGCGCGTCGCGCTGGGCTTGGCCGTGCTCGCCCCGCTCGGGCTCGGGCTGACACGGACGGCCAGCGCGCAGGACGCGCCGGTCGAGGAGGCGCGCGGGCTGTTCGAGGCCGGCCGGGCGGCGTTCGACGCGGGCCGCTACGAGGAGGCCCTCGGCTACTTCGAGCGGTCCTACGAGCTCTCCGAGGCGCCCGAGCTGCTCTACAACATCGGCCACACCGCCGAGCGCCTGCGGCGCGACGAGCGCGCCATCGAGGCCTTCGAGCGGTTCCTCGAGGCGCGCCCCGACGCGGAGGGGCGGGCGGCGATCGAGGTGCGGATCGCCAACATGCGGGCCGCGGTAGCGGAGCGCGAAGCGAGCGACGCGGCGCGGGAGGAGGCCGAGCGCGAGGCCGCCGCCGAGCGCGAGCGGGCCGCCGCGGCCGTGGCCGCGACGGAGTCGGAGTCGCAGGCCTCCTCGGAGGCGGGGATCGGGGGCTGGGTGGTGGCCGGGATCGGCGGCGCGGCCGCGATCGCCGGGGCGGTGCTCCTCGGGCTCGCCGAGTCGCAGGCCGCGGTGGTCCGCGACGCGCCGGCCAACACGCCGTGGTCCGACGTGGCCGGCGCGCACGCCGACGCGGACACCTTCGGGATCGCCGGCGCGGTGCTCCTCGGTGTCGGCGGAGCCGCGCTGGTGGCCGGCCTCATCTGGGGCGTGATCGAGCTGCCGGGCGACGCCGACGCCGAGGTCGCGTTCGGCGCGTCTCACGTGCTGATCCAGGGGCGGCTGTGAGGCGCGCGACGCTCACGCTCACGCTCGCGCTCGCGCTCGCGGGCTGCGCGCCGACGCCCCTCGAGGGCCACTTCTCGTGCGCGCTGGACTCCGAGTGCCCCGACGGCTGGAGCTGCCGCGCCGACGGGCTCTGCTACGCGACGCCGGGCGGGGACGCCGACGGCGGGCTCGACGCGGGGGAGCCCGACGGGTCGACGCCGGACGCGAGCGTGGATGCCGGCCTCGACGGCGGCGGCTGCCTGCCGGCCACCACCGACGTGGACCTGCTGCTGATGATCGACAGCTCCGGCTCGATGATCGAGGAGCAGGCCCAGCTCGCGATGAGCTTCCCGAGGCTCGTCGAGATGCTCGTGACGGGCGACTACACCGGCGACGGGATCGCCGACGTCGCGCCCCTCGAGTCGCTCCACGTCGGGGTCATCACCGCCGACATGGGCACCCTCGGGGTCTCCGTGGCGACCTGCCCGAACGCGATGCACGGCGACGACGGCGTCCTGCGGACGGACGGCAACCCGATGATCGGCGCGTGCATGCCCACCTATCCGAGCTTCCTCGACTACATGGCGCCCGGCGGTCAGCTCCAGCTCACCCAGAGCATGGCGTGTCTCACGACCAACCGGACCAACGGGTGCGGCTTCGAGCAGCAGCTCGAGGCGGTGCTCAAGGCGGTGACCCCGTCGAGCAGCCCGGTGCGCTTCTTCAACAACACGACCGGGCACGCGGACGGCGCGAACGCCGAGTTTCTGCGGGCCGACTCGGTCCTGGTCACCTTGCTGATCAGCGATGAGGACGACTGCAGCACCGACAACCCGCAGCTCTTCGAGCCGACGAGCGGCCCGTTCGTCGGGACGAACCTCAATCTGCGTTGCACCCAGCACGCCGATCAGCTCCGGCCCATCGGCCGCTACGTGGCCGGCCTCACGATGGCGCACCCCCCGGAGCGGCTGGTCTTCGCTTCGCTCGTCGGCCTCCCGCCGAGCCTCGAGGGCGAGTCGTACGCCGACATCCTGGGCAACCCCGAGATGCAGTACCGGATCGACCCGACGGACGCCTCACGCGTCCGCCCCGCCTGCGGCGAGGGGACCTCGAGTCGGGCCGATCCGGGCCGCCGCTACGTGGAGGTCGCCCGGGGCCTCGACACGGCGGGCGCCGGGGTCGTCGTCCACTCGATCTGCCGGCCGAGCTTCGAGCCGACCTGGGTCGCGATCATGCGCGAGCTCGGCGAGCGATCGATGCCCACCTGCCAGTGACGCGTCAGGTGTCGCCGGCGCGTCGTCGGACCCGGTCGGGGCGGTTGACCGTGGCCGGGTCCCAGACGTCCCAGTAGATCCAGCTCGAGACGCGGACCTCGAGCTCGAGGTAGCCCTCCCAGCCGCCGACGCGGGCGCCGGCCTGGAGGGCGAACTCGTCCGACACGTCGCCGACCGCGCCGACCAGCCCGCTCAGGTAGGGCTCGCCGTCGTCGAGGTCGAAGTAGACCTCGATCGTCGGGCGCACCGGCCAGGCGATCGGGCCCTCGATCACGGCGGACGTGAAGAGCTCGAAGGTGCGGTCCTGCGTGAAGTTGGCCCAGACGTTGAGGTGGAGCGTCCCCTCGTCCCAGCGCTGCGCGAAGAGGAGCGCGATCGAGGCGCCCGCGCCGACCTCGGCCCCGATGCCGGGGAGCAGGACCCCGGCCTGGAGGGTGACGCTCGGCCCTTCTGCCTCGTCGTCGGAGTAGCGGCCGTCGCGGAGCATCGCGCGGACCAAGAGCATCTGTTCCGCGATCGCGTAGGGGCTCTCGCCCATCGCGTCGTCGAGGAGCCCGAAGCCGCGCGTCAGCCACAGCAGGTCGAAGCCCTCGCCGAACCCCCAGTAGAGCTGGGCCGAGGGGACCACGAGGTAGTGCTCCTCGTCGCCGATCAGCGTCTGGAGGTAGCCGATCGGCTGCAGCTCCAGCTCCATCGTCCCGTGCTCGACCACCCGCGCGTCGTTGGTGTCGATGAGGTACGCGTGCGCCGTCGCCAGCGGGCTGACGAGGAGCAACAGCAGCGCGAGGCTTGACGTCCGCACGAGGGCTGATTACACGCCTGATCCGGCGGGGTTGTCGATAGTGATCAGCGTCGACAAGGTCTCGAAGTTCTACGGGCGGAGCGCAGCCGTCGAGGGCCTCGATTTCACGATCGAGGAGGGCGAGTGCATCGGCTTTCTGGGCCTCAACGGCGCGGGCAAGACGACGACGCTTCGGCTCCTGAGCTGCCTCTCGCTCCCGACCAGCGGGCGCATCACGATCGGCGGCTTCGACGCCGAGGAGAGCCCGCACGAGATCCGCAAGCTCATCGGCTACCTGCCGGACACGCCGCCGCTCTACCCGGAGATGCGGGTCGCGGAGTTCCTGCGCTTCGCGGGGCAGCTCCGACGGATGAGCCGCGGCGAGGTCGCCAAGCGGCTCCCCGAGGTGCTCGAGCGCGCCGGCCTCGTCGAGGTCCAGGACCAGACGATCGAGACGCTCAGCCACGGGTACAAGCAGCGCGTCGGGATCGCCCAGGCGATCATCCACCGGCCCGCGCTGCTCATCCTCGACGAGCCCATCCAGGGCCTCGACCCGGTGCAGATCATCGAGATGCGCGAGCTCATCCGCGGCCTGCGCGGCGAGCACACGATCCTCCTCAGCTCGCACATCCTCTCGGAGGTCGAGCGCACCTGCGACCGGCTGCTCATGCTCCGCGAGGGGCGCATCGTCGGGATGGGCTCGGAGGAGGAGCTGCTCTCGCAGCTCTCGGCGCGCGCGTCGGCCGACAAGGGCGCCCGGGTCAGTCACCTCGTCAAGGTCGAGGTCCGCGGGGCGGAGGACGCCGTCCGCGCGGCGCTCGCGATCGACGGCCTCGAGATCGTCGAGCTCACCGCGAGCCGCGGGGTCACCTTCGCCCAGGTGCGGGCCGCCGAGGACCCGCGCGGCGCGATCGCCCGGCGCGTCGTCGAGGCCGACCTCGAGCTGCTCACCCTCGCGCGCACCTCGAGCTCGCTCGAGGACGCCTTCGTGCAGATGAGCGGGGAGGACGCGTGAGGAACATCGGGCTCCTCGTGATGCGCGAGCTCGGCGGCTACCTGCGCCGCCCGAGCGGCTACTACATCGCGGCCGTCCTGCTGCTCCTCGACGGGCTCCTGTTCAACGCCTTCGCGATCGGCGACGAGCGGCAGGTCAGCTCCGAGGTGCTCCGCATCTTCTTCTACTTCGGCGGCGCGGTCACCATGATCGGCGGCGTCCTCTTCTCGATGCGCCTGCTCGCGGAGGAGCGCGCCGCCGGGACGGACGTGCTCCTGTTCACCTCGCCGATCCGCGAGGGCGAGATCGTCGTCGGCAAGTACCTCGCGACGCTGCTCTTCATGAGCCTCGTGACGCTCTGCTCGCTGTACCTGCCCGCGCTGATCCTCCTGAACGGCAAGGTCAGCGGTGGCCACATCGCGGCCGGCTACATCGGGATGATCCTCCTCGGCGCGACGACCCTCGCCCTGGGCGCGCTCGCGTCCTCGCTCACCAAGAACCCGTTCCTCGCGGTGGTGCTCACCGGCGCCATCGTGGTCCTCCTCGAGCTCTGCTACCCGCTGAGCCAGACGGTGGACCCGCCGTTCCGCGAGCTCCTCGGCTACCTCGCGCTCCACACGAGCCACTTCACCCCGTTCCAGAACGGGCTCGTGCAGCTCAGCGACCTCGTGTTCTTTGGCGGCGTCATCTACTTCTCGCTCCTCGCGGCGACCAAGGTCCTGGAGAGCCAGCGATGGCGATGACCCCGGACCCAAACCGCGCGGAGCCGAAGGCGGGCGGGCGCCTGGTCCGGTGGCTGGGGCTCGGGCTCGGCTGGATCGCGCTCGCGGTGGCGCTCGGGCTGACCTTCGGGTTGATCGGCGCGGCCATCGGGATCGCGCTCGGCGCGATCGGCTTCGCGGCGTTCGAGACGGTCGCGGGTGGCGAGGGGCAGGTCGAGGGCCGGCGCGGCTTCTGGGTCGGTCTGATCCTGCCGCTCGGTCTGATCCTGCTGTTCATCAGCGAGCGCGTGGTGGGCGACGCGAGCGAGCAGATCACCGTCTGGCGCGGCCTCGCGCTCACCACGCTCGCGCTCGCGGCCGGCTGGCGCGGCTGGTCGCTCTCCCGGGCCAAGGGAGAGCAGCGCACGGTGGAGACGTGGCTCGCGGTCGCCACCGGCGGCGTGTTCCTGTCGCTCCTCCTCTACGCGCTCGGCACGGACGCCGGGCTCGAGGCGCTTGGGCTCGAGGGCTCCGAGCGCGCGGGCGGGGTGTTCAAGGTCGCGTTCCCGAGCGTGCTCGTGGTCTCGCTCTCGGCGCTCCTCTACATGGAGATGGCCTACCGGCGGATGCCGGTGGAGGAGGCGATCGAGCTGCGGCGCGTCGCCAGCGCGGCGAGCACCGGGCTCGCGATCGGCCTCAGCCTCGTGACGGTCGCCGCGCTCAGCTACGTGGCCAACGAGCGCGACGTGAAGCGCGACCTCAGCTACTTCCGCACGACCGAGCCGAGCGAGACGACGCTGCGGATGGTGCGCGACGTCGACGAGCCGGTGCAGGTCCACCTGTTCTACCCGGACGTCAACGAGGTCCTCGACGCGCTGCGGCCCTACTTCGAGACGCTGGACGAGGCGAGCGACGCGCTCACGGTGGTGCAGCACGACCACGCGCTCGCGGCTGAGCTCGCGCGCGAGCACCGGGTGCGCGGCAACGGCTTCGTCCTGCTCACGCGCGGTGAGGGTGAGGGGCAGCAGGCGGAGAGCTTCGAGGTCGGCCTCGAGCTCGACACGGCGCGGCGGCGGCTGCGGACGCTCGACGGCCTGTTCCAGCAGCACTTCGCGCAGCTCACGACGCGGCCGCGCGAGCTCTACCTGACGACGGGGCACCGCGAGCGCGCGGCGACCCCGCTCGAGGGCGACCCGTCGGACCAGCGCCTCGGCGAGCTCATCGACGCGCTCTCGCGCGCGAACATCCAGCACCGCGACCTCGGCCCGGCCCAGGGCCTCGGCAACCGCGTGCCCGAGGGGGCGCCGGCGGTGGCGGTCATCGGCCCGCGCGAGCCGTTCCTCCCCGAAGAGGCGGAGAGCCTCGCGCGCTACGTCGGCGAGGGCGGGCGCCTGCTCGTCTTCGTGGATCCGGACGTCGACCACGGGCTCGGGCCTTTGCTCTCGCGCCTCGGCGTGCGGCTCCGCGACGGCGTGCTCCACAGCGAGACGAGCTTCGTGCGCCGCGGCGCGCCGCCGGCGAACCGCCGAATCGTCTACTCGAACACCTACTCCGCCCACCCGACGGTCACCCTCGCCAACCGGTTCCGCAGCCGGGTCGCGACCGTCTTCATGGCCGGCGGCGCGCTGGTCCGCGACGAGGCGGGCGCGCTCGAGGGCGCGAGCGTGACGTTCCCGCTGCGCGCGACCAGCGGCTACTGGCTCGACGTCGACGGCGACCACGAGCAGGGCGCGAGCGAGCCGGCCGAGGCGTTCAACATGATCGCGGCCGTCACCGTGCCGACCGAGGGCTCCGAGGAGGGCCGCGCGGTGGTGGTCGCCGACGGCGACTTCATCACCGACGGATGGATCGGCAACCGCGGCAACGCGTTCGTCCTCATGGACTCGGTCAACTGGCTCGTCGGCGAGGAGACCGTCCTCGGGCCCACGCAGTCCGAGGAGGACGTCCCGATCGAGATCCGCGCCGAGGACGACGCGGTCTGGTTCTACGGGAGCGCGTTCGGGCTGCCGCTCCCGCTCATCGTGCTCGGGGTGTGGCTGCAGACCCGCGGCGGCGGGGGACGCTCGCGCCGCCCGCGAGGCCCCCGCGCGCCTCAGGCGCCCGCCAAGGAGGCGGTGACGGAGAAGCCGGCCGAGGAGCCGGCCCGCGAGGAGGAAGAGGAGTGAACGCGCGCAGCGTCATGGCCCACGCGATCCTCGCGCTCGGGTCGCTCCTCCTCGCCTACCTCGTCTGGACCGACGAGGGGACGAGCGCGGCGGTCGACGAGGTGACGGTCTTCGAGTGCCGCCCGCGCGACCTCAGCGCGGTGAGCCTCGCGCTCGACGACAAAGACATCCACGTCGAGCTGACGCGCGACGGCGACGAGCTCGACGCGTGGGTGGTGATCGAGCGCCACCCCGAGCGCGGCGAGGGCAGCCGAGAGCGCTTCGCCGCGACCGACGCGATCGACCAGGTCCTCGAGCAGCTCGCGCCGCTGCGGGCGCGCCGCTCGCTCGGCGAGCTCGGGCCCGAGCAGCTCGCGGAGATCGGCCTCGATGAGCCGGAGGGCACGCTGACGCTGCGCTGCGGCGACCGCGAGGAGTCCTTCACGATCGGCGGGCGGGCCTACGGCTCGGGGGACCGCTACGCACGCGCGGGCGACGCGGTCTACCTGATCGGCGACGAGCGTCTTGAGCCGATCGAGTCGGCGGAGCTGCGCCTCATGGAGCGCCGGCTCCACACCTTCGAGTGGACCGAGATCGCGGCGGTGGAGGTCGACGCCTTCGAGCGCCACAAGCGACTCCTTCAGCGCAACCGCCTCGACGAGGCGAGCGCGCAGTGGGTCGACGCGGAGCGCCCCGACACGCGCAACGAGCTGTTCGGCAACTGGCTCGGCGCCTACCCGCGGCTCCGCGTCCAGCGCTACCTCGAGGGCGAGCCCGGCTCGGATCTCGAAGGCGACGCGCCGGCCCCGACCTCGGTGATGCGCCTGACCTTCGAGGGCGAGGGCGGCGAGGAGCTCGGTCGGCTCGAGCTGTCGCGCGTGGACGCGAGCCCGGCCGCCTACTACGCGCGCACGGAGACGACGCGCGGCTGGGTGCGGGTGCCGCCTTCCGTCGCGCAGGCGTTCGAGGACGACGCGCGGCCGGTGCTCGGGCTCGACCCGATCGATCGCACCCCGGAGGCGGCGCCCGAGGGGACCGCCGCGGCGGACGACGGATCCGCGGCCGAGGGCGAGTCGGCCGAGGGCGAGTCGGCCGAGGGCGACGCGGTCCCGGCGCCCGAGGGGAGCGCCGACGATGCGCCGCCGCCGGGCGTGCCTCCGCACGGCGCGTCTCCGCACGGGGCGCCTCCGCACGGCGCGTCTCCGCACGGGGCGTCTCCGCAGGGCGCGTCTCCGCACGGGGGAGTGCTCCCGACCGACGACGAGGGCGCCGCGAGCCCGACGCCCTGAGCCAGGCGTCGCGACCCAGACCGGCTGGCCGTCAGGGCTCGGTGGGCTCGAAGCGAAGGAACGCGCCGCCGATGAAGAACGCGGCGTAGGCGAGGCCGACGAGGTACCAGCTCAGCGCCGGCACGAGCAGGCCGAGCCCTCCGAGCAGAGCGGTGAGCGCGCCGACCCAGATCATGCGCTCGTCCACCGTGAGGGTCTTGATCGTGAAGCTCCCGCCGAGCTGCAGCAGGCTCACCGCGAGCGAGCGCTCGATGTCGACGTCGAACGCGCCGAGCGCGAGGAACACCGGCACCTGGGCGCTCAGGATCACCGCGAGCCCGATGAGGAGCCGGCGGGCCGCGCGGTTGGGGGTGAGCCGCGGCAGGCGCGTGAGGGCTACCAGGCCGACCGTCGCCGCGACGAGGAACGCGCCGACCACGTAGCCGAGGTGGCTCGGGGCCCACACGCCGAGCTCGCTCGCGAGGCCCGCGCCGACGTTGTAGAGGCCGAACATCAGGCCAAAGGCGACGCCGTAGGCGCGGCGACCCTCGATCCCCACCCCGAGGTCTTGCTCGTGGGCGGTGCGCTCGAGCTCGGCCACCCGGGCCTGGCGGCGCTCCATGCGCGCGGAGAGCTCTGCGAGGCGCTCGCGCAGCGAACGCTCACCCGCGCCCTGCGGTCGCGTCGAAGGGACTGCGGCGTGGACCTCCTCGAGCCGCGCGATCAGCCCCCGGGCCTGGTCGAAGGCGTCCTGATCGAGCGCCCGGGTGGCCTCGCGCTCCAGCGTGTCGACGAGGCCCGCTTCGGCGACCGGGTTGTCCGACCACATCGCGAGCGCCTGCTCGAAGCCGAAGCGGCACGCGGTGAGATCGGCCTCGTCCCCCGCGTCCAGGCGGGCGCGCGCCTGGGCGGCGAGCTGGATCGAGCCCGCGTGGCGCTCGTACTCCTCGAGCGCGCGCCGGAACGCCGCGACGTCCTCGAAGCGCTCCTCCGGCAGCGGCGCGCACGCACGGTTCGCGATGCGCGCGAGCTCCTCCGGCACCGCCGCGTCGTAGGCGAAGGGCTCCGATGCGTAGGCCTCGTAAAGCAGCTCCATCAGGTGCTCGCCCTGGTGCCGCGAGTCGCCGGTGAGCACGTGGTGCAGGGTCGCGCCGAGGAGGTACACGTCGGTCGCCGGCCCGAGCGCCCGTCCGTCGCCGACCGCCATCTCGGGCGCCATGTAGCGCGGTGTGCCGACGACGAGGGTGGTCTCCGTCACGCGCGGCATGTCGTCGAAGGGCGGGTCACCGAACGCGATCGCGAGGCCCCAGTCGACGACCAGCACCTCGCCGAAGTCGCCCACGAGGACGTTGTCCGGCTTGATGTCGCGGTGCAGGATCCCTTGCGCGTGCGCGGCCTCGACCGCGCGGCACACCGCGCGCAAGACCTCGAGGTGCGGCGCGAGGTGATCGGGCGCGCCGAAGGTCTGCTCGATCCGCTCGAGCCAGCTCTGGCCGACCACCCGTTTCATGATCATCCACGGGCTGCCGTCGTCGCCGGCCGCGAGCCCGTGGATCGGCACGACGTTGGGGTGCTCGAGGAGCCCCGTGACGCGGGCTTCACGCACGAAGTCGCGCACGCGCTTGGCGGTGCGCGCGTCGTCCTGGAGCACCTTCACCGCGACCGTGCGGCCGAGCGACGTCTGCCGCGCGGCGCGGACCACTCCCATGCCGCCCTCGCCGATCCGCTCGCCGAGCTGGACGTCGCCGCCGCCCGGCGCGAGCCCGAGCTGCGGCAGCAGCGCGGCCAGGTCCGCCGCGTCGTCGTCGGCGGCGGGCGGCCCCACCGTTCCGTCGGCGCGCAGCTCGAGCGAGCGAGGATCGATGTGAGCGGCCTCGAGGGTGTCGCGGAACGTCTTGCGGTCGCGCGAGGTGGCCGGCATGGCGGCGCTCAGGCCGCCGCGTCGATGTTGAGCGGCCAGCGGCGCGCGCTCAGGCCCGGCCCGAGCTCCGCGAGCTGGGCGCGGACCTCGGCGATCGAGGCGCGGGCTCGTGGATCCTGCCGCACGGCGCTCGCGATCACGTCGGCGATCGGTGCGAGCATCGGGTCGCGCGAGAGCCAGGCGAGCCCCTGGAAGTCGCCGTCGTGCGACAGGTGGGAGGTGATGATCGCGACCTCGCTCGGGCCGAAGACGAGCTCGCGCCCCGTCAGCACCTCGAACGCGAGGCAGCCGAACGCGTAGACGTCCGCGCTCATCGGCTCGGGATTGACCCCCTTGGGCGTCAGGCCCCAGATCTCCGGCGCGCCGTAGCTCGCGGTCGCGCACCCGGGGCGCAGGTTGCGGCCGGCGAGGCCGAAGTCGACGAGCACCGGCTTGCCCGTGGCGCCCATCAGGGGGTCGAGGTCGCGGACGATCACGTTGGACGGCTTGAGGTCGAGGTGCCCGACGCCCACCGCGTGCATCGCCTCGAGCCCGGCCGCGATGCCGTCGAGCATCGCGAAGGTGGAGTTGATGTCGAGCGCGCCCGTCTCCACCACGCGCTCGAGCGTCGGCCCCTCGACGAGCTCCATCACGAGGATCGGCTTGGGTTGCGCGCCCGCGTCGAAGGTCACGAGGCGCGCGAGGTGCTCGTGCTCGGGGATGGCGAGGAGCGCGCCGGCCTCCTCGCGGAAGAGGCGCAAGAACTCGGCCTCGCTGAGCGTGCGCGCGGCCGCGCCGGTGTACTCGGGGACCTTGAGCGCGAACCGCGGCGCGTCCTCGACCTTCTTCTGCTCGGAGCGCCGCGCGACGAACACCGAGCCGACCGCGCCCGAGCCGAGCGCCCGCAGGACGTAGAAGCCGCCGATCGTCCGGCTGGGCGGCAGCCACGGCGGCAGCGGGCTCTCCTTGGGCGCCGCCGGGAGGAAGCTGTCGCGCGGCGGCGCGTCGGCGGGGACGTCGCGTGGCAGGCGCGTGCTGCGGATCAGCGCGGCCGACGCGACCTCGGCGAGGTGGGTCGGCAGATCCTCGTGGAGCGCGCCGAGCGCGCTCGCCAGCGCCTCGCCGAGGGGGCCGGGGTCGCCGCGGTAGGCGCGCTCGACCGCGAGATCGAGGAGGCGGAGGGCGGGGCCACCGACGCCGACGAGATCGTCGGGTGGATCGCCGAGGCGCCGGCGCGCGCCGACCACCAGCCGGGCGAGGAGGCGAGTCGCGCGCTCGAGCTCACCGATCCGCGACGCCCCGCCGTCGGCCTCGCCGCAGAGCTCGCCCAGCGAGCGCGCCGCCATCACGCCCTCCACCCCGCGACCGAACGCGAACAGCGCCGCGTGGAGCGCGTCGACGCGCGGGGAGAGCGCGGCGGGGAAGCTGCGGATCAAGGCGCGGAGGGCGTCGAGGCTCGCGCGGCCGCGGGTCGCGGTGGTGCGCGTCGTCGTCTCGGTGCGCGTGACGAGGTTCGCGTAGGCGCGGAACACCTCGACCATCTCCGGGACCATCGACGCCTCGGCCATCGTCACGAGCCCGTCGTGCGTCTCGATGTGGCGCACGGCGGCGAGGAAGACGTCGGAGATCTCGCCGACCTCCTCGCGCAGGAGCGCGTCGGAGGCGCGCGCGCACGACGCGGTGACGACCCGCTTGAGGACCGAGGGGGTGTCGTCGCGGACGCGGCGCAGGAGCACACGGACCGTCTCGATGCGGCGCGCCCGCAGCTCGTCGGTGACGCCGCCGCCCCAGCCGCCGTCCGCGTCGACCACGTGCAGCAGCGTCCGCACGCGGTGCAGGCGCAGCGCGCGGTGGTGGATGCGGCGGGGCTCCCGGATCGGCTCGCGCTCGTGGGCGAGGAGCCAGCGGGTCAGCCGCGCGAAGAACGCCTCGAGCGGGGAGGGCGACTCCACCCCGGGCTTGGCGCCGAGGGTGAGCAGATCGGCCAGCGTGCTCGTCTCGGTGAGCACGGAGTCGAGCTCGCGCAGCGCGTGGTAGGACTCGCGCCGCCCCTCGCGCGTGTCGAGCGACGCGGACTCGAGGCGCCGCAGCGTCGCGTCCACCCGGTGCAGCACGCCGAAGGCGCGGCCGTAGGCGGCCCGCGCGCCGTCCTCCGCGAAGGCGGCGAGGGCGCCCTCGAGGACCATGCGGAGGCTCGGCGCGGCGTCGCGCTCCTCCTCGGGTCGGAGCTCCTCGTCGAGGATCGAGGCGAGCGCCGCGACGCCGTCGTCGTCGGAGCCGATCAGCTCGCGCTCGCGCAGCTTGGCGCGCGCCATCTGGCAGGCCCACGCGCCGAACTCGCCGCCCACCCGCTCTTGCCGCAGCGAGAGCAGGGCCTCGGCCGCGTCGATGCCGCCGGCCCGGACGAGCGCGGTGCAGAGCTCCTCGGCCGCCTCGGGCTCGACCTCGGCCGCGCGGGGCAGGCCCAGGAGCATCGCGCCGGGCAGGCCGCGGTCGCGCATCGGCAGCTCGCCCTCGAGCAGGCGCAGCGCGCGGGTGAGCGACTTGCTCGGCGCCACCGCGATCGACGCGGCGAGGGAGGTCGCCGCGCGCCGCCACTCGGTCGGGGTGAGGCTCGGGTCGAGCTCGGAGCCGATCGCGTCGGCGAGCGGCGCCGAGTGCTCGCTGAGGAGCCCGCGCGCGGTCGCGACGTGCCGCCAGACGAGCGGCTCGCGATCCCCGAGGAGCCGCCGCCACGCGGCCTTGGTGCTCTCCTGCGCGAAGACCTCGAGCACGGAGTCGTCGCCCTGATCGCAGCGCCGCGCGGCCTCGCGGGCCGCCCGCTCGAGGAGCCGGGCCGCGAGCCGGCGCGAGGGGAGCGAGCCGGTCGACGGCGTCACGAGCCAGTCCTGCGCGAGCTCGCGCCGGGAGATCAGCGCGAGGGCGAGCGCGTCGGCCCGGGTGCCGCTCCCGATGGGGAGGTCGAGCGCGAGGGCGACGCGGGCGCGCACCCCGGGCCCGCTCAGCGCGCGCGTGGACCCCATCGCGAGCCGGGTCGCGAGCGCCACGAACGTACGGGCGTCGCCCTCGTGGAGCCGCTTCGCGACGCGCCGCCCGAGCTCGCGCCGCTCCTCGCCGGTCGGGAGGATCGCCGCCAGCTCGTACAGCGCCCCCGCGGCGGCCGAGGCCGAGAGAAAGTCGAGGTCCTCGATCAGCCCGGTCGCGATCGCGGTGCGCGTGCTCAGCAGCACCTCGGCCGGATCCAACCCCTCGAGGGGGACGGGGCGCTGCTCGGCCGCCTCGGCCGCGAGCGTGGCCATGCTCTGGCGCCAGGTCGCGCGGCGCTCTTCGAGATCGTCGACGAGGTGGAGGCGGGCGAGGCCGTCCAGGTATTCGCGATCCGAGTCCATCCAGTCCGCCGATTCTACGCGGTGAGGCGCTCGGATCCCAGGCGCCTAGGCGCCCCGTGATCAGCTGCGGATCGCCTGGGGCGCCGGCGCGACCCCGTCCTCGAGGCGACCGTCGTCCGGCACGTCGATGCCTACCTCGGCCAGGAGCCGCAGCGCGTTGGAGGTCTTCACCACGCCCTCGCGGAGGTGGTAGTCGAAGGTCATCACGCCGTCCTCGATGACGTCAGTGAAGTGGACGTTGTGGACCTGCTCGGGGCGCTCGTCCTCGAGCTTGCTGAGCGCGATGTCGTGGGTCGCGACGAAGCCCATCGCGCCGCGGTCGAGGAGGTGCTGGACGACCGCGCGCGCGCCGATGTGGCGGGCCCGCGCGTTGGTGCCGCGGAGCAGCTCGTCGAGGAGGAACAGGATCGGCGGGTCCTCCTCGGCGCGGTGGACCACGGTGCGGAGCCGCGCGAGCTCGGCCTGGAAGTAGCTGGCGCCGCTCTGCAGGGAGTCCGCGATGCGCATGCTGGCGCGGATGCGGAGGCGCGGGACGCGCATCGCGTCGGCGAGCACCGGGCCACCCGCGAGAGCGAGCGCCACGTTGACGCCCACCGCGCGCAGCAGCGTGCTCTTGCCGGCCATGTTGGAGCCGGTGACGATCAGGCAGCGGCCGGGCCCCTCGAGCGCGACGTCGTTGGCGACCCGCGTGTCGACCGGGAGCAGCGGGTGGGCGATGCCCTCCGCGTGCAGGCCCTCGGACGGGTCGACGATCTCGGGCATCGTCGCGCCGAGCTCCTGGTGGCGCAGGACCGCGAGGCTCGCGAGCGCCTCGATCTCGCCGAGGATGACGAACCACATCCCGCAGCGCTGGCCGACGTTCTTCATCCAGCGCTCGATGCCGATGAGGCAGTTGAGGTCCCAGAGCAGCAGCGGGTTGAGGACGACGTGGACGATCCCCGACTCGCGCACCTCGTACCAGGAGACCCAGCGCTCGAGCCGGCGCATCTGCTGGCTCGGCACGAGCCCGTCCACCGCGAGCCGCTCCTGGAGGTCGACGAGGAGGGGAGCCTCGAAGCGCGCCTCCTCCACCGTCCGGAACAGACGCGCGAAGGCGTCGACGAAGCCCTTCTTGGCTCCGAAGGCCGCGTAGATCTCGCGCGACTGCGGCTCGGTCTGTCGGACGATGCCGATCTGGACGGCGAGCGGCAGGAGGAACACCCACGCGGGCACGATCCCCGCGCTCCCGGCGAGCCCGAGGCCCACGGTGATCACGGGGAGGATCGGGCAGACCCACCGGAGCCACGGGCGCTCGGCGTGCGGGCCCTTCTTGCCCATGATCTCGACGAAGGGGTTGCCGTCGAGGCGGTCGCGGCCGGTGTCGAGCACCGCGCCCTCGAGCTCCTGGCGCAGCTCGACGCGGGGGGCGAGCTCCTCGACCGCGGCCTGGCGCTTCTCGATGACCGGGCGGGTCGCGGGTGAGCCGAGCCACGCGGCGAGGGTCTTGGCGCCGGTGGTGGTGTGGGTCGTGTCGAGCCGCTGCTGGATCGACGCCTGGCCGGTGAGGTCGAGGTCCGACGCGAACGGGTGGCCGGGCGGGATGATCGCGGCCGGGGGCGGCAGGTCTGCGAGCCGACCGGTCATGCGCTTGACGTGCCGGTCGTGGATGTCGCGCCGCACCTCGGCCGCGGCGCGGGCGTTGATGGTCCGCGTCTGGAAGGCCCGGACGACGAAGAACAGGACCACCACCGCGGCCCCGCCCCAGAGGCTCTCGCGCGGTCCACCGAACAGGCCCGAGCCGAGGAGCACGACGGCGAGCCCGGCGATCGCGAGGACCGCCATCCCGAAGCGCGCGTCGATCGCGTCGTGACGCTCGCGCGCGGCCTCGAACGCGTCGCGCTGCTCTTGGTGCTGGCCGAGGGGGCCTCGCGGCGCGTCGCCGCCGTCGGGCTCGCTCACCCTTCGTCGGCCGGCTTGAAGTCGGGCGGAAGCTCGGACCCCTCACCGAAGAAGAACTCCTCGCACTGCTTGAGGAGGAACTCGGTGCCCTGCTTGCTGCTGAGGTCGATCCGGAACTCGTTGATCAGCATCGTCGAGTGCGCGATCCAGGCGGCCCAGCCCTCCTTCGAGACGCTCTCGTGGATCCGCTTGCCCAGCTCGTTGGGGAACGGCTGCCTCTCGAGCTTCTCGCCCTCTCGCTGGGTCTTCACGCAGAACACGGTCTCGGACTCGGACATGGGGGTCGCGCCTCCGCTGGAGAGGAGCCGAGCCTAGGGCGCGTCCCCGCGAACCGCAACAGCGACCGCGCTTGCCCTCGGCTCGCTTGCCCTCACCGGGGGAGTCGGCCTTTACTCGGGGTGTGCAAGGTCGCGCGCGGTGGGGGCTGCTCGGGCTGGCCGCGTCGCTCGCGGTCGTCGGCTGCGATCGGCGTCAGCCGTGGGAGATCACCCACGGCGCGGGCGTGCCGTCGGCCCGGCCGCCGATGCTGGTGGCCGAGGTCTACGAGGGCGCGGAGTGCGGGCCCTGCGAGCCGGCGGGGCGGCGGGTCTACTGCGCGAGCCTCGCCCGCGGGTCGGTCGGGCCCGATCCCGACGCGCTCGTCGACGGCGCGCCCTACTGCTTCATGGCGACCGCGCTCGACGCCAACGGGGAGGCCTTCGCGATCGGCTGCGCGGACGCGCGCGCGGGGCAGGAGCCGGTCCGGGTGACCCTCGCGCCGCTGACCCCGGGTCGCTTCCTCGTGCCGTCGTGCGACACACCCCGGGTGATGGTCGACGCGGGGCCTCGGCGGGACGCGGGCCTCGAGGACGCGGGCCTCGACGGCGGGCTCCGCGACGCGGGCGGCGCGGACGCGGGCCCGCCCGGGGTCGACGCGGGGCCGCCGAGCGGCGACGCGGGGCCTCCGACGGGGACGGTGCGGGTCTTCTTCCAGCAGGAGGGCGAGGGCACCGCGCTGGTCTTCGACGCGCGGACCGGCGGGCTGATCGGCCAGGTGCCCCGCGCGCCCCAGGCCGCGCAGCTCACGACGAGCGTCGGCGATCAGGTGCGGCTCGAGGCGAGCCCCGCGGCCGGCTGGCGGCTCGACACGATCCAGGGCGGGGGGTGCGGCGCGGTGAGCCCGTGTACCATCGCGATCACCCGCTCCGAGTCCGTCCGTGTCGTCTTCGCGCCCCTCTGACCTCGCCCTCCTCGCGTTGCTCGTCGCCCTCGCGGGCGGCTGCGATCGGTCGCAGCCGTGGACGTTCCGCAACGGGCCGACCACCGGCCCCGAGCGCCCGCCGTCGATCCTCGCCGAGATCTACGAGGGCGAGTGTGGCGCCTGCGAGCCGCGGGGCGCGCGGCGGTACTGCGAGACGATCTCCGGCGCGACCGCAGGGGCGCGGCCCGACGACCTGGAGGACGGCGCGACCTACTGCTTCGTCGGCACCGCGCTCGACGCGGACGGCGCGGCCTACGCGATCGGCTGCGACGTGGTCGAGGTCGGGCAGGGTGGCCCGATCGAGGTCACGCTCGCGCGCATCGACGCCGAGCGGGTCATCACCCGGCGCTGCGCCTCCGACGTCGCGGACGCGGGCCCGCCGTTCGACGCGGGCCCCGGCACGGACGCGGGCCCGCTGGTCGGCTTCGACGCGGGGGCGCCCACCGACGCGGGCCCGCGCCAGGACGGCGGCCTCTCGGTCGGCGACCCTGTCGTGGTGCGCTTCATCCCCCAGGGACCGGGCGCGGTGTACCTGCGCCGGCTCCCGGAACGAACCTTCCTCGGCACGCTGCAGCCGTTCCGCGAGCCTCGGATCCGCGTGCTCGAGGCGTCCGTCGGCTTCACCCTCGAGATCGACGCCGAGCCGGACTCGGGCGCGACCCTCGTCGGCATCACCGGCGCCTGCGGGGTGACCGACCCCTGCGCCATCCGCCTCACCCGCAGCCAGGACATCTACGTCCGCTTCGCCACCTCGATGTAGCGATGAGCGCGCCGAAGGACGAGCGCGGGGTGCGCTACGACGACGTCGACGCCGGCTACTTCGAGCGTCGCGGGCTGAAGCGCTACGCGCGGGTGTGGTCGCTCTGGGCGCTCGGGGTGGGCGCGGTCATCAGCGGCGACTTCTTCGGCTGGAACTTCGGCCTCGCGGCGGGCGGCTTCGGCGGGATGCTCCTCGCGACCGGCGTCATCACCGTCATGTACGCGGGCCTCTGCTTCTCGATCGCCGAGATGTCGCCCGCGCTGCCGCACACCGGCGGCGCGTACTCGTTCGCGCGCACCGCGATGGGCCCGTGGGGCGCCTACGTCACCGGCCTCGCCGAGAACATGGAGTACGTCCTGACGCCGGCCGTGATCGTGGTCGCGATCGGGAGCTACCTCGCCGCGATCTTCGACACGCCGGAGCACCTCGAGCCGCTCTGGTGGCTGCTCGCCTACGGGGTCTTCGTCGGCCTCAATGTCTACGGCGTCGAGGCGAGCTTCCGGTTCACGGTGGTGATCACCTTCCTCGCGCTCGGCGTCCTCGCGGTGTTCTTCGTCGGCGCGCTGCCGCACCTCTCGCTCGAGCGCGCGCTCGACATCGCGCCGACCGAGGGGGCGAGCGTTTGGCTGCCGCGGGGGGCGCGCGGGGTGTTCGGCGCGCTGCCGTTCGCGATGTGGTTCTACCTCGCGATCGAGGAGCTGCCCCTGGCCGCCGAGGAGGCGCACGACCCGGCGCGCGACATGCCGAGGGGCATCCTCTTCGGGCTGCTCACGCTCGTGGTGACCGCGTTCCTCACGTTGGTCCTGAACACCGCGATCGCGCCCGGCGCGGCCGCGATGGCGGCGAGCGAGGAGCCGCTCTTCGAGGGCTTCCGCACGATCTTCGGCGACGGCATCGGGGCCCGGGCGCTCGCGCTGATCGCGGTCACGGGGCTGGTGGCGAGCTTCCACTCGATCGTCTTCGCCTATGGGCGGCAGATCTACTCGCTCTCTCGCGCCGGGTACTTCCCGCGCGTGCTCAGCGTCACCCACCCGACGCGCAAGACGCCTCACGTCGCGCTCCTCGTCGGGGCCGGGATCGGCTACGCGGTGGCCCTCGCGATTCACTTCCTCGGGAGCGAGCACCCGGTCGGCGCCGTGCTGCTCAACATGGCCGTCTTCGGCGCGGTGATCTCCTACATCCTGCAGATGCTGTCCTACGTGCTCCTGCGGGTGCGCTTCCCGCGGCTGCCGCGCCCGTACCGCAGCCCCCTGGGGGTGCCCGGGGCGATCGTCGCGATGGTCATCGCGGCCGTGACGCTCGTCGCGCTCTTCGTGGTCGACGAGAGCTACCGCGACGTCGTCCTCGGCGCGGCCGTCTGGTACGCGGCAGGGCTGCTCTACTTCGCGCTCTACGCGCGCCACCGCCTCGTCCTCGCGCCCGAGGAGACGTTCGCCGACGAGGCGGGTGAGCCGTCCGCCGCTGAGCCGTCCGCGGCTGACCCGTCCGCCGCTGAGCCTCCCGCAGACTGAGCCATCCGCGGACTGAGCATCCTGAGGCGCGGTCAACGACCGTTGCGAGAGAAGTGCTGGTAGTCCTTGAGGGTGGTGAAGTCCCCGCCCCAGCGCCAGCCGATCGCGTCGAAGGCCGCCGTCACGTCGTCGCCGGCCACGATCATCGCCGGCCGCACGTCCGCCCGGTCGGTGTAGCTCGTACCCGCGGGCGGGAGCACGGTGCCGCCGCGCACGTACGGGTTCTGGATCGGGTTGATGTCGATCGCGTCGCCGTAGCTGTGCTGCGAGAAGCTGCTCCCCCCGGTGACGCGGCGGCAGTTGAAGGCCGAGGTGTTGTTCGCCTCCATCGAGCGATCGTCGTCGGCCCCGTAGTCGTCCACGAGCTGCATCCGCGCGATGGGGAAGCGCGCGTCGAAGAGCTCCTCGAACACCGCGACGACGTCGGGCGCGACCTCCATGGCGACGACCATCTCGCCGTCGTGGACCGATCCGTCGAGCCCCCAGTGGCGCAGGCGCAGGTACGCCAGCCCGTCGAGGCCGACGGGGCACCCCGCGCGCCACGAGACGCCGTCCATGCGCGCGCGGACGGAGGCGGGCAGGACCTCGAAGCTCCCGGCGAACCCGACCCCCGCGTCGGGCGGGCCGCCGTCGAGTGGCCCGGCGTCGAGGACCGCGCCATCGAGCCGCGCCGCGTCGAGATGCCCCGCGTCGAGCATCGCGGCGTCGAGCATCGCGGCGTCGAGCATCGCGGCGTCCACGCCGGCCGCGTCCAGGGTCGCCGCGTCGAGGCCCGCCCCGGCGTCGCGGGGCCCTTCGCCATCGCAGGCCGCGAGGAGCGCGCCCCCGACGCCGACGGCGCACAGCCAGACGACGGGGGCGACCCCTGCATAGCGCGTGGTCACAGCGGGCAATCGCGTCGCTCTACTCTAGGAGCTCCTAGCGACCCATCACCCGGTTGAACTCGTCCCAGGTGATGCGGCCGTCCTTGTTGGAGTCGACCTCCTTCATCACGCCGTCGACCCACATGCCGCGGGTCAGGGCGCTGCCGACGCCCGCCGCCTTGAGCAGCTTGCCGAGCTCGTCGGAGTCCACCGTGTTGTCGCCCGGCCCAGCGTAGTGGTCGAACGCGCGCCGGTAGCTGCCTCCGAAACGTTCGTTGACGTGCTTGCTGATCTTCCGGACTAGCTCTCTTTTCTGGGATTCGCTCGCCATGCTCGCCCTCCTCGGCCGACAGGGTAGCAGGACGCTCGGCGTCGTCGCTCGGCGAACGAACAGAGGCGCCGACCATCCCCCAACGGCCGGCGCCTCGCTTGGTCGGATCGCTCGATCAGAAGGTGAGCGAGCTGGCGATCGCCATGCCGCCCTGGGTGGGCGCGGGGGCGAACGTGAGGCGCACGCCGTCGTCGAGCTCGATCGCGGCCACGCGCTCCGAGGTGCGGAGCACCGCGCCGAGGATGATCATCGTGAGGCCCGCGGTCTGGATGAGGCCGTCGACGAGCAGGTAGGGCAGCCAGCCCTCGTCGCCGCGGGTCACGGCCATCTGCACGAACGGCCCGGCCGCCGGGATGAGCCCGGTGTAGAAGAAGTCGTTGCCGGAGTAGCCCGTGCCGGTGACCGCGGTGTCGAAGCCGATGACCGCGCCGCCGATCAGGCTCACGAGCACGTTCACGACGTAGCCCGCGGCGAGCATCGAGATGCCGGGGATGATCAGGCCCCAGATCGGGCGCTCCTCGTAGCGCGGCGGCGGCGGCGCGGGCTGGGGCTGCGCGTAGACCGGCTGCGGCGCGTACCCGGGCGGCGGCACGCTCTGAGGCTGAGGCTGCGGCTGAGGCTGCGGCTGCTGCACCACGACCTGCCCCGTGACCTGACCGTCGCCCGCGCTCCCCTGCACGGTGACCGCGGCTCCGGCTTCGCACAGGCCCTGCGCGCCGCACACGTACCCGGAGGCGCACTCCGCGTTGGTGGTGCACGACTGCGCGGCCGCAGTGTCCATCCCGGCCGTCCACGCGCAGACCAGCGCGCTCAGGCCGATCGTCCAGCGAATCGACATCGTTCCTCCCCTTGTTGCTCGCGGACCCGGGGCCCCTCGCCCCGACTCCCTGACTCGTCCCGAGGCTGCGCCCCGGCTCCCCGAGGACGCTCCCCGACGGAGTATCCCCTGAGGGCGGTCGACGACACAAAGACCGCGCGCATTCACCGCGGCGGCGGCGCGCGGCGATTTTCTCGTCAGAGGTTGCGGCGGTACTCGCCGCCGACCTCGTAGAGGGCGCCCGTGATCTGGCCGAGGCTGCAGTGCTCGGTGGCGTGGAGGAGCGCCTCGAAGAGGTTCTCGCCGGCCAGCGCGGCCCGCTGCAGCGACGCGAGCGCTTCGGTGCCGGCGGCGTCGTGCGCGCGGTGGAAGGCCTCGAGCCGCGCGATGCAGCCCTCCTTCTCCTCCTTGCTCGCGCGGGTGAGGGCCACGTCGGCCGGGGTCGACGCCTCGGCCGCGGTGCGCGGCAGGAACGTGTTCACCCCCACGATGGGCAGCTCGCCCGAGTGCTTGAGCCGCTCGTACTTGAGCGAGTCGTCCTGGATCATCCCGCGCTGGTACTGACGCTCCATCGCGCCGAGCACGCCTCCCCGCTCGGTGAGCCGGTCGAACTCCGCGAGCACCGCCTCCTCGACGAGGTCGGTCAGCTCCTCGACCACGAAGCTCCCCTGCGTGGCGTTCTCGCACATCGTCAGGCCGAACTCCTTGTTGATGATGAGCTGGATCGCCATCGCGCGGCGCACCGACTCCTCGGTCGGGGTCGTGATCGCCTCGTCGTAGGCGTTCGTGTGCAGGCTCTGCGCGTTGTCGTAGGTGGCGAGGAGCGCCTGGAGGGTGGTGCGGATGTCGTTGAACTCGATCTCCATCGCGTGGAGCGAACGGCCGCTCGTCTGGATGTGGTACTTCAGCATCTGCGAGCGTGCGTCGGCGCCGTAGACGCGATCCATCGCGACCGCCCAGATGCGCCGCGCGACCCGGCCGATGACCGTGTACTCCGGGTCCATCCCGTTGCTGAAGAAGAAGCTCAGGTTGGGCGCGAAGCGGTTCACGTCCATGCCGCGCGCCCGGTAGTACTCGACGTAGGTGAACCCGTTGGCGAGCGTGTAGGCGAGCTGATGGATCGGGTTCGCCCCCGCCTCGGCGATGTGGTAGCCGCTGATCGAGACGCTGTAGAAGTTGCGGACGTCGTGGTCGATGAAGAACTGCTGGACGTCGCCCATCGCGCGCAGCGCGAACTCCGTGCTGAAGATGCACGTGTTCTGGCCCTGATCCTCCTTGAGGATGTCGGCCTGGACGGTCCCGCGGACGAGCCTCAGCGCCTCGGCCCGGCACCGGTCGTACTCGCCCGGCTCGAGCAGCGCGCGCGTCTGTGCCCACGTCGCGCCCCGCGCCGCGTCGGGCTGGAGGACCTCGGCGTCGCTGATGTCGAGCCGGCCCGCGTCCTTGAGGAGCCGCCGGCAGCGCTGGCGGATGGCCGCGTTCATGAAGAACGCGAGGACGGTCGGCGCCGGCCCGTTGATCGTCATCGAGACGCTCGTCTTCGGGTCGCACAGATCGAAGCCCGCGTAGAGGTGCTCGGCCTCTTCGACGGTGAAGACGCTGACCCCGCTCTCGCCGATCTTGCCGTAGATGTCCGGGCGCCAGTCCGGGTCCTCGCCGTAGAGCGTGATGCTGTCGAACGCGGTCGAGAGCCGCGCGGCGGGCTGGCCGTCCGCGAGGTAGTGGAAGCGCGCGTTCGTCCGCGTCGCCGGCCCCTCGCCCGCGAACATGCGGGTCGGGTCCTCGCCCGTTCGCTTGAACGGGAAGGTGCCGGCCGTGTACGGGAACTCGCCCGGCACGTTCTCCAGCAGGCGCCAGCGCAGACGGTCCGCCGCGCCGAGGAGCCGCGGCGGCGCGACCTTGGGGATGCGCGTCTCGCTGAGGGACTCGCGGTGGCTCTGCACCACGATCTCACGGCCGCGCACCTGGTAGCGGAACTCGTCCGCGCGGTAGGCCGCGCTCCAGTCGTCCCAGCCCGCGAGGATCGCGCGGCAGCGGGGGTGGAGCCGCTCGAGGCGCGCGTCGTGCTCGCGCGCCAGATCGCCGACCGCCGCGTTGCCCGCGTCGAGCGGGCCGAGGGGCGCGAAGCCGGGGTGCGCGGGACCGCCGAGCAGCGCGATCGTCCGCGCGAGCGCGTCGACGTCGGCCGCGACCTCCGCCTGCTCCTCGGCCCACCCGCGGTGCTCCCGGCAGGCCGCGCTGATCTCGGAGAGGTAGCGCTCGCGCCCGGGCGCGATGATCTGCGCGGCGGTGTCGGTGGTGCGGGTCGCGTCGACCTCGTAGCGGCTCTGCCAGCCGACCTCGAAGTCCCGGTTCACGCGCGCGACGAGGTGCGCGTAGAGCGCGTTGACGCCTCGATCGTTGAAGTGGGCCGCGCTCGTGCCGAAGACCGGCAGCGTCGTGGGGTCCGCGTCGAAGGCCTGGTGGTTGCGCTGGTACTGCTTGCGCACGTCGCGGAGCGCGTCGAGGCTGCCGCGCCGCGTGAACTTGTTGATCGCGACGAAGTCCGCGTAGTCGAGCATCTCGATCTTCTCGAGCTGGCTCGGCGCGCCGTACTCCGCGGTCATCACGTAGAGGCTCAGATCGGCGAGCTCGGTGATGGAGGAGTCGCCCTGGCCGATGCCCGCGGTCTCGACGAGCACGAGATCGAAGCCGTGCCGCTTGAGCACGCCGATCACGTCCCTGGCCGCGTCGCTGACCTCCGAGCGCGAGCCGCGGGTCGCGAGCGAGCGCATGTAGGCGCGCCCCGCGCCGTGGCGGAGGCTGTTCATCCGGATGCGATCGCCGAGGAGCGCGCCGCCCGTCTTGCGCTTGGTCGGGTCGATGCTGAGGACCGCGACGCGCTTGTCCGGGAAGTCCGCGAGGAAGCGCCGCACCAGCTCGTCGGTGAGGCTGCTCTTGCCGGCCCCGCCCGTGCCGGTGAGGCCGATGACGGGCACGCGCGGGGCCTCGCCCGTCGGCCGCTCGAGCCCGAGCTCGGCCCGGCTGATCGCGCGCGCCAGCGGGAGCCAGCCGTCGCCGGCCGCGATCGGCTCCTCGACCGAGGTGTCGCAGCCCTCGAGGACGACGTTGATCATCCCCTGCAGGCCCATGTTGCGGCCGTCCTCGGGGCTGAAGATGCGGTCGATGCCCGCGGCGTGGAGCTCGTCGATCTCGCGCTGGACGATCACGCCGCCGCCGCCGCCGAAGATCCGCACGTGGGTCGCGCCGAGCTCGTCGAGGCGCTGGCGCAGGTACTTGAAGTACTCGACGTGGCCGCCCTGGTAGCTCGTCAGGGCGATGCCCTGGGCGTCCTCCTGGACCGCGGCGAGCGCGACCTCCTCTACCGATCGGTTGTGGCCGAGGTGGATCACCTCCGCGCCGGAGGCCTGGAGGATCCGGCGCATGATGTTGATCGACGCGTCGTGGCCGTCGAAGAGCGCGGCCGCGGTGACGAGTCGGACGGGGTTCACGAGGCGGTAGCGGTCTTCATCGGCCATGGATTCCTCAGTGATCTAGCAGAGGTCGCCGGCTGGAGTTGAGAGCTGTCGCACTGCGCCGAGCGGGGTGTGACACCGGCTCTCGTGGACCGTGCGCGGAGGTCCTCCGAGTGAGACTGTGAGCGTCCTCGCGGCGAGCGTCGCCCGATCTCGCGCACACCGCAGCTCTGGCACCCGAGATGCAAACCCGGGTAGCCGACATGGGGGGTACGCGGAGCGCCTCGAGCTGGTAGTCTCCGGGCCCTCCGCGTGAAGGCGCACGGTCCCTGAGGGCCGCGAACGGACAGAGATGGAGTTGATTCGATGAGCACCAACTGGAAGAAGATCACCCGCATCCTCGCGGCGTTCGCGCTCCTCGGGGCGATCATCGCGTGCGGCGGCAGCGACGACGACTCGAGCGGTGGCGAGACCACCGGCGCGACCACCACGGCGGAGGGCACCGCGGCGGCGCAGCCGGGCGCGGCGGCCGGCGGCGCCCCCCAGACCCTGCAGCTCGGGCAGCCCCCGGCGTCGATGCAGGTGCCGATCCCCCCGAGCTTCAACCTCACCATCGCGACCGCGGGTGAGTACCAGATCGACGCGACCGGCTCGCCGATGGACCCCGAGCTCTTCGTCTACCAGGGCGACGAGCTCATCGAGCAGAACGACGACGGCGGCGACGGCCTCAACTCGCGCATCGTGCGCTTCATGGACGCGGGCACCTACTCGGTGCGCGTGGTCGAGCACCGGGCCCGCCCCTTCACGGCGCAGGTCCAGGCGCAGCAGCTCCAGCCGCTCACCCCGGTCGGCGCGATCACCGTCGGTCAGCCCACCGTGGTGACCTTCGAGGACTTCCCGCTCCTTCAGCGTCCGCGCAACGACCGCGCGGCCGCCAAGGCGATCACCTTCAACGTCGCGGCCGCCGGCCAGTACACCTGCACCGCCTCGGCGGACAACGGCCGTGACCCGAAGATGGCCCTCATCCAGAACGGCCAGATGCTCGAGGAGGACGACGACAGCGGCGAGGGCAACAACGCCCAGATCACCCGTCAGCTCCAGCCCGGCAACTACGTCATCCGCGTGTGGGACTGGATCCGCCGCGGCGACATGCGCATCACCGTCACCTGCAACCAGGGCTGACGGCGTTTCGGGCGCGCTGCGCCCGACCGCTCACGACGCCTCGGGGCCCTCGGCCTCGGGGCGTCGTCGCGTTTGGGCCCGGAGGTCCGCGCTCGCTCCCCGCGCGCGATGAGGCCTCGGAGGTCGGGCGACCGGCGGGTGGCGTCGATCCGGTCCCCATGTCGCGCGCCAGCGTGTATCGTCGCTGCGTGCCGGCCCTCCGCCTCGCCGTCGTGACGTCCCTCGCGTGGGTGAGCCTCGTCGCGAGCGCGTCCGCGTCGCCGCCCGATCTGTTCGGGTTCGGCGGGCGCACCCAGGGCCTGGCGATGACCGGGACGAGCTACGAGACCGGCTATGAGGCGGTCTACGCCAACCCGGCCGGTCTCGGGGCCGCGCGCACCCGCAACCTCACGATCGGCTTCACGGGTGGCGGCTACCAGCTCCGGCTCGACGGGATGGACGCGCCGCTCACTCCGCCGCGCGGGATCACGATCGGCTTCGCCCTGCCGCTGCCCTTCGGCGACATCCTCGAGGACCGGCTGGTCTTCGGCGGCGGCTTCTACACCCCGGCCGAGGTGCTCCTGCGGGGGAACATCCGCTTCCCCCAGGCGCTGCAGTGGACCGTGCTCGAGCGCGCACAGGTCGTGGCGATCCTGGTCGGCCTCGGGATCGATCTGCACGGGGTCGTGGACGGCCTGCAGATCGGGATCGGCGTCAACGCGCTGGCCAACGTGTTCGGTGAGCTCGCGGTGCGCCTCGACGAGACCAACTCCTTCAGCTCGGTGGTCGAGACGCAGCTCGTGACGAGCTTCGCGCCGATCGTCGGGGTCCGCTACGAGCATCCCGCCGAGGACGGCGCGCGCTCGGAGTGGGGCGTCGGGCTCAGCTACCGGCACGAGGTCACCTCGAGCTTCGAGCTGAACGTCGCGACGAGCGACCTGCCCATCACTCTGCCCGTGCTCACGGTCGGCGGCCTCGTGCAGTACGACCCGCCGACGCTGCTCGCGGAGGGCTTCTGGCGGCCGGTGCCCGAGCTGATGCTCGTGCTCAACCTGACGACGCGCTTCTGGAGCGCGTTCAACGGGGTGCAGATCCCGACGACGGCCATGGGGCTCGACGCGCCCGATCCGGGCTTCTCGATCATCCCGAGCCCGCGCGTCGCGGCGGAGTACCACCTCGAGGACGCGCGCTTCGCGCTCGACCTGCGGCTCGGCTACGGCTTCGAGGCGTCGCCCGCGCCGCCCGCGCGCATCGCCAACCGCCGCACCTCGGCCGGCCAGGACGTGCCCGGCGACACCGTCCCGTTCCGCATCCTCGACAACCACCGGCACGTGATGACCGCGGGGCTCGGCTGGACGATCAAGCTCGGCGAGCACGGCGAGGCGATCGTCATCGACGTCAACGGCCAGCTCCACGTGCTGATGGATCGCACCCACGAGATCGGCCAGACCGACGGCGCGCCCCCGATGACGACCGGCGGCTACCTCGGACAGGCCGGCTGGACGATCGGAGCGCACTTCTGATGCGCGCGCTCGTCCCCGCGCTGCTCGCGCTGCTCGCGCTGCTCGCGCCGTCGCTCGCCGGCGCCCAGGCGATGGACACCTACGGCATGGGCGCGCGCTCGACCGCGCTCGGCGGCGCGGTGGCCGCCGACGTCGAGGACTTCAGCGCCAACTACTACAACCCCGCGGGCATCGTGCGCAGCGGTCAGCTCCGGGTGGGTGCCGGGTGGTTCGGCGCGCACCACGACCTGTCGATGAACGACGTCGCGAGCAACGTCGACCCGGTCCACGGGATCGTCGTCGGGCTCAACGTGCCCGGCCAGATCGACGACTTCCGCTTCGGCTTCGGGCTCGGGGTCCACCTCAACGACCAGCGCGTCTCCCGCACCCGCTCGCTGCCCCGGCAGCGCCCGCGCTGGGAGTTCTACGACAACCGCCCGCAGCGCACCTACCTGTCGACCCACCTCGCGATCCAGCCGTGGCCGTGGCTGCGGATCGGCGGCGGGATCGGCTTCCTCAGCTACACCGCCACCCAGCTCACCATCCGCGGCGCGATCGACATCACGAGCCCCGAGCGCGGCTCCCGGCTCGAGCATTCGCTCGACGGCGAGCTCATCACGATCCGGTTCCCGCAGGCCGGCGTGCAGGTCCAGCCGACCGACTGGCTCGACTTCGGCGTGGTCTACCGGGGCGAGTACGCGCTCAGCAACGATCTGACCGCGACGGTCGGGACGCGCGAGCTCGGCAGCCCCGACTCGGTGGTGATCCGCGCCGGCGACCTGACCATCCCGGGCTACCTGTCGCTGCTGACCGCCTCGACCAACAGCTACTCCCCGCACCAGTTCGTGTTCGGTGGATCCGTTCGCCCGATCCCCGAGCTGCGCCTCTCGTTCGACCTGACGTGGCTGCTGTGGAACCTCTACCAGAGCCCGCTCGGGCGCTCGAACGTCGAGCTCGACATCATCGTGCCGCCGGAGCTGGCCGACATGATCATGGTCCCCGACAGCATCACCCCGGGCGAGCCGGTGGACGCGTTCTTCCAGGACCGCGTGGTCCCCCGCTTCGGCGTCGAGGTGACCGCGCTGCGCGAGCCCGACGTGCGGCTCGACGTGCGCGCGGGCTACTTCTACGAGAACAGCCCCATCCCCGAGCAGCGCGGCTACACCAACCTGGTCGACAGCGACCGGCACGCGTTCAACCTCGGCGCCGGGCTCGAGCTCTTCGCGCTGCGGCCGCTGCTGCCGGGCTCGCTCTCGATCGATCTCTACCTGCAATACTCCTTCCTCCCAGAGCGCGCGCATCGCAAGGTCCTCACGGTGGACGCGGTGGGCGACTACGTCGCGGGAGGCCACATCTTCGCGGGCGGGGCCACCGTCGAGGCGAGGTTCGAGTGAGCCGCCGCCTCGCGCTCGTCGGCTGCGTCGTCCTCGCGAGCGGGGTCGCGCTCGGCTGCTCCGTGATCGGCGACCCGGGAGGCACGCCCGACGGCCTGCCGCACGGGGGCAGCGGCGTGTTCCGGCTGCTGTCGATCGAGGAGACGGGCATCGTGGGCTCGCTCCCCGGGCGGGCGATGGCGCTGCGCGGCGTGGCGATCGAGAGCGCCATGCGCGCGGGCGATCACCTCTTCTACACGCACCAGGATCTGGTCGACGAGGAGGCGACCCCGCCGGACGACCACCCGGAGCAGGAGGTCTACCAGCCCGCGTTCGGGCCCCGCGAGATCCACCGCGCGGCGCTGCGCGACGAAGGCGTCGGGGCGTTCGACGCTGGGCCGAGGATCCTCGCCGCGAGCGAGCCGTGGGAGGGGGCCGCGGTCTTCGATCCCTGGGCGATCGCCCTGCCGGGCGGCGGCGCGCTGCTCTACTACGCGGCGGAGGGTGGCATCGGGGTGGCCCGCGCGCCGTCCCTCGACGGGGCGTTCACCCGCGAGCCGGGGCCGGTCCTCGGCCCCGACGGAGGGGCCGCGCCCCGGCGACCGACCGTCGTGGTCGGCCCCGACGACGCGTTCTGGATGTACTTCGACGCCGGCGACGGGATCGGGGTCGCGCGGAGCGAGGACGGCCTGAGCTTCACCCGGGTCGACGGCCTCACCGTCGAGGGCGAGGACGAGACCGACGACTCGGGCGAGCTGCGGCTCGCGAACCCCGGCGCGGTGCGGGTGGAGACGCGGGCCGGGCGGGTGCTCGTGCGGCTCTACGTGGAGTCGGTGCGCGACGACGGGACGCGCCTCGCCTACCTCCTCGGCTCGGAGGACGGGCTCGCCTTCGACCGGTTCCCGCGGCCCGTCATGGAGCAAGGCGACGTGCGTTTCCCGGCGCCCTACCTCGTGGACGACCGGGTGACGTTTCTGTACGCGAATCTCCCCTTCGTGAGCCGCGGGTTTCAGACGCGGGCGGTGACCGTCGCGGTGGCGCCCGCGGGTGAGAGCTTCGCGCCGCCCGTCGACGAGTCGATGTGACGCTCCGGCCGATCGGCGCTCTCCTGCTCCTCCCGCTGCTGGGGGCCTGCGGCGACCCGGCGCCGCCCGTCGAGCCGGAGCCCGGGCCGGTCGCGGGTGAGCCGGCGCCCGGCGAGCAGGCGGACGAGCGGCAGGCGGACGAGCGGCAGGCGGACGAGGAGGCCGCGGGCGAGGCGCTCCGCCTGCACGTGCCCCCAGAGCAGATCCACGGGGCGCGGCGCGAGGCGGCCGGGCTCTACCAGCTCCCACGCGCCCTCCGAGCGCAGACCCTCGCGACGCGCCGGGCTCAGCCGGCGCCGAGCTACGCGGAGCTGCGCGTGGACGCGGACGCCCACGCCCGCGAGCGGGTGTCGTTCACCGGGCGGGTCGGCCTCGTGCGCTCCGCGGGGCCGCGCCTCTGGATCCTCGCGCTCCACACCCGCCAGGACGGCGATCGCTGGCTCGACCCGGTCTACGTCCTCTGCCCCATCCCGCCGCTCCTCCCCCACGACGGCGGAGCGATCGCGACGATCGACGGCTGGGTGGTCGGCGAGCGCACCATCGGGGAGCACGCGCTGCCGCTCCTGGTCGCCTACTACGTCGAGCGCCGCGACGGCGAGCCGGAGTAGGGCGCCTACTCGGGCGCGCCGAGCGCCCCCGCGAGCGCCTCGAGCCGCTCCCGCTCGGCCCGCGGCATCCGCTCTTCGAGCGCGGCCTCGAGCGCGCCGCGCGCGTCCGGGCCCCACGTCTCGGTCACGAAGGCCGCGGCCGCCTCGGCGGTCGCCTCCTGACGCGCCAGCCGCAGCGCGCGCGGGAGCATGAGCGGATCGCCGCGGACGCGCGCGTCTCGATCGACCGCGGCCTCGTACTCCCGCAGCCCGAGCTCGTAGCGCCCGCCGTCCACGTGGATGTGGCCGAGGAGCACGTGGGGCCGCGGGTCGCCGGGGTTGTCCGCCTGGAACGAGGTCAACGACGATTGCTGACGACGCGTCACCGCGCCGCCGCCGCGCGACTCGATGACTTCGTAGATGTCCTGCAGGAGCTGCGGCACGTCCTCCTGGCTGAACGGGTCGACGGCCGCCGGGGCGGTCGGCTCCGCGGGGTGGGTGGGCGCGGGCGGCGGCGGGATCTCGGGCTGTGCGGGCGGAGGCGGCGGGGCCGGGTCCTCCGAGGGGGGGCCAGCGACGTAGTAGACCGCGCCCGCGCCGACGCCCATCAACAGGATCGCGCCGCAGCCCGCCGCCAGCAGCATCGGGGTGCGCCGCTGCGGGATGACCACGTCGTCGGCGCCGCCGCTCGCCCGCTGGCGCGCCGAGGGCGAGGCGATGGCCGTCGCGGCGGTGCGCGGCGCCTGGGTGGGCGCGACGCCGGACATCGGGCGAGGGGCCGTGGGGCGCGCGTCCACGCGGCGCGCGGGCTCCTCGCCGAGCGCGTTGAGCGCCTCGAGCATCGCGCCCGCGTCCGCGAACCGCGCCTCCTTGGCCTTCTCGAGCGCCCGCGCGACCAGCGCCTCGAGCTCCGGCGTGACCTCGAGCCCGGGGTCCGCCTGGGTGAGCTTGGGCGGCGGGCTCAGCAGGTGCGAGCGCAGGATCTCGCCCGGGTCGCGCGCCTCGAAGACCCGCCGCCCGGTGAGCGCCTCGAACAGCACGCAGCCGGCCGCGTAGACGTCGGCCCGGGCGTCCGCCTCCTCGCCACGCGCCTGCTCGGGCGCCATATAGGCCGGCGTGCCAAGCAACGCACCTTGCGCCGTGAGCTTGGGCGCGTCCTTGTAGGCGTCGGTCACGAAGCGCGCGAGGCCGAAGTCGAGGACCTCGACGTGCACGTCGCCGCCGCCGAGCGAGCGCACGAAGACGTTGTGGGGCTTGAGGTCACGGTGCACGAGCCCTTGCTCGTGGGCGTAGGCGAGCGCGCGCAGCATCTGCCGGACGATCGAGAGCGCCTGGCGCGGCGGGAGCGACTCGCCGCGATCGAGGATCGTGTTGAGGTCCTCGCCCTCGAGCAGCTCCATGACGATGTAGGCCATCGTCCCCGAGACGCCGTAGTCCGTGACGGTCACGATGTTCGGGTGGCTGAGCGCGGCGAGCGCCTCCGCCTCGCGCTGGAACCGCTGCTTGAGCACCGGGATGTTCTCGTAGCGGGTGAGCAGCACCTTGAGCGCGACGAGCTTGCCCAGCGTCGCGTGGCGCGCCTTGTACACGCGCCCGATCCCGCCCTCGCCGAGCAGCGCCTCGATGCGGTAGCGCTCGTCGAGGATCTGCCCGATGAGCGGGTCGACCCCGTCCGGGTGGCTGTTCACGACGTCCATGCGCGGCGCCAAGGATAGCAGCCTGACGGTCGCGCACTCCGCGCGGTTCACCGGCGCGCACTTGCCGCGGCGCGCGCGAGATGCTCGAGTCCGAGCATGACGCTGTCGAACCTCAACACCGACGCCCTGCGGGCCCGCCGTGAGCGGCTCGCGGGCAAGCTCGGCGGCGCGCCCGCGCTCCTGATGGCCGGCGCTCCCCGCCCGCGCAACTACCCGGCCACGACGTACCCGTTCCGCGCGTCGAGCCATTTCCTCTACCTGACCGGGGTGGCGATCCCGAACGCGGCGCTGCTGCTCGACGGCGCCGAGGCGACGATCTTCGCGGCGCCGCACACCGCCGCCGACGAGCTCTGGGACGGGCCGTCCCCGGGGCCGGCCGCGCTCGCCGAGGCGACGGGCTGCGCGGTCGAGCCGCTCGACGCGCTGCCCGCGCGCGTGGCGGGCCTCGAGGCGGCGACGCTCCCCGCCGTCGATCTGCCGACGCGCGTCACCCAGAAGAAGCTCCTCGGCCGGGCCCTCGACGCCCTCGCGCCGCGCGACGAGGCGCTGGCCGACGCGATGATCGCGCTGCGCCTCGTCCACGACGACGCCGCGCTCGCGGAGCTGCGCGCGGCGGCCGAGGGGACGACGGCCGCGCACCTCGCGGGGATGCGCGCCTCGCGCCCTGGCGTCCGTGAGCACGTCGTCCGCGCCGCGATGGAGCACGCCGCGATGGAGCGCGGGATGGCGATGGCCTACACGCCGATCGTCACCGTCCACGGCGAGGTGCTGCACAACAACGTCTACCACCACGAGCTCGCGGCGGGCGATCTGCTCCTCGCCGACGTGGGGGCCGAGAGCGAGGGCGGCTGGGCGGGCGACGTCACGCGCACCTGGCCGGTCTCCGGCGCGTTCAGCCCGACACAACGGGCGATCTACGACGTGGTCCTCGCGTCGCAGCGCGCGGCGATCGACGCGGTGCGCCCGGGGGTCCGCTACCGGGACGTGCACCTCGCGGCCGCGCGCGGGCTCACCGTCGGTCTCGTCGAGCTCGGCATCCTGTCGGGGGACGTGGACGAGCTGGTGGCCGACGGCGTGCACGCGCTGTTCTTCCCGCACGGGGTGGGGCACCTGCTCGGCCTCGACGTCCACGACATGGAGGACCTCGGCGACCGCGCGGGCTACGCGCCGGGGCGCCGCCGCAGCGCCCAGTTCGGGCTCAGCTACCTGCGCCTCGACCGCGATCTGGTCGAGCGGATGGCGGTGACGATCGAGCCCGGCTTCTACCAGGTCCCGGCGATCCTCGGCGACGAGGCCCGCACCGCGGTGGCCGGTGACCGGCTCGACCGCGCGACCCTCGCGAAGTTCGCCGACGTCCGCGGCATCCGCATCGAGGACGACATCGTGGTCACCGCCGACGGCGCCGACGTGCTCACCGCGGCCATCCCGAAGACCGCCGCCGCGGTCGAGGAGGCGTGCGCGTGACCATCCGCAAGATCGCTCAGATCGGGCACCCCATCCTGCGCCAGCGCGCGCGCGAGGTGACCCCCGAGGAGCTCGGGGGGGCCGAGGTGCAGGGGTTCATCGACGACCTCATCGAGACGATGCGCGACGCCAACGGGGCCGGCCTCGCCGCGCCGCAGGTGTACACGCCGCTGCGGATCTGCGCGCTCGAGGTGAAGGACAACCCGCGCTACCCGTACAAGCCCAACATCCCGCTCACCGTGCTCGTGAACCCGGTCCTCACGCCGATCGGGGACGAGCGCTTCGACAACTACGAGGGCTGCCTCAGCGTCCCCGATCTGCGCGGGGTCGTTCCGCGCTTCGCCGAGCTGCGGGTCGAGGCCCTCGACCGCGACGGCCACCGGCTCGACTTCGTGGCGCGCGGCATCACCGCCGGGACCTACCAGCACGAGTGCGACCACCTCGACGGCCGCCTGTTCGTCGATCGGGTCGAGGACCCGAGCACCTTCACCACCTGGAAGGAGTTCGCCCGCCACCACGAGCCGGGGTTCCGCGACCGAGTGGAGGCGATCGTCGCCCGCTACGGGTCCTGACGGGCGCGCCGCCGGGTCGAGCGCCCCTCGCGCGGGGGCCCCGAGCGACTTGCGTCGGGGCCGGTCTGGGTTCATGGCAGGGCGATGCGTCAGACGACCCCCGCGATCCTCGTCCTCGCCCTGACCCTCGGCCTGGCTGTCCCCTGCGCGGCGCAGGAGGAGGAGGAGGAGACCTCCGAGGTCGGCCTCGACTCGCCGAGCGGCGACGCCGAGTCCGACGAGGGAGAGGCGGCCCCCGAGACCATCGAGGAGGCGGCCGAGGAGTCCGAGGAGGAGCCGGCCCTGCCGGATCCGGTCGGGCCGTCGAGCTCCTTCGTCGGCGACCTCAGCCTCGGCGTGATCGGCGTCGGCTTCGAGCACCTCGTCGAGCAGGTCCTCTCGTTCCACATCGCGGCGCAGTTCTACTCGCCCTGGTACCAGGAGGACGCGCGCGGCACCTACGGCTTCGGCGGCGAGGTGCGGGTGTTCTGGTACTTCGCGGCGAGCGGCTTCGAGGGCGCCTACCTGTCGCCCGGCTTCCGCGCCGGCTACGTGTTCCGCGAGGACGACATCGGCTCGCGCGACGGCTACATGCTCGGCGGGCGGATGACCCTCGGCTACGGGTGGCTGTTCGACAACTTCCACCTCCGCCTGGGCATCGGCGGCCAGTACGAGACGGTCAACCTCTCCGAGATCGACGGCCAGGAGAGCGAGGACTTCGGCAGCCCCTACCTCGCGGTCGACATCTACGTCGGCTGGGCCGGCTGAGCGCCCTCGCGGCGCGCGGCCCCGTTCACTCGACGCGGGTGACGCGGCCGCGCACGACGAAGGCGCCGAGCCGACCGGTCGCGTCGTCGGAGAGCTCCAGCTCGCCGCGGATCGTGTCCACGCGAAACGCCGGGTCGGCGTCCTGACGGCTCGTCTGCCGGTCTTCGCCCGCCACGTGGCGCGGGGAGCCCTGGTAGAGCGTGCAGTCGAAGTAGCCGGAGTCCGCGCCGCCGTAGAGCGGCACCCCGTCGCAGGTGAGATCGGTCCGGCAGACGAACGAGCCGTCCGGTCGGTCGTGGCGCTCGACGTCCATCGTGCAGGCGGTCCCCGCGGGCACGCGACCGAGCCCCTGCGACTCCGTGACGACGACCTCGACGCGGCGCGCGTCCCCGGCGGGCGCGGGGCCGGGCGCGGGGCCGGGAGCGGGCGTGGGGGGCGGCGCGAGCGCGGGGTCGACCGGGCGATCGACAGGGGGGCGCGTCTCGGGCGTCGGGTCGTCGAGCGTCGCGAGCGCGACCCCGAACGGGACGACCACGAGCCCGAGCAGCAGCAGCGCGCCGCACCCGATGGCCGCGTAGACGGCGCGCGGGGTGGCGGGCGGCTCGGCGCTCAAGCGAGCTCCCCCCGCGCGTCGAAGCGCAGCTCGAGCCAAACGGGCTCGCCCCGCGTGTCTGGCGCCCGCAACAGAGCGCGCACCCGGTCGAGACCGAGCGCGGCGCGGGCTGCGTGCGCGATCGCGCCGAGGAACGCGCCCTTGGCCCCGAAGCGCTCGCCCACGCGGTGAAGGTAGCAGCCCCCCGGCGCGGGCGGGATCAGTAGGTGCCGCCGAGGTTGTCGAGCAGCCCCGGCGGCAGGCCCGGGATACCCCCCGGGCTCGGGGTCTGCGAGCCGACCTGGTCGCGCTCCGCCGCCCGCTGGGCCCGCTGGTACGCGGGCGACCCCAGCCGGAAGAATCGCAAGCTGAGCTGACTGCCGAGGTTGTCGAAGGCGCGGTCCGCCATGACGCTGTAGACGAGGCCGTCGCGGTACGCGCTGTCGCCGCCGGGGTCGCCGTAGCTGCTCGTGACGGTGAAGTGCTCGGGCGGCTCGACGGGGACCTGGAGCGACCAGCTCTCGGCCGAGTCGGGGATGCGCATGACGATCTCGAAGTCGACGTGGATGCCGACGAAGCCTCGGCTCGAGGTGTCGCTCGTGTAGACGGAGCCGCTCGGCCGGATCACGTAGCTGACGTCGAACACGGGCTGCGCGATCGCGGCGCCGCGCTGCTCGGCCGCGATGCGGCCCGCGTGGGTCAGCGACATCACGTCCTCGGGGAAGATCGGCGCGAAGCCCTGCTGGAGGACGCGCGTGATGTGGTTCTCCCGCGCGGCCGAG
>JAUHXR010000429.1 GCA_030426845.1 Polyangia bacterium | reverse complement strand
CTGGTGTTCCGCGGCAACTCCGAGCTCAACCTCCGCTACCAGCGCGAGTTCAACTACCTCTGGGACAACGGCCGCGAGTTCGTGTGGAACGAGGACCTCGCGCCGATCGGCCACCTCGACATCACCGAGGACCTCATCGTCGACGATCCCGACGTCGACGCGATCTTCACCTCCACGAACTTCGAGGCCTACGAGAACGCGCGCTACGGCCCGACCTTCCGGAGCATCTCCGGGCTGAACACGGTCGCCGATCGCTGGGTCGCGCTCATCGAGGGCGCGCAGCGCTCCATCCGCATCGCGAGCGGGCACCTCCGCAGCCGGCCGATCGCCGAGGCGCTCATCCGGGCTCAGCAGGCGAACCCCGCGCTCGACATCCGCGTCTACCTCGACGGCCAGGAGTACATCAGCGAGTACACCCACGACCTCCAGGTCCAGGAGCTCGACGCCTGCCTCGCCGACGCGAGCACCGAGACCCAGACCCAGGGCTGCCTCGATCGTGGCTTCCTGTTCGGCTACCAGATCCACGCCGCGGGCATCGACACGCGGTTCAAGTACTACGCGTACCGCTGGAACTACAGCTACGCGCCGCAGATGCACCACAAGTACATGATCGTGGACGACGAGATCCTGATCACCGGCAGCTACAACCTCAGCGACAACGCCGAGCACAACACGATGGAGAACGACACCATCCTGCGCGGCGACGCGTACCGCGAGGTGATCGACGCCTACATCGACAACTTCGACGCGATCTGGCTGACCGGCGAAGAGGACGGCCTCTTCGCGTCGCTGATGGACGACGTGCAGAACGGCACCGGCGACTTCCCGATCGTGTTCGACGCGATGGCCCTCGACCACGACCGGGTGACCGCGCTCAAGCGCGCGATCCGCGACGCCTGCCCCGAGGTCGACAGCGACGCCTACCGCCGCAACGCGGCCGCGCACCGCTACTGCGATCGCTGACGCGCGCGGAGGCGGCAGGCGGCCTCGCGTGGTGAGGCCGCCCGCGTCGCCGCCGTGACGTGGGCAACCTCGAGCGCGTGGCGGATTGGCTCGCCCGCGGCGAGCTCGAGGTCGTCCTCCACGACACGTACGAGCTCGCCCAGATCGCGGACGCGCACCGCGTTGTCGACACGGGTCACAAGCGGGGGAACGTCGCGATCACGATCGAGTGAGCTTGGCTTCACCACGGCGCGAGCCCCGCGTCGTCGCGGATCGGGTCGTCGCGGACCGCGGCGCGCTGGCTCCGGCCCGCGCATTGACAGCGGCGCCGGAGCGGCGATAACCGTGGCGCCATGCCGCGACTGACCGCTCCTCTCCTCTCCCTCACCGTCCTCCTCGGCCTTGTCGGCTGCGGGCCGACCGCGCTCTCGATCGGCGGCGGCGACGCGACCCTGAGCCTCGGCGGGCAGGCCAGCCGGCGCATCGCGCGCCTCACGGACCTCGAGGAGGTGCGCGGCGTCGTCCAGATGGGCGCCAACATCTACGTCGCGACCGACGTGGGGCTCATCCGCTATCCGGCCGGCGACATCATCGGCCGGCCGGTCGAGGGGCTGCCGAGCGAGGACGTCCACGGCGTGGTGGCGGACGGCGAGGGCGTGCTCGTCGCGGCGGGCGACGGCCTCGTCACGGTCCAGGGCGGCCAGGTCGCGCCGGTCGAGGGCGCGCCGCGCATCGGTCACCTCACCGCGATGGCGACCACCAACGACGGGACCATCTGGCTGTGCGGGCTCGGCGGCCTCGCGCGCCGCGGGCGCGGCCAGCAGCAGTGGGAGGTGTTCGGCGAGCCGGTGCGCTGCACGACCCTCGCGCCGACGCCCGAGGGGCAGCTGTGGGTCGGGACGAGCCAGGGTATCTGGTACGTCGAGGGCGACGTGATCCGCGAGCACGCGGTCGGCGGCGGCATCCCCGAGGGCTACGTCCGCGACATCGTGCCGGTGCTCCCGGGCCAGATCATGGCCCTCGTGCAGGGCCCGTCCACCAGCCAGCTCGCCTACTGGGACGGCACCACCTGGTACGGCTACACGATCGCCGGCCTCGACGAGCAGCTCGTCGCGCTCGTGCGGCGCGGCGGCCAGGTGCTGCTCCTCACCGAGGGCCACATGCTCGCGATCGGGCCCCGCGGTCAGGGCGTCTCGCTCACCGCGCTGTCGGAGGCCGAGGGCCAGGTCCGGAGCTTCCGCGGCCGCATCCAGCTCGCGACCGAGCACGAGCCGGGGCAGCTCCCGTCGCGGGACGTGCTCGAGGAGCCGCGCCGCCTGCCCCCGGTGCCCGATCACGAGACGGGCGTGTCGGGCCCGGAGTTCAAGGCGCGCGTCCTCCCGCAGGAGCTCGGCGGGGTCGTCTACGACGCGTTCGTGCAGGACGCTGACGCGTTCATCGCGATCGCCAACGCGGGCCTGCTCCACCTGCAGGGCGGCGGCGCCGAGCGGTCGCTGCGCACGCGCTCGCTCGTCACCGAGACGGACGACCTGCAGGTCGCGACCGATCCCGGAGGCACGGTGTGGACGATCGCGCGCGGCGGGCGCCTCGCGAAGTACGTCAACAACCGGCTGCGCCGCACCAACGTGCCGGGCGGGCTGATCCCGCAGGCGGTCGCGGACGGGCCGGAGGGCGCCTACCTCGCGGCGACGGTCGAGGGGCAGCCGAACGTGGTGCGCCTCTTCGTGAACACCGGCGAGGGCTGGAACCCGGAGGCCGAGCGCACCCTCGACCTCGGCGGCGCGCAGCTCGTCGCGGTGCCCTTCATGGGCGTCGGCCCGGACGGCTCGGCCTGGCTCGCGCTGCGTGTTCCGCGCGAGGACAGCGAGGGCCAGCGGATGCGCGGCGTGGCGGTGATCTCGCTGTCCGACGAGTCGGTCGTCTACCACCACCGCGGGGCGGACCGGGAGGCGGGCGGCCTGCCGCTGCCCGACGAGATCTCGACCATCGCGTTCGACACCGAGAGCGCTTGGTTCGGCAGCCTCAGCGGCCTCGTCCGGGTCGGCGGCGGCCAGGCGGTGGTCTTCGGCGAGGCTCGCGGGGTCCGCGGCGAGGTCGTGACCGACGCGGTGGTGGGCAGCGACGTGATCTGGCTGACGTCGGCCGAGGGCCTCGGCAGCTACGACCGCTCCAACTTCAGCTTCGCGCACCCGGCCAACGTGCAGGCGCTCCGCCCGACCCACGTCGCGATGGACCTCGGCGGCCACCTCTGGATCGCGTCGAGCCGCGGTCTCGTCCTCCACGAGGGCGAGCAGTGGCAGGTCCTCGGTGAGGCGCAGGGCCTGCCCGAGGCGGAGTGGCGCGACGTCGAGGTGGACGGCGCCGGCCGGGTCTGGCTCCTCGGCACCGAGGAGCTGCTCGTCCTCACGCGCTGAAGACCGGGTGCGCCGAAGACCGGCTGCGCCGCGACGTGACGCCGGCCGCCCCACCGCCCGAACCGGCGGAGGGGCGACCGCACGGGTTCAGGGGCAGCCGAACTGGAGCGGGCAGCTCTCCATCTCTTCGACCGCGCCCGGGCACTGCGCCTCCATCTGCTGGCACTGCGCGAAGGCCTCGGCGCCCATGCACTGCTCGTCGGCGGTGTGGCCGTTGCACGTGCTCGCGGCCGCGTCGTCACCCTCGTCGCCGGCGGCGTCGGGGCAGCTGAACTGGAGCGGGCAGGACTCGGCCACGATGACCGCACCGGGGCACTGCTCGGCCGCCGCCTGGCAAGCCGCGAACGCGTCGTCGCCCATGCAGGCGTCGTCGCGGGTGTGGCCTTCGCACGCGGAGGACGGATCCTCCGCGCCGGTCGAGCCGCTCGAGCTCTGCGAGTCGTCGGCGGACGAGCCGCCGCAGCCCACGGCCAGGGTGAGGGTCAAGCAAGAGAGCAGCGTCAACAGCGAGCGCATCAGGGACCTCCTTCGGCGCGGGACGCTAGCACGGCGGGATCACGGCGCGTCGCCGCCCGGACCGGCGTCGGGTCGCGGCCAGCGCTGCGGCGGGTCCCAGAGGGTGAAGCGGCCGCGGAACGTGAGCGCGAGGTAGCCGCGCATCGTCGCGCCGACCGCCTCGTGACCCCCCGAGAACGAGCCGCCGAAGGTCAGGTCGATCTCGAAGCCGCCGAAGCGCGCGCCGGCGTAGGTGAACGGGTCGAAGTGCACCTGGGCGTAGACGCCGTCCGGGGCGCGGCGCTGGGAGGGATCGTCGGGGACGAACGTCAGGTCCGCGATCGTCGTGCCGATGCGCATCCCGCCCGCCCAGACGAACCAGTCCCACCGGCCCCCGAGCGCGCCCTGCACGAACGGCCGCGCGTAGGGGCCGTCCACCTCGTCGTCGACCTCCTCGCCGCCCCAGATCCCGGTCGAGTAGCCGCTCCCGACGCCGAAGAGCAGCTCGCCGCGGAGGTTCGAGTAGCCGGTCAGGAACATCCCCGCCGCGAGCTCGCCCGCGACGTGCTGGGTCCGCTGGGTGCCCTCCGAGATCGGGTCGAAGTCGGCGCCCGCGACGAGCACGAGGCCGTCGACCGGGGCGAAGGCGACGCGCGCGGCGAAGGTGGGCTGGGTCTCGCCGAGCGCGGCGACGCTCCCGCTGATCTCGAGCTCGCCGCCCGCCTCGAGCATCGGGCTGTAGGGGGTGTGCGGAGGCGCGTAGTTGGAGCAGCCGACCGCGAACGGTGCGAGCAGGAAAGCGGCGAGGAGAAGGCGTGATCCGAGGGGTGGTGTTCGGCGTGGCGGGCGTCGATCGGACGCCAGCCGAAGCAAGAGGTGTATAAGCATGCCTCGATGCTGCCCCATCGGTGGCGCAGGTTCCACATCGTGCCGCCCGTTCCAATTCGCGCCGCGCGTCAGCGGGCGAGGAACGCGTCGGCGGCCGACGCGAGCCGGTCGGGGTCGGTCACCGGCATCGAGCAGGCCTCGCCGGTGCACAGGAACACCGCGGGCTCGCCGGGGAACGGGTAGCGGCTCGCGCCGGGGCGGCCCAGCTCGACGAGGCGGCGCGGGTCGTAGAAGCCGAGCGCGGCCCGGTGCAGCGCGCGCGTGACGTCGTCGTCGGGGCCGACCACGCTCAGGACGACGTGGCCGGCCTCGAGCGCCTCGAGCGCGAGGAGGTACTCGCCCATCATGCGTCCCATCCGGCGCAGCTCCTCGCGGCGCCCCGCGGCACGGAGCGCGAGGGTGGCCTCCTCACGACGCGCGGGCGCGTCCTCCAGCCGGGCGAGCGCGAGGAGCGCGCGCGCGATCAGGCCGTTCTCGAGGATGGGCACGCGCGGCGCGCCGAGGAAGCCCGCGGCGGCCGGGTCCTCGGTGTGGGCGCGGAACCCGCCGCCCTCGGCCCGCAGCGCGGCGAGCGCGTCGGCGAGCTGGCTCGCCTCGTCGAGCCAGCGCGGATCGCTCGTGGCCTGGTGCAGCGCGAGGAGCGCGCCGAGCATCGCGGCCTGGTCTTCGAGGTAGAACCGCGGGTCGCTCGCGTCCGCGTCGTGCGCGAACAGGCCGCCCTCGCGGCGGTGGGTGCGGAGGATCCGCTCGGCGGCCCGCGTCGCGTCGCGCAGGGGCCCGACCCGCCCGCTCGCGACATGCAGCTCCGCCAGCGCCTCGATCAGCGCGCCGTTGGCGCTCGCGTAGACGTGGGTGTCGACGCGCGGCTCGCCGAGCGCGCGCCGGCCTTCGTCGTCGAGCGCGTAGAACTCCGCGCCGGGCATCCGCGGGCCCGGCTGGCCGTGGCCGCCGAGGTCCGCGTCCTGGCTCACGTAGAACCCGCCGTCGGCCGCGCGGAGGTGCTCGCGCAGGTAGCGGTGGACGGCGTCGGCGTGCGCGAGCCAGCGCGGATCGCCGCTCACCCGATAGGCCTCCGCGAAGGCCGCGATCGCGCCGGCCTGCACCGCCGCGATCTTCTCGAAGTGCGGCCGGTCCCACACCCCGCCCTCGGAGTACTGGTACATGCCGCCCCACACCGGGTCGATGAGGCGCGCGTACTGGCGGAGCGACGCGAGGCCGCGCTCCGCCCACGCGCGCTCGCCGCGCACCGCCGCGCGGAAGAACGCGTGCTCGACCGGCGCGGCGAAGGGGTAGCGCTGCCGGCGGCCCCAGCCCGCGGCCTCCTCGTCGTACATCCGGTCGAGCTGCGCCACGAGCGAGGCGCGGAGCGCGCTCAGGTCCTCGGCCGGCGGCTCGGCCTCGCCGGCGGCCTCGTCGAGGGTGCGCCCGGCCGCGTGGGCCTCGCGCACGTCGCGGAGGATCGCGCCGAAGCGCTCGGGCGGTCGGTAGCCGCGGAGCGCGAGGATCTGGCGTCCGTCCGGCCCGAGGAACACCGTCGCCGGCCACGCGTAGCGGCGGTAGCGCTCGGCGAGGTCGGGGCGCGCGTCGCCGTCCGCGCGGATGAGCACGAAGCCCTCGAGCTGCGCGAGGACGTCGGGGTCGCGGTAGGTCACGTCGTTCATCACGTGGCACCAGTGGCACCAGCCCGCCTGCACGCTCAGGAGGATCGGGCGCCCCTCGCG
>JAUHXR010000050.1:0-37500 GCA_030426845.1 Polyangia bacterium | reverse complement strand
CCAGTGCCAGTGTGGCTGATCATCCTCTCAGACCAGCTAAGCGTCTTAGCCTTGGTAGGCCATTACCCCACCAACTAGCTGATGCTACGCAGGCCCATCCTCTGGCGGTAGCCGAAGCCACCTTTTACCACTGCGCCCGTAGACGTCGTGGTCTTATGCGGTATTAGCTGCCCTTTCGGGCAGTTGTCCCCCGTCAGAGGGTAGGTTACCTACGTGTTACTCACCCGTGCGCCACTCTACCGGCTCCCGAAGGAGCTTTCGCGTTCGACTTGCATGTGTTAAGCCCGCCGCTAACGTTCGCTCTGAGCCAGGATCAAACTCTCCAGTTGAAAACTGAGAGCGTTTGTCCCGACTCTCGCCGGTTCATCAGACTGGGGAGGCTTGCGCCTTACCAGCCCGAGAGGAGACCGACGAGCGTCGTTGCTCTGTCCTTTCGGACATTTGTCCTCATTGGATACCCTAGGTGCTGACAGGACCTGCCAGCGCCATCTTAGGGACCCGACGACACAATCGGAGTCTTCCGATTCAGTTTTCAAGGACCGACCGACGTTCGCCGGTGTCCTGCATCGAGTCGCGGACGACTCGATCCAAAGGGCTGCGGAAGGTAGTTCGTCGCTAGCTCAGGGTCAAGCCCTTTTTTTAGCGCCGCTTGCCATCTGCTGCTCCGGCAAGACCGGAGCACCGCAGCCGCCTCGCTCGCGCCGTGAGGCGCTCGCTGGGCAACCCTCACGTCCCTAGGTGGCAACGTGTTGGGTCGCGGAGAGTAGCTCGGCCGCTCTGCCTGTCAAGACTTTTTTTGAAGCCTTGTGTCGGTCAGAGGGGGCCGCCCCGTAGGGCGGTCTCGCCGGAGCGAGAAGGAAGAAGCCGGCGTGGAACTCAGGAGCTCGGGCGGGCGTCTTCGGGCTCGGCCGAGCCCTCGAAAAAGCATCATGAACGAAGCAAAGAGCGACTTCGGAGCGCCGGTCTGGCGCCTTGGCTCCCGGAGGGGCCGCCCGAAGGAGGCCGATCACTAGCACCCGCCCTGGGGCTGTCAACAAAGGGTGGGGCGAGGGGCGCTTTTTTTTCTCGGCGCCGCTCAGTACAACGGGAGAACCGCTGCAATTTCATCGGGTTCGCAGGCGAGGTGGGCGAGGGCCGGCGCCTCGACCGCGATCGGCTGACCGGGCTCGAGGGGGATCTCGGCGCGCGCTGCGACCGCATGAAGGTACGGAGGACCGTCCAGAACGCGCGCGACGAGGCTCCGTCGATCGGAGAGGTCCTCCGGCTGGCGGGAGACGAGCCGGCCTCGTCGCGTGCGCTGGACGAGGTCGATCTCGTCGGTCGGGGCGATGAAGTGGGGCCCGCCGTCGAACGGGTCGACACGGTCTGCGTAGCGGAAGCCGATCCGCGAGAGCATCTTGGCGACCCCCCGCGTCTGCGGCCCGACCTCGCCGATGACCGCCTGGGCGTCGGGGGGCAGGAGCGAGGCGTAGATGTCCCCGTTCGGAAACAGACCGCGGATGAACTCCTTGTTCCGCTTCGAGAGACGGTCCGCCTCCCGGTAGCTCAGGCCGGTGAACTTGCGACCGACGGCCTCCCAGAGGCGGGACGTCCGGTCCTCGGCGAGCGGGGGCATCAGCTCCGCGAGGACGCGGTTCTGGAACAGGTCGCGGTGCACCGCGATGAAGAGGAACCGCACGTACGAGATCAGCATGCCCAGGCGCTCGGGCGCGCGGCGGTAGGTCGGGTCGACCACCAGCCCGCCGATCTCGGTGGGCCCGTGATAGGAGTAGCCGATCGACAGCACCTGGTGGATGAAGTGCGCGTCCAGGGTGGCGCTGTACCGCTCCTCGTTCTGCACATCGAAGAAGATGTAGGGGGCGTCCCGGGAGCCGAGCTGGGCGATGATCATCGAGGTTCCGACCGCCACGCCGCGCTCCCGGTCCCGCAGGAGGAAGACGTACTGGCGTCGGCGCGGGTCCTCGATCGCGCCGGTGAAGGAGCGCTCCGACTTCGTGAGGATCTCGGTGATCTCCGCCTCGTCGTGCGGCAGGTTGACCGAGTTCAGGTGCTCGGCGAGCTCGTACAGCTCGCGGTGATCGGCGAGGGTGGCGGCGCGGATCTCGTAGCGGACGGGGTCCATGCGAGGCTCAGAAGACCTTCCGGGTGTCGATGAGGATGGTGACCGGGCCATCGACGCGGCTCCGGACGTCCATCATGGCCCGGAAGCGGCCGGTCGCGACCGTGAGCCCGCGCTCGCGCAGGGCGGCGACGGTCGCCTCGTAGAGCGCGTTGGCCGGCTCGGGAGGCGCCGCGCCGGTGAACGACGGGCGCCGGCCCTTGCGGACGTCGCCGAAGAGTGTGAACTGGGACACGACGAGCACGCCGCCCCCGATGTCCTCCACGGAGCGGGACATCTTGCCCTCGTCGTCCCGAAACACGCGCAGGCCCGCGAGCTTGCTCGCCATCGACGCGACGTCGGCCGCTTCGTCGTCGGCGGCCGCGCCCAGGTAGACGAGCAGCCCCTCGCCGATCGCGCCGACGACCTCGCCGTCGACCACGACGCTGGCCTCGAAGACGCGCTGCGCGACGGCCCGCATCGGGGTCCGGTACCACGGATCGCGGCGGGGCGTCGAGCGCCGGGGCGCGGGCCCGGGGTGCCGCGGCGCGCGGCGGCGTGGTACCACCTCCGTCGTGGGGTTCGTTGTGGTCGGTCTCACCGGGGGGATCGGGTCGGGCAAGAGCACCGTCGCGCGCTTCTTCTCGGACGAGCTCGGGGTCCCCGTGGTGGACGCCGACCGGATCGCGCGCGAGGTGGTCGCGCCGGGGACTCCGGGGCTCGCCGCGGTGGTGGAGGCGTTCGGCGAGGGGATCCTCGGCCCGGACGGCGCGCTCGACCGGGCGAAGCTCGGCGAGGTGGTGTTCGCCGACGAGGCGGCGCGGCGGCGGCTCGAGTCGATTCTGCACCCGCTCATCGGCGCGACGAGCATGGAGCGGCTCGCCGGTTACGCGGGCGAGGGGCACCCCTACGCGCTCTACGAGGCCGCGCTGCTCGTCGAGACGGGGCGGCACGAGACCTTCGCCGCGCTCGTGGTGGTGGCGGTCGATGAGGCGACGCAGGTCGCCCGCGTGATGGCGCGCGACGGCCTCGACGAGGCGGCCGCGCGGGCCCGCCTCGCCTCGCAGCTCCCGCTCGCGGACAAGGCGGCGGCGGCGGACTACGTGATCGACAACGGTGGGCCCCTCGAAGAGACGTTCGCGCAGGCGCGCGAGGTGCACGCGGCGCTGCTCGCCCGATTCGCGGAGGCCACGTGAGCGGCGCGACGGAGCGCGGCCGGGTCGCCCTCGTGACCGGCTTCCCGACGAGCTTCCTCGCGGCGCGGGTCGTGGAGAAGCTGCTGACGGAGGAGCCCGGGCTGTCGCTGCGCCTCGTGGTGCAGGACCGGTTCCTCGAGCGGGCACAAGAGCGGCTGGCGGCGCTCGGCCCGCTCGCCGAGGGTCGCGTGCGGGTCCTCGAGGGCGACGCGGCGGCGATGGATCTAGGCCTCTCGGGCGCGGAGTTCGTCGAGCTGGCCGGGGAGGTCGACCTCATCCACCACTGCGCGGCCATCACCTACTTCGGGGTGACCGCCGAGGTGGCGCATCAGCTCAACGTCCAGGGCACGCGCGAGGTCCTCGAGCTCGCGTCGGAGGCGGATCACCTCGAGCGCCTCGTCCACTGGTCGAGCGCGCTCATCTCGGGCGAGCGCCGCGGCTACGTGCTGGAGGACGAGCTCCTCGCGCCCGAGGGATTCCGCAACGCGATCGAGCGCACGCGCTTCGAGGCGGAGGAGCGGGTGCGGCGGCACATGGGCGAGATCCCGACGACGATCCTGCGCCCTTCGATCATGGTGGGGGACTCGATCAGCGGCGCCATCGATCGGCTCGAGGGCCCTTACCTCCTCATCAAGCTGATGCTCGGGGCGCCCCCGGACCTCGCGATCCCGATCCCCGGTCGGGGCGAGGCGCCGCTCAACCTGGTGCCGATCGACTACGTGGTGGACGCGGGCTACGCGATCGCGCGCGATCGTCGCTCGCTCGGGCGGACGTTCCACCTCGTCGATCCCAAGCCGCGCTCGACCCGACGCGTGTTCGAGCTCATCGCGCGCGCGGCCGGTCGGCCGATGCCGCGCGGGACGCTGCCGACGAACCTCGCGACCGCGCTCCTCAAGACACCGGGCTTCGAGCGCTTCGCCCAGGTGCCGCGCGCCTTCCTCGAGCAGATGGCGACCGAGGTGGTCTACGACGACCGCAACGCGCGCGAGCTCCTGCTCGAGCAGGAGGTCGAGTGCCCGCCGTTCGAGAGCTACGTCGACGTGATGGTCGACTACGTGCGCGATCAGCAGTCGGCCCGCCGACGCGCCAGCAGCGCCCCGCCTTAGCAGCCCGTTGAGGAACCTCCCCGCGCGCCTCACGGCCGGGAGCCCGCGCCTGCGCGGCGGTTCGCTCCTCGAGAATCCTCCGGGACTCCCTCGTCCCGCCGCGCCACGCAGGCGCGCCCTCGCCACCGCGATCCATCACGGTCGACTCTTCAGCGGGCTGTGAGGGCGGCGGGAGCTCAACCCTGCGGCGACCAGGCGGGGGCGACGAGGCGGCGACGTCCGTCGGCCGCGAGCGGCACGTCCGCGTCGGCCGGCTCCCCGCTCGGCGCCTCGGGGAACTCGCGGTCCCAGCGCTGGCAGGTGACCTCCTTGTGGGCCTGGTCCAGCGCCTCGCAGTAGTTGGTGAAGAAGCAGCGGCGGACCTCGGCGCCGCGACCGAGGCGGATCTTCAGGAACCAGTCGGGGTCGCAGAGGCTCTGGCGCGCGGCCGCGACGATGTCGGCGTGGCCGGCGGCGAGGATCTGCTCGGCCTGCCACGGCGAGCTGATGCCGCCCGCGCCCACCACCGGGGTCTCGTGGCCGGCCGCGCGCACCGCGCTCCGGACGGCCGCGCTCAGCGGGATGTTGCGGCCGAAGGGGCCGGCGCCGCCGATCTTCACGTGCGGCATGCACTCGTGCCCGCTCGGCCCGGTGTAGGGGTAGGCCGCCTGACCGACCTTGGGCTGCTTGGCGTCCTCGAACTTGCCGCCCTTGCTCACGCTGAGGAAGTCCATGCCCGCCTCGGCGAACCGCACGCCGAACCACGCCGCGTCGTCGATCCGGGTGCCGTCCTCGATGACCTCGTCGCCGAGGAAGCGCGCGCCGACGCAGTACGCGTCGCCCACCCGGGCGCGCACCGCGCGGTAGACCTCGAGCGGCAGCCGGACGCGGCCCTCGCGCGTGCCTCCGTAGCCGTCGGGGCGATCGTTCCGGGCGCTGAGGAACGACGCCATCGTGTAGGCGTGGGCGTAGTGCAGCTCCACGCCATCGAAGCCCGCCTCGCGGGCGCGCGCGGCCGCGTCGGCGAAGAGCCCGGGGAGCGTCTGCGGCAGGGCGCGGACGTGGGGGAGCTCCAGATCCGTGACCCGCTCGCGATAGCCCATGCGCAGGGTCTCGAGATCGCGCGCGGAGAGCACCTCTGCGAGCGCGTCTTCGTCGAGGGTCGCGAGGCGCGCGCGCACCTCGTCATCGGTCGCCGCCGCGGCCCCAGTGCGCTCGGCGAGGCGGGCACGGAGCCCATCGTCGATCCGCAGGAAGCGCGTGAGGAACTTCTCGGCCGCCACGCGCCGCTTGATCGCGAGGAAGTCGATGAGCTGGATGAGCACCCGAGTCTCGCCGCCGCTCGCCTCGCGCACGCGGTCGACCAGGCCACGCAGGCCCTCGACGAACCGGTCGTGGCCGATGCGCAGCAGCGGGCCGCTTGGGACGTCGCGGATGCCCGTCGCCTCGAGCACGATCGCGCCCGGCCGGCCCTCGGCGAAGCGGGCGTACCAGTCGGAGACCGCCTCGGTCACGAATCCCTCGTCGTTCGAGCGCCACGGCACCATCGCCGGGATCCAGGTGCGCGAGGCGAGCTCGATCGGGCCGACGCGGATCGGCGCGAACCAGCGCATCGCGGCCGCCTCCTCGCGGGTCGGCCACCGCTCGACCGGCAGGAGGCGGAGGAGGCGCTTGTCGGTCATCGACCGTCGTCCACCGCGCGGCTCCCCGACACCGAGGCGCCCAGCGGCCCGCGGAAGAGCCGACCGTGATGGATCGCGGCTGCGAGGGCGCGTCTGCGTGGCGCAGCGGGACGAGGGCATCCCGGAGGGTTCTCGAGGAGCGATGCGCCGCGCAGGCGCGGGCTCCCGGTCGTGAGGCGCGCGGGGAGGTTCTTCAACGGGCTTTCAGCGGCCTGCGAGGGTCATCGCGCTCACGCGGAACGTGGGGGTCGCGACGGAGGTGCGCAGGTCGAGGTCGTTGGCGACCGCGTCGATGCGCTTGAGGATCTCGTCGAGGTTGAGCGAGATGGTGACCTCGGCGACGGGGAAGGTCTTCTCGCCGCCCTCGATCCAGAAGCCGGCCGCGCCGCGGCTGAAGTCGCCGGTCACCGCGTTGAAGCCGAAGCCCATCATCTCGGTGACGTAGAGGCCGCGCGGCGTCGAGGCGACGAGCTCCTCGGCCGTCATCTCGCCCGGCTGGAGCACGAAGTTGGTGACCGACGCGCTGACGCCGCCGCTGCCGCCGCGCGAGGCGCTCGCGGTCGACTCGCGCCCGAGCTTGCGCGCCGAGTAGCTGTCGCAGAGGTAGGTCTTGAGCACGCCCTTGTCGACGACCACGTTGCGCCGCGAGAGCAGGCCCTCGCCGTCGAACGCGCGCGAGCCGGGGGCGCGCTCGATCAGCGGGTCGTCGATCACCGTGACGAGGTCGCTCGCCACGCGGTCGCCCTCGCGGTCGAGGAGGTAGCTCGAGCGCCGCCAGATCGCGCCGCCGTTCACGCAGCCCGCGAGGAGGCCGAGCAGGGAGCGGCCGACGTCGGGGTCGAAGACCACCGGGCACTCCTGCGTGTCGACCTTCTGTGCGCCGAGCTTCGCCACCGTGCGGCGCGCGGCCTCGGCCCCCACCTCGGCGTCGGGCCGGAGCTGGTCGAGGTGACGGCGCGCGGTCCAGTAGAAGCCGCTGCGCTTCTTGCCGCCGACGTCGTCGGCCACCGGGTGCACGGTGAGCGAGGCGTAGGTCCCCTCGCTCGCCCCGCGGAAGCCGCCGCTCGTGACGAGCGCCCGCCCGCCCGAGGCGCGGGTGAAGGTCGCGCCCTCGCTGTTGGTGATCCGCGGATCGGCGTCGAACGCGGCCGCCTCCCCCGCCAGCGCGTGGGCCAGCGCGCTCGCGCCGTCGACCGACTGGACCCGCGGGTCCTGCAGGTCGAGCGAGGCGTGGTCGGACGCCGCGCTGAGCTGCGAAGCGTCGGGGGGGCCCGCGAACTCGTCGGGCTGCGAGAGCCGCGCGAGCTCGATCGCGTCCTCGACGAGCCGCTCGAGGCCGCCGTCGGTGAGGTCGCTCGTGTACGAGACCGCGACCTGCTGACCCAGCATCACGCGGAGGCCGACCCCGCGGCTGCCCGCCTCCTCCACCAGCTCCGGCGCGCGCATGCGCACCTTGGTCGAGAGGTGCGAACCGCCCGACGCGACCGCCTCCGCCACGTCCGCCCCGAGCGCACGAGCGCGCGCGACCACGCGGTCGCCGAGCGCGAGCAGCTCCTCCAGCTCCTGTTCCGCCATCGTGGTCTCTCCTACCCGATCTGGGTGCCGCCGACGGTCATGCCGGAGATCTTGATCGTCGGGCAGCCGACGCCGACCGGGACGCTCTGGCCGTCCTTGCCGCACGTCCAGATGCCGTCCGACAGCTCCATGTCCGTCCCGAGCATCGTCACCTTGCGCATCACGTCGGGCCCGTTGCCGATCAGGTTCACGTCCTTGAGCGGCGCGGTGATCTTGCCGTCCTCGATGAGGTAGCTCTCGGTGAGCGAGAAGACGAAGTCGCCGTTCGAGATGTCGACCTGGCCGCCACCGAACTTGCGCGCGTAGATCCCGCGCTTGACGCTGCGGAGGATCTCCTCCGGGTCGTGCGGGCCGGCGAGGAGCAGCGTGTTGGTCATCCGCGGCATCGGGTGGCTCTTGAACGACTCGCGGCGGCCGTTGCCGGTGCCGTCGGTGTGGAAGTGCTCGCTCGACTGGCGGTCCTGCATGTAGCCGCGCAAGACGCCCTTCTCGATGAGGACCGCGCGCTCGGGCCGATTGCCCTCGTCGTCGACGTTGATCGAGCCGCGGCTGTTCGCGACCGTCGCGTCGTCGACCACCGTGCAGAGCTCGCTCGCGACGACCTCGCCGATCTGGTCGGTGTAGTTGCTCGTGCCCTTGCGGTTGAAGTCGGCCTCGAGGCCGTGGCCGACCGCCTCGTGCAGCAGGATGCCGCTGTCGCCCGGCGCGAGGACGACCTCCGTCTCGCCGGCGGGGGCCTCGCGCGCGTCGAGCATCGCGGTCGCCTGGCGGACCGCCTCGACCGCGTGCCACTCGGGTGAGCGCCCGTCGAAGTAGCCCCAGCCGACCCGGCCGCCGCCGCCCGAGCTGCCGGACTGGCGCTTGCCGTCGGACTCGACGATCACGCGGATGCCGAACCGCAACAGAGGCTGACGGTCACGCACGACGCGGCCGTCGCTGGTCGCGATGAGGATCTCCCGGAGCTGCTCGGCGAGGGACGCCTCGACACGGGCGACGCGGGGATCGGCCGAGCGCGCGGCGGCGTCGGCCCGCGCGAGGAGGTCGCGCTTGTCCTCGCCCGCGAGGTCGAGCGAGAGCGTCTCGACGGGGTAGCGGTCTCCGATCGCGATCGGATCGAGCCCGACCGGCGCGGGCGCGCCGCCGCCGTCGGCGATCTGGGCCGCGGTGCGGGCCGCGCGCTCCATCGCCTCCATCGTGAGGTCCTCGACGTAGGCGTAGCCGGTCGCCTCGCCCTTGCGGACCCGGACGCCGAGGCCCGTCGAGACGGATCGGCCGGCCGCCTTGAGGATGCCCTCCTCGTAGGCGTAGCTCCCGGTGACGTTGTACTCGTAGAACAGATCGGCGTAGTCGCCGCCGCGGCCGAGGGCGATCCCGAGCAGGCGGGTGGCGATCGCGGCGTCGATCGTCGCCGGTCCGTCCTCGGCGAAGGGGGCGGTGTATCGCGACATCGGGGGGACTCTACGGCCCCGGGTTCCAATCTGCTACCCTCCCCCGCCATGCAGGCCCACCAAGAAGCCATGGTCAAGTCGCTGGTCGCCGTCGCCTGGGCGGACGGTCGCATGGACGGTGAAGAGAGCGAGGTCATCGAGGCGCTCCTGAGCTCCTTCGAGGTGGCCGACGCCGACGCGGATCACATCCGTACGTTCGCCAAGGAGCCCAAGACGCTCGACGACGTGCCGCTCACCGATCTGAGCGCGTCGGACCGTCGGCTGCTCCTGCAGCACGCGGTCATCCTGACCTACATCGACGGCGAGCAGTCCTCCGAGGAGAAGACGGTCCTCGGCGACCTGGCGCAGCGGCTCCGCATCCCGGAGGCCGAGGCGAAGGTGCTGCTGCAGGCGGCCGAGACGCGCGCCAAGGCGCTGCTCGACCTGCTCTGAGCGTTGGCGCCGATCCCGCTGGAGGCGCTGCTCCTCGACGCGGGGAACACCGTGGTGTTCCTCGACATGGGGGCGGTGGCCGGCGTCGCGCGCGCCGAAGGCGTCGCGGTCGAGGCGTCGCGCCTGCGCGCGGCGGAGGGCTCGGCCAAGCGACGCTACGAGGCGCGGCTCGGCGACGGAGGCAGCCACGAGGACGGCTGGCGGCTCTACCTCGAGACCTTGCTCGTCGAGGCCGGGGTGAGCGAGGCGGTCGCCCCTCGGCTGATCGATCCGCTGCGAGCCGAGCACGACCGGCTCAACCTGTGGCGGCGCGTGCCGGCGGAGCTGCCGGAGGCCCTGGCGCGCGCGCGCGACGCGGGGCTGCGCCTCGGGGTGGTCAGCAACTCCGAGGGCCGGCTGCCGGAGCTCTTCGCGCACGTCGGGCTCGGGGACGCGTTCGAGGTGATCGTCGACTCCGCGCTCGAGGGCATCCGCAAGCCGGACCCTCGCATGTTCGAGCGGGCCTGCGCGCGGCTCGGGGTCGCGGCCGGCGCCGCGCTCTACGCGGGCGACATCCCGCGCGTGGACGTGGACGGCGCGCTCGGCGCGGGGCTCCGCGCGGCCTTGATCGATCCGCTCGGGTTCTACCCGGAGCACGACCGCTCGCCGCGCTACGCGTCGGTCTTCGAGCTCGTCGCGGCGCTGGTGGGCGGCGCGGCCTGAGACCAGGTCGCCGGCCGGTCGGGCGCCAGGCGGTAGCCGCCCGGGACGGTCTCGAGGTGCTCACGCAGGCCCTCGCGGCGGAGCTTCGCGATCGTGACGCGCACACGGTTTTGACGGGAGGCGCGCTGGGCGGTCTCGCCCGGCCAGCCGTGCGCGAAGAGGTCGTCGACGCCGCAGGGGTCGCCCGCGCGGTGCATGCGGGCGTCCATCAGCGCGACGAGGATCGCGGCCGCCGCGTCGGAGCCCGACTCGCGCGCGGGCTCGCCGGGGAGCTCGTAGACCCGGCCGTCGCGGCGGACCTGGAGCGCGTCGCGGCCAACCCGCCGCGCGAGGAGCTCGACGACGGTCCGCTCGTGATCGGTCGTGGGCGGCTCCCGCAGATCGGGCGGCGCGGCGCGGCGCACGAACGCCTCCTGCAGCTGGAGCACGCCGTAGAGGGTGTCGCCCTCCTGGAGGAAGGTGCGCGCGAGCGCGAGCTGCTCGGCCGCCTCGTCGGCGTCCCCCAGCTCGGTCGACGCCATCGCGCGGTAGCCCGCGATCAGGCCCTGGATGCGCGCGCCCTCGGACGCGCGCGCGCCCTCGTACGCCCGGCGGAGGGTCGCGTCGGCCTGCTCGGCGAGCCCGTGGCGGAGCTGGAGGATCCCGAGGTCCATCTCCACGACCGAGGCCCAGAACCGATCGCCGACCTCCGCCAGGATCACGAGCGCCTCGCGGTACGCCTCCTCCGCGCGGAGGCGATGACCGCGCGCGCGCTCGAGGTTGCCGAGGTAGCAGAGGTCGCGGGCAACGTTTCGGCGATCCCCCCGCTCACGATGGATCGCGAGCGCGGCGCGGATCGCGGCCTCGGCCTCGTCGTAGTCGGCGCGATCGCACGCGAGGAAGCTGAGGCGGCTGAGCGCCAAGCCCTCGGCCGCCTGATCCCGGCTGGCGCGCGCCAACCGCAGCGCGATCCTCGCCGAGCGCTCCGCGGCCTCGGAGGCGCCCTTCGCGTGGTCGATCGCGCCCGCCAGCCCCATCACCCGCGCCGGCGGCGTCGAGTCGGCGTCGAGCCTCCGCGCGGTCTCGAACGCCTCGGTGGACGCCTCGAGCCGACCCCCGAGGTAGTGGGCGCGGCTCTCGACCAGCCAGCCCTGCGCGAGGCACGCCGGGTCGTCGGTCAGCGCGCGCGCCGCCGCGACGTCGTCGAGGGTCCGGCCGAGCTCGCCCAGGTCGAGGAGCTTGCGCGCGCGGGCCAGCCGCGCTTCGGCCGCCAGCCGCGGCTCGTCGTCGGGGAGCCTCTCCAGCAGCGCGCCGAGCTGCGCGACGTGCAGGTGGGGAGGCCGGTCGAGGTGGCCGAGCGCGACGCCGACGCGGGCCGCGTGCGCCGGGTCACCCACGCCACGCGCGCCGCGCTCGGCGAGGAGCTCCAGGCTGCCGCGCGCGAGCTCGAGCGCGCCTCGCTCCATCGCGGCGACGCGCTCGGCGTACCACGCGGCCAGCCGGTCGAGCGCTGCCTCCACGTCGACCGCGCTCGACCGCTCGCGCGCGTAGGCGCGGACGACCGAGAGCATCCCGTAGCGCGCGCCGCCGTCGATCCGCTGGAGCAGCGAGCGGCCGAGCAGGCCATCGATCGGGGTGAGCGCGTCCGCCCCGAGGAGCGCGCTCGCCTCCTCCAAGGAGAAGCTGCCGCGCAGCGCGGCGAGCACGACGAGCGCGGCCCGGCCGTCGGCCTCGAGCCGCTCCCACGAGACGTCGAGCGCGCTGCGGAGCGAGCGCTGGCGCGGCTTGTCCGCGCGGTAACCGTTGGCGAGCAGGTCCAGCGGCGCGTGCAGCCGGTCGCGGAGCGCGGGGGCGTCCAGCGCGCGCATGCGGGCCGCCGCGAGCTCGATCGCGAGCGGCAGGCCGTCGACCTGCGCGACGATCTCCTGGTAGACCTCGCGGTCCTCCGCGCTGGGCGAGAGCTCACCGCGGACCGCGCGGGCGCGCGCCTCGAACAGCGCGGTCCCCGCCTCGACGTCGAGCGGAGCGACCGGCACCAGCCGCTCCTCCCGGAGCGCGAGCGCCTCCCGCGAGGTGACGACGATCCGCAGCTCGGGCGCCGCGCGGAGCCAGCGCTTCACGGCGCGACAGAGCGGGTCGAGGACGTGCTCGGCGTCGTCGAGCACGAGGAGCAGCGGACCCTCCCGGGCGGCGAGCGCGTTGCGGACGCGCGCCTCGAAGTCGGTCCCGTCTCCGTCGGCGTCGAAGATGCGCAGCGCGAGGCCGACCGCCTCGAGGAGGCCGGCGACGTCGTTGACGTCGGCGAGGTCGACCCAGTGGCGCGCCGCGGTCCACCCGTCGTGCAGCGCCCGGGCGAGCCGGCTCTTGCCGACGCCCGCCGCCCCAGAGAGCGTCCAGAGGCCAGCGCGCACCTCCAGCGCGGCGAGGAGCTCGCCCTTGAGCGCGTCACGTCCGAACAGAGGCTCGCCCACCGCGGCTCGTACTCTCCCGCAGACGGCGGGCGACGCAACGCGCCGGGTTTAATCGGGCTTAATCTGCCGCCGCCCCGGCCCGCGGACCACGGTGACACCTCGCGATTCTCAGGAGGTCGAAGTTGCCGACGAACGCCCGCTACGCCTGCGCCCTCGCCGCCCTCGCGGTGGGCTGCGCGTCCAACACCGCGCCCGTCCTCGACGGGGTCCCCGCCTCCCTCACCCTCGACGAGGGGGCGCGCTGGACGGTCGCCTTCACGGCCACCGACGCCGAGGAGGATCCGCTCGAGCTCGCCGTGCTCGGCGAGCACCCCGGCCTCGAGGCCGAGGTGGCGACCGACCCGCTGCGCCTCGAGCTTCGCCTCGCCTTCGACGCGACGGGCCCGCAGACCGTGACCGTCCGCGCGACCGATCCGGAGGGCCTGGCCGCGGAGGCGACGCTCGTCATCACGCCGCGCGCGCTCCGGTGGGCCGAGCGGATGGAATGGACCGAGCCGGGCGGGCCGGAGGCGCGCGAGCACCCCGCGGTGATCGTCGACGAGGCGAACCGTCGCGCGATCATGATCAGCGGCAGCGGGTACTCCCCCTACGGCGAGATCCTCCAGGACGCCTGGAGCTTCGACCTCGACGACCACACCTGGTCACCCCTCCTCTACGAGGGCGAGCTCCCGGTCGGCGGCTCACGGCGCGCCGCCGTCATCCCGGGGACGTCGACCGCGTACCTCTTCGGGGGCAACGGCGAGCGGGAGCTCTTGACCGACCTCGTCCGGGTCGACTTCTCGTCGGCGACGGTCCGCTTCGAGACGGTCGAGCAGCGCGGGGACGTGTGGCCGCGCACCCTGCACGGGTTCGTCTACGACCCGGGCGCCGAGGTCTTCTACACCTTCGCCGGCTTCGGTCAGGGGATCCACGACGACCTCTGGCGCATGGAGCTGCAGGACGGCGTCGCGGTGTGGACCGAGATCAACCTCGAGGGCGAACGCCCGGAGGGCCGCTACGGCTTCTTCTACGCGTTCGACGCGGACGCGCGCCGGGTCGTGCTCTACAGCGGCGCGCGCGGAACGCAGGCGATCAACCCGGCCCGCGACCTCTGGGCGCTCGAGCTCGAGGGAGGCCCGCGCTGGGTGCGGCTGCTCGAAGGGGACGCCGTCCCGCCGGGGCGCCGCAACGGGACGACGGTCTACGACGAGGAGCACCGCCGGATGTACGTGTTCGGCGGGACCGCCGACGCGATGACGACGTCGGAGGGGTTGTGGGCCTTCGACCTCACCCCCGGCGCCGAGAGCGTCACGCGGGTCGACCGCGAGGACGAGCCCCCGCTGCGCTCCTCGGGCGCCGGATGGTGGGACCCGGTGAGCGGCGCGTCGTTCTTCGGCTTCGGCAACACGACGCGCGCGGTCTATCAAGACATCGCGATCCTGACCGGTCGCTGACCGCAACGGCGCCCCGACCCAGGACGTCAACCCACCGTGCACGTGCACGTCCTCGTGCACGTGCGCGTACGTCGTTCTCGTCTCCGTACCCGCTCACGAGCGAGCACGACGCCGACCACCGCCGACCCCACCCCGAACCGAGCCGACTCCGATCGAGGCACCGCCGACCCCACCCCGAACCGAGTCGACTCCGATCGAAGCACCGCCGACCCCACCCCGAACCGAGTCCACTCCGATCGAAGCACCGCCGCCCCCACCCCGAACCGAGTCCACTCCGATCGGACCACTGCCGACCCCACCCCGAACCGAGTGCACTCCGATCGGACCACCGCCGCCCTCACCCCGAACCGACTGCACTCCGATCGGACTACCGCCGACCCCACCCCAAACACTCTTGTTTGAGGTCCGACCGCCGCCGGCGGGCGCCCTCCCCTCGTCGCGCGGAGGTACCCCCGTCCGACGGACCGTCCGCTGACCTCCCCGCGCGGAGGTCCCCCCATCCGCCGGACCGTCCTCCCCCTCCCCGCGCGGAGGGGTGGCCATCCGCCGGACCAGCCCCTCACCTCCCGCGCGGAGGTACCCCCATCCGCCGGCAGGTCCCCTCCACTCCCCGAAGAGAGTTTGCGCGAGGTCCGACGGCGGTCGGACCTCCGCGAACTCCGTTCGAGGCACCGCCGGAGCTGCTCTCGCCCGGGAATTCGCCCCTCGCCCCGTGCGCGACCCGTGCTCTCCGGGACGCGACAGGGCGCAGGACGGCCGCGTGACGAGTCAGACGCGCTCGAGGATCAGCGCGAGGCCCTGACCGACCCCGATGCAGAGCGTCGCGAGGCCCAGCGTGGCGTCGCGGCGCCGCATCTCGTGCGCGAGCGTGCCGACGATGCGCGCGCCCGAGCAGCCGATCGGGTGCCCGAGGGCGATCGCCCCGCCGTTCACGTTGACCTTCGACTCGTCCAGCTCGAGGGCCCGGACGCAGGCGAGGGACTGGGCGGCGAAGGCCTCGTTGAGCTCGACGAGGTCGAGGTCCTTCGCGGTGAGGCCGGCCTTCTTCAGGGCCTGCCGCGTGGCCGGCACCGGGCCGATGCCCATCGTGCTCGGGTGCACGCCGGCGACCCCGGTGGCGCGGACGCGGGCGATCGGGGTCAGGCCGTTCGCCTTGGCGAAGGCGTCGCTCGTGACGAGCAGCGCGGCCGCCCCGTCGTTGAGCGGCGAGCTGTTGCCCGCGGTGACGCTGCCGCCCTCGCGGAACACCGCGCGCAGCTTGCCGAGCGCCTCGAGCGAGCTGTCGGGGCGGATGGACTCGTCGCGCGTGAAGGTCCCCGGCGGGGCCTTGCGGTGAGGCGGCGGCGTCGTGACCGGCACCACCTCGTCGTCGAAGCGCCCGGCCTCCCACGCGGCCGCGGCCTTCTGGTGGCTCGCGAGGGCGAAGGCGTCCTGATCGGCGCGGCTCACCGAGTGCTCCTCGGCCACGTTCTCGGCGGTCTGCCCCATCCCGATCAGCTCGAAGCGCTCGGCCATCTTCGGGTTCTCGAAGCGCCACCCGAGGCTCGTGTCGTAGACGGTCGGCGGCGTGCGGGGGAACGCCTCGTCGGCCTTCGCGAACGCGTAGGGGGCGCGGCTCATCGACTCGACGCCGCCCGCGACGCAGACCTCGTGGTCGCCGAGCCGGATCGCGCGGGACGCCTGGATGACCGCCTCGAGGCCGCTGCCGCAGAGGCGGTTGACGGTGACGCCGGAGACCTCGTAGGGCAGCCCGGCGAGCAGCAGCGCCATGCGCGCGACGTTGCGGTTGTCCTCGCCCGCCTGGTTCGTGTCGCCGAAGAGGACCTCCTCCACCGCGCCCTTGGCCGCCGGCTGACGCTCGAGGAGCTGCGCGATCACGTGCGCCGCGAGGTCGTCGGGGCGCACCCCGCTGAGCCCGCCTCGGTGGCGGCCGATCGGCGTACGCACGCCATCCACGATCACGGCTTCGGTCATCGTCCCTCCATGCAGCGGGGGGTAAGCCGCGGCCGCGCGCCGAGCAATGCGCGAGCGCACGACGGGGTCGGAATTACCCTGTGGGGGTGTCGACGCTCAACGTCCGCTGCCCTCGCTGTGATGCGCTCGTGCCGGAGGCGGCGCTCGACCGCGCCGAGGCGCGCGCGACCTGCCCCGGGTGCGCGCACGCCTTCACGCCGCCGCGGCGCGAGACGATCGCGCGCCGGCGCCCGCCGCTGCCGCCGGGGATGACGGTCGAGACGGGAGAGCCGGCGCTGGCGGCCGAGGGAGGGTACCGACGCGCTCCGTCCCGGCCGCTCGTGATCCGGCGGCGCTGGCGGGACCGCACGACGACCTGGCTCGCGCCCTTCCTCGGGGTCGTCGGGACGGGCGCGGTGGTCGTCGCCTTCGCGGGCGCGGTCGGCGGCGGTGTCCTCGACTGGATCTCCGCCGCCTTCATGGCGCTCGTCCCGGCGGTCTTCGTCTACGGGTGCGCGGCCGCCTGGCTCAACACCACGACCTTCGAGGTGAAGGACGGCCGGCTCCGGGTTCAGCACGGGCCGATCCCGTGGTTCGGGGAGCGCGAGGTGCGGGCGGGCTCGGTGCGTCAGCTCGCGGTCACCCAGCAGCGGGGCCTGCGCGACCCGAGCCAGGTGAGCTGGGAGCTGTCGCTCGAGACGGACGACGGGGACATCGTCCCGCTGCTGCGGGGGCTGCCGTCCCGCGAGCCCGCGGACTACCTCGAGTGGGCGTTCGAGGAGCACCTCGGGCTGGAGGACCAGCCCAAGCGAAACGACCCCTGAGCCCCAGCACGTCTCCGCGGGCACGGGCGATCGCAGCACGTCGCCGATCCGCGCCCCCGCCCCGTCCCGTCTCCGACACGGTTGGCGGGGAGCCTGCGGATGGAGCTCATCCGGTGCTGCCCGGCGAAGCGCGGGCACGGGCACCCGGGGTTGATGACGACCGCCCTGGGGGCGGTCTTCATCGACCGGCTACCGCAGCATCGCCCGGCAGTCTCGGACCGTCTGGCGGTTCGAGCCGTGGTCGACGCAGCTCTGGTACGCCTCCCGCGCGCCCGCGGCGTCGCCCAGCTCGGAGCGCGCCGCCCCGAGCACCAGCCAGCCCATCGCGTTGGTGCGGTCGGCGGCGACCGCCTGCTGGGCGAAGCCGGCGGCCTCGCTGTTCGCGCGCCGGTTGAGCGCGCGCAGCGCCTGACGGCTGAGGCGGTCGGCCGCGGCCGGATCGCCCGCGGGCGCGGCCTCCGTCGGCTCGGCCTCCGTCGGCTCAGCCTCCGTGGGCTCAGCCTCCGTCGGCTCGGCCTCCGTCGGCTCGGCCTCCGTGGGCTCAGCGACGGCGACCTCGGTCGGCTCGGCCTCCGTCGGCTCGGCCTCGGTCGGCTCCCCCTCGGTGAGCTCACCCTCGGTCGGCTCACCCTCGGTCGGCTCGCCCTCGGTCGGCTCGCCCTCCGTCGGCGTGACCGCCGCGACCGGCGCGGTGGACGGAGGCGCCTCGGTCGGCTCGGCCTCCGTCTCCTCGGTCTCCGTCGGGGGAGGCGCGTCGGGGAGGTTCGCGAAGCCGCTGAGCTCCGCCTGGCCCGGCTCCGCGAGCCGCGGCTGCGGGGCCGGCATGACGTAGTTCTGATAGACGAAGAAGCCGCCGATCAGGGCCACGCCCGCCGCGAGGATTCCGAGCGTGGCGTACTTCGCCTGCTTCATCCCCGGCGCCATCGGGATCGCGTCGCGCTGCAGGTCGTCCCAGGTCTCGTGGGTGACCGGCGCGGGCGCCTTCGTGCTGAAGAAGCCCTCGGCGATCTCCGCGTGCTCGCCGGTCGAGCTGAGGGCCCGGATCTCCGCGCTCGAGGTCGTCGCGCTCTTCTTGCGGCGCTTCTTCGGGGCGTCGCTCTTGGCCTCGCTCTTCGCGGCGGCCGGCTTGGACTCGGCCGGCTTGGACTCGGCCCGCTTGGACTCGGCCCGCTTGGGCGGCTCGTCCGACTTGGCGTCCGACTTGGACTCTGCCGGCGGCGCGCTGGAGCGACGGGCCTCGTCGCGCTTGCTCCGCCGGCCCTTCTTCTTGCCCTTCTTGCCGCGACGCCGGCGGCCCTCGTCCTCGTCGTCGTCTGACGCCTTCACCTCGGCGGCCGGCTCGGCCTTCGCCGGCTCGGCCTTCTCGGGCTCGGCCTGCTCGGGCTCGGCCTTGGCCGTCTCGGCCTTGGCCGTCTCGGCCTTGGCCGTCTCGGTCTGGCTCGCCTCGGTCTGAGTCGACTCGGCCTCGGACGTCTCGCTCTGGGCCGCCTCGGACGGCGCGGACTCGGTCGCCTCGGGCTCGGCCTTCGCCTCGGCCTCGGCCTCGGCCGCCTCGGCCGGCGCGTCGTCCGCCGCGGTCTCGGACACGTCGGCCTTGAGCCCGGTCTGGGTCGAGTCCGCGCGCACCTCGGCCTCGGCGTCGAGCGCGACGTCGCTGCCCTCGGTCACCACCACGTCGGAGCCCGCGGCCGCGCGCGCCTGCGCGGGGAACTGGATGACGTTGGTCTGGGCCTGCTCCTCGGCCTGCTGGACCTCGGGGGCCTCGGGTGCGTTGCTCTTCATCCGACGCCTGCGCCTGCGCCTGCCGTTGCGTGCCATCTGTTCGTCCTCTTCTGCGTCGTCTGCTGCGGGGGGATCGTCCGCAGGGGGGTCTGCGGGGGATTCGTGTGCGGCGGCGGCCTCGGCCGTCTCTTCGCCGTGAGGCTCGATCTCGGGTGCAGGGGGCGTTCCGTCAACCGGATCGGGCGCGGTGGCCGCGATCTGCGCCTCCTCGGGAGGCGTTCCGTCGGCACGCTGTGACACATCCGTGCCGGACGCTTCCCGGGCCGCGTTAGCGATCGCACGATCGTCGTCGGCCGACTCGTCCTCGGCCGTCTCGTCCTCGACCGACTCGTCCTCGACCGACTCGTCCTCGGCCGCCTCGTCCTCGGCCGCCCCATCATCCGGCGCCGCGGTCTCGTCGTCGGCGGGGGACTCCGCTTCGTCCGCCTCGGCCGCGACCTCGGCGTCCAGCTCGGCGTCGACCTCGGCGTCCTCCTCGGGGGGCGCCGGCGGCGGCTCGGTCGCCGCGCGCGGCACGAGCCCCGCCGGATCGCTGGGCGTCGGGTCGGCCTCACCGGGCACGAGCTGCTCCTCGAGGGGCTCGTCGGCGACCGCGCCCGCGGTGCGCCCCGTCGGGAAGATGATGCCCTCGAAGTAGAGCTTGGTGATCGCGGTGAGGGTCTCGAGATCGTCCTCCGCGACCGCGTCGAGGATCTGCATCAGCGAGCGGCGCCCGTCGATGTGCTTGAGGATCCCGTTGATCTCGTCCGGGATCTCCGCGAGGCGCTCGACCAGCTCCTCCTCCGAGACCTCGAAGACGTTGTCGAGCGACGGGATCTGCTCGAGCAGGCGGCCCCACTCGTCGATGCGCCGCATGCCCTCCATGAGGATCGCCTGCGTGGACGCGCGGATGCGCTGCTCGACGCGCACCGGGCGGAAGTCGATCTCGAAGTCGCCCTCGTTCCAGAGGAGCAGGCGGTAGATCGCCGCCTCCGCGACCAGCTTGCCGAGCTCGGCGTCGACGAGCTGGCCCTCCTTGAAGGTGATCGTCCCGACGCTCGCCTCGTGGCTGAGCTCGAGCACGCCCGACTTGCGGCTGATGTCGATCGTCTGGAGCAGGTCGACCAAGCCCATGTCGCCGAGCGACCCGGTGAACCGGGTCTTCGCGACCGAGGTGCGCCGGGCGAGGCCCTCGCGCTCCTGCCGCTGCAGGGTGAGGTTGATCCGGGTGATGATCTCTTTGATGTAGATGGGCTTCGTCAGGTAGTCCTCGACGCCCAGCTCGAGACCGCGGACCTTGCTCTCCACCGACGAGTCGCTCGACAGGAACATGAACGGGACGCCGTTGAGCTCCTCGCGCGTGCGCAGCTCCTCGACGAGCGCGAAGCCGTTCATCCCCGGGAGGCGGGTGTCGCTCAGGATGAGGTCGGGCTGGCTCAGCTCGACCGTCTCGAGCGCGCCCGACGCGTCCCGGCACGTCGCGACGGAGTAGCCCGCTTTGCGCAGACTGACCTCCAACACCCTCAGCGAGCGGGGGTCTGCGTCCACGAGGAGCAGGCTTTTCTTGGCCACGGTTTGGTCAGTCCCCTCTTGCCCGAAGCGCCATCGGCCCGGCCGAAGGATGGGTAGCCGGGCTCGGGGGTGTCAAGCCACACCCAACCTCGCGGGCTCTCTCGGTTGGGATTGACCCTGGCCGGCGGCCTCGAATATCGTCGCGGTCGCCAAAGGAGCGATGTCGATGCGAGCTGCGCGAGCCTGGTCCGTCAATGCGTTCGTCGTGGGGATCTCCCTGGCGCTCTTCGCCGCCTGTGGTGGCGAGTCGGAGGGCGGTGAGCTCCAGATCACCAACATCGACCCGCGCGCCGGTGCCACGGCCGGCGAGCAGCCGGTCCGCATCTCCGGCAACCACTTCCGCCGGGACATCTCGTACACGGTGTACTTCGGCAACAAGCGCTCGATGCGCTCCACCATCCTCGACGACCACACCCTGCTCGTGGCCACCCCGACGATGGACGAGGCCGGCACGGTCGACGTGATCGTCGCGGCCGACAACGGCGCCGCGTTCCGCATCCGCGAGGGCTTCCGCTTCGAGGAGATGGGCGGGAACGTGATGGAGAACGTCGGGACCGCGACGTCCGGGCAGGGCGAAGAGCGCTTCTGATGTTTGTTTAGCGGTCCCCCCCATCGCTCCGCGATGGGACCCCCTGTTTGTTTGGCGGTCCCCCCCATCGCTCCGCGATGGGGCCCCCCGCGCCGGCGCGCCTCGCTTCGCTTGGGCGCTTGGCGTCGCGATAGGGTTTGGAGGAACGCTGCGGTTCGGCTCGGAACCCCCCCCCCCACGCCGGCGCGCCTCGCTTCGCTTGGGGGCTTGGCGTCGCGATAGGGTTTGGAGGAACGCTGCGGTTCGGCTCGGAACCCCCGCGCCGGCGCGGCGCGCCTCGCTTGGGCGCTTGGCGTCGCGATGGGGGTCGGGGGACCGCAGCGGTTCGGCTCGGACCCCCCCCGCGCCTGCGCGCCTCGCTTCGCTTGGGCGCTTGGCGTCGCGATGGGGGTCGGGGGATCGCTGCGGTTCGGCTTTGCTCGGCTCTCGCTTCGCTTGGGGGCTTGGCGTCGCGATGGGGGTCGGGGGACCGCTGCGGTTCGGCTCGGACCCCGCGCCGGCGCGCCTCGCTCGCTTGGGGGCTTGGCGTCGCGATAGGGGTCGGGGGATCGCTGCGGTTCGGCTGGGCTCGCGCTCGGCTGGGCTCGCGCTCGGCGTGGCTTTCGCTCGGCTCAGATCAGCGGGGCCAGGCCATGACGATGACGACGCCGATGGCGTTGGCGCCGGTGTCGGGGCGGCTGCCCTGGGCGACGCCGACGCCGATGAAGCGGACGCCGGGGTCGAGGACGGGCTCGAGGGCGCCGGCCTCGTCGACGTCGGCGACCACGGCCATGACGCCGCCGATGCGGCGGTAGGCGATCGCGAAGCGGCGGAGGGCCGCGCTGGCGTCGTCGACGGTGTCCTGCTGGCTGAGGCTCGGGTCGGAGAAGAAGTCCTCGGCCGCCGCCTGGGCGGCCTCGCTCATCGGCTCCTCGAGGGAGACGTCCGGGGCCCCTCGGGCGCGGCGGGCGTGGTTGATGAGATCGAGGAGGCGCGCCGGGGCGCCGGAGAGGTCGACGCGCTCGGCCTGGCGGATGAACACCTGGGTCACGACAAACGCGTTGCGGGTGCCCTCCGGCTGGGCGACGACGCCGATGCCGACGTGGGTGACGTCCGGGTTGACGAGGTTCGCGCGGTGGCCGGGGCTCTCCATGAGCCCGCGGTGGATCTCGGCCGCGCTGTAGCCCCGGCCGATGTTCTCGAGCACCAGCCCGCTGCGCAGGTGCGCCGCCCGCACCCGATCGGCGGCGGTGCCGGTGGTCGGTGAGTCGTGGCCGATGAAGTCGTGCTCCACCATGTCGCGGCTGTGGCCGAGGGCGACGTCGCGCAGCGGGTCGTCGGGCCGCAGCGGGCGCAGGCCCGCCTCCTCGCGCGTGCGGTTGATGAGCGCGAAGAGCTCGCGGCCCACGCTCGCCGCGTCCCCGCTGACCGCCGGGCCGGCGTCGAGGCGCACCGCCCGCGGAGGATCCTCGCCCACGTAGACGGGGAAGTTGGCGATCACGGTGTCGCCACGCGGGCCGCGCCCCACGATCTCGACACGGTAGGTGCCGGGGCCCTCGGTGGGCACGCGCACGTCGAACTCGGGGCCGGAGCCCGCGGGCAACCGGCGCACCTGACCGTCGGGCTTGGCCACGACCACCGTCGGGTTCTGGTGGTCGCCGAGGAGGCGTCCCCGCACCTCGAGCGCCTGCCCCGCGGGCGCCGAGCGCGGGATCGGCTCGAGCTCGACCCAGCGCCACGAGAGCATGACCACCGCGAGGGTGAGGCCGCCGCGCTCGACGACCGCCGCCCCCCAGCGGTTGTAGCGCTGGCGACCCATGAACTGGCCGACCGAGTCGGCGATGCCGTCGGCGAGCGTCTCCGCGGGCTGCCCGAGCACCATCGTGTGGGGCACCGGCTCGACCAGCCCGAGGTGGCGCGCGAAGAACTCGATGACCTCGTTGGGCGGCGGCTCGCCGTTCGGGCCGAGGCGCTCGCCGATCCACTGCGCGAGCCGCGCGAGCCGCGGATCCGGGCTCAGGGGCATGTCGTGGGCCGCGCTCGCCGCCTCGATCCCCTGGCGCACCGCGTCCGCGCCGGGCGCGCCGAGCACCGCGGCGCCCTCCCCCGCTTCGGTCGCGTAGGTCGCGACGCTCGGGGCGGGCGCCTCGACCTCGCGGAACCGCTCGCCCTGGATCGTGTCGCGGTCGCCGGCTCCTCCGGAGCACGCGGTGAGCGCGAGAGCGAGCGCGAGCGCGGCTCGGCGAGGCGAGCTCCGACCACGGCGGCGAGCGATCATGGCCGGGAGTCTACGGACGAGGCCGCGCGGGGGCTACCGGCGCCTGCGGTCAGTTCGCCCAGGGGTCCACGACCTCGCTGGTCGAACGCCGGCGGGTCGTCGTGGTCGTGGTGGTGGGCGGCTGGGTGTGCACCACCGGGGGCATGACCACGTCGGGCGAGCGGCGGCGGCGGCTCGAGTGGCTCACCCGGGTGAGGCTGACGTTGAGCTGCTCCCCGGTCCGCGGGCTGATCTGGACATCCGAGGCCTCGTAGCCGCGGTAGCGGAGCGTGACGGTCTGGGTCGCGGTGGCCGGACGCGGGAGCTGGACGGGCGTGTTGCCGACCATCACCCCGTCGAGCAGCACCTCGGCCCCCGCGGGGTCCGACGTGATCGAGACCATGACCGGCGCGGGCGTCGGATCGACCGTGGGAGCCTGCGAGGGGTCGACCTGCGAGGGGTCGACCTGCGAGGGGTCGGCCTGCGAGGGGTCGGCCTGCGAGGGGTCGACCCCGCCGGAGCCCACCGTGCCCGTCGTCCCGGGGTCGGTCCCCGGCCCGAGGGTGTTGGTTGGCTGCGCCTCACCCGTGAGGGTGTCTGTCGTGCCGGGGCCCGCGGGGTCGTCCGTCGGGTCGTCGCCCCCGTCGTCCGCCTGGGCCAGGCCGTCGTCCTCCGCGGTGAGGAGGAACACCGACGTGCCCACCGCGACGCCGACGATCAGCAGCGCGACGAGGGCGAGCACCACGTAGAGGGCGCCGCGCCCGCCGCTCGCCGGCGCGTTGGCCGCCGCGACCTCCGCGTAGGAGGGAGGCTCGAGCGCGTCCGCGAGCCCGCCGGGGGGCGGGGCGACCCCGTGACGGACCGCCTCGACCGTGCCGCCGGCGGCGATCGTGTCGAGGTCCTCGGCCAGCTCGGTCATCGACTGGTAGCGCTGGTCGGGGTTCTTCTCGAGCGCGCGGAGGATCACGCCCTCCAGCGCACCGAGCGACGCGCCGTGGACGTCGGTCGGCGGCACCGGCGCCTCGAACATGTGCTTGGAGAGGATCCCCATGAAGGTGTCCGCGTCGAACGGCACCTTGCCGGTGAACATCTCGTACATGATCACGCCGAGCGCGTAGATGTCGGTGCGCTGGTCGACGCTGTGACCCGCGGCCTGCTCGGGCGACATGTAGTGGGGCGTGCCGAACACCATCCCCGTCTTCGTCAGCTTGCTCGCGGCGCCGCCGACCTTGGCCACGCCGAAGTCGAGCACCTTGACGAACTGCGGGTCGCTGCCCTGCTTGATGACAAAGATGTTGTCGGGCTTCAGATCGCGGTGGACGATGCCGCGCGCGTGGGCTGCGTCGAGCGCCGAGCCGATCTGACGGATGATGTGGACCGCCGACTGCATCGGCACCGAGCCGCCGGTCTTGATCATGTCGGAGAGCGACGTGCCGTCGAGGTACTCCATCACGAAGTAGACGGAGCCGTCGGCGAGCCGGCCGAAGTCGGAGATGTCGATGATGTTCTGGTGGCCGATGCTCGTCGCGGCCTGCGCCTCCTGCATGAAGCGCTGGACCGTCTCGGCGTCCTTGCTGCCGTCGCCGCGGAGGACCTTCAGCGCGAGCTTCTTCTGCAGGACGGTGTGGGTGGCCAGGTAGACCACGCCCATGCCGCCCTCGCCGATCCGCTTCTCGACGCGGTAGCGGCCATCGACCACCCGGCCGAGGAGGGGATCCTCGTCGGCGCGCGGAGGATCCTGGGCTTCGTACGTCGGTGACCCGTCGTGCGGACAGAACTGGAGCGATTCTTCGAACCGCGTGCCGCATTGCGGGCAGATGCGCATCGTGGACGGTGCGATTGTAGAAAATCGTGCGAGCTTGGCGCAAGACGCGCCGCCGAAGCGGCTCTGGGAGCTTGATTCGCTACCGGCGCGATGCGGATCCCGGAGCGCCATACGTTCGGATCGGCGTCGGATGTGACGAGGCGATGCTCGGGCATCGTCGAGGAGCAGCCGGCGGCGAGGCGGACGCTTGCCGCCCGGGAGGCGCCCCGCGACGGTGGTGATTCAAGCTCCCTAGGCGCCCGCGTCGGTCTCGCCGGCGTCGGAATCGCCGGCGTCGGAATCGCCAGCGTCCCCCGCGTCCGCGTCGCCCGCGTCAACGCCCGCCTCGGGCACGTCCCCGTCCGCGAGGTCGGCGTCCATCACGTCCGCGTCCTGCGCTCCCGCGTCCTCGTCCCCCGCGTCGCGCCGCCCCGCGTCCATCCCCGGGCCGGCGTCGAACGGCTCGCTCGAGCTACGGCACACCCCCCCGCGGCACTCCAGGGGAAAGCGGCACTCGCTCGTGCGGGTGCAGGCCTCGCCCTCGCCCTTCTCAGGGTCCGTGACGGCGCCGCAGCCGTCGTCGGTCTGGAGCAGGGCGAAGATCGCCGCGAGCGCGATCAGCGCCGCGCGCATTCCGGGGAGGCCCACCCCCCCAGGATGCGAGGGGCATGCGCGGTGTCAACCGCCGCGGTGAACGCCCCGGCGACCTCGTCCCGTGTAGGGTGGGTGGAGGCGACGATGAGATCGATCGAAGAGGCGCTCCGCGCCGTGCCCGGGACCCGCGCGTCCGGCGAGCTGCTCGCGTGGCTCGACGCGCTCGACGAGCGCCGCTGGGAGGAGCTCTTGCCCGCGATCGCCGAGATCGCCCGCGAGGTCGCGCCGCGCGCGGCGGACGTGATCGAGGCGGACGACCTCGTCGGGGACTTCGCCGTGCTCGCGTTCGAGTCGTGGCTGCCGCGCTACCTCGACGAGCTTCGCCAGGGATCCGCCCAGGCCACGCTCCGCGCCTACCTGAAGACGCGCCTGAGCCGCCACGTGGCCGAGCTGCGGCGCAAGCGACGCCGGCGGCGGCAGCTCCTCGCGGGCGCGATCCCGCCGGCGACGACGGAGGCGGAGGCGCTGCACGCGGCGCGGCCCTCCGAGCCGTTCGACGCCTCGCTCGCGAGCGAGCTGATGCACAAGGCGGGCTCGGACCGGGAGGAGCGCGCGGTGATCGCGCTCAAGGTCGCCGGCTTCACCCAGGACGAGATCGCCGAGCGCCTCGCGGTGTCGCGGCCGACGGTGAGCCGCCGCCTCGCCGCGGTCGCGACCACGCTGGCCGCCCTCATCGCCGCGATCGGCCTGACCGCGTGGTGGTTCAACCGGGCCGAGGACGCGCCGATGCTCACCCCCGAGGGGGAGCTGGTGAGCGCGGCCCCGCGGCCCGCGGGAGGGCCGGACGGAGTGCTCGCCGATGCCGACGCGGGGGCGGGCGAACCGCGCGAGCAGCGCGACCTGGAGTGGACCAAGCGCTGGATCGACCTATCGCGGGCCCGGCTGGAGCCGTGCTGGCGGCGCCACCCCGCGCCGGCTCCGCTCCAGCTCCGCGCGGAGCTCACGATCGAGCCGAGCGGACGGGTGAGCGAAGCCCTCGTCGAGCCTCAGACCGAGCCGGGCCCGGACGGGATGGCGAGACCGGTGGGGGGGACGCTGCCCGACGACCTGCGGGTGTGTCTCGAGCGGGGCTTCGCGACCTTTCACTTCATGCCGATCCGCGGCGACGCGACGACGCTCTCCTACCTGTTCCAGTCGCCGACCTCGGAGGAGGCCACGCCCGATGACGAGTCGCACGAGGGCGAGACCGACCGGCCCCGTGACACCGCGTCACCGAGCAACTCGCCGTCGAACACCACGAACGCCGCGCCCTCCTGGCGGACGCCGTACACGGGACCCCAACTCGAGCCGCCGACCCCCGCCCGCATCCTGGAGCTGGTCGCGCGGGACTGTGCGGCGCCCGTCCCGGCGTCGCGCGCGACGCTCCAGATGCGAGTCGAGGCCGACGGCCAGGTCTCGGACGCGTCCGCCACGGGCACCGCGCCGGCCGAGGTGCGCGATTGCCTTGAGCGGGCGGCGCGGAGCTGGCGCTTCAGGCCGCCGGAGAGCCCGCAGACCGTCACGGTGCCCATCACCTTCGCGGGCGAGGGCTCCCCCTCGCAGGGGAGCCTCGAAGCGCAGGCCCGCGAGTGCCTCACGCGCGGCGACAGCCAGTGCGCGATCCGCATCCTGGAGGGGCACGCCCGATCTCAGTCGGAGCTGGGATTGCTCATCGAGTCCTACCGGGCCCAGGGCAGCAGCGACGCCGCCGCCCGCCACATGAGGACCTTCGTGGAGCGGTGGGGCTCCAGCGCGCAAGGCCGCGCGTACCGTCAGATTCTGAGCCGGCAGGATCCAGAGAGCTGGCGATAGCGCGAGCGGCTCAGCCGCCCTGGACGTTGGTGCCGCAGTTCGTGCAGAACTTGGCGCCGGGCGCGTTGACCGTGTTGCACGACGGGCAGGGCCGCGGCTGCGGCGGGGCGAGCGAGGCGCCGCACTCCGCGCAGAACTTCCCCGGAGGGACCGCCGCCTGGCACGACGGGCACTGCATGAGGTTGCCGGCCGGCGCGCCGCCGGGCGCCGCCTGCGGGTGGCCCTGCTGGGGCGGGTAGCCCGGCTGCTGCGGCGGGTAGCCCTGCTGCGGCTGCTGCATCTGGCCGGCGAACATGTTGGCCATGGCGAAGCCCATGCCCATGCCGGCGCCGCCCATCATCGGGCCGCCGCCGCCCTCGCCGCCTCCGCCCTGGGCGAAGCCCTGGCCCGCGCCGAGCATCGCCTCGCCGGCCGCGTACTGCATGTAGTTGCCGCCGCCGAGCGCGTCCTTCGCGCGCATCTTCACCTTGAGGTCGGCGTAGCGCGCCTGGGCCTCTTCGAGGCGCTTCTGGTCGTCCTCGTCGAAGTTGATGTTGAAGTCGCCGAGCTCGAGGAACTGCACGCCGATCTCGGAGAGGTCGTCGCACTTCTGCATGAACATCTGGCCGATCTCGTCGTGGTAGGCGGCCAGGTGCTGCACCTCGATCTTCTGGCGGATGATGAACTGCGGCAGCGAGCGCTTCACCGCGTTCTTGAACTTGGTCGTGATCCAGCTCTCGACCTGCTCGTTGGTCATCTGGCCGCCCATCCCGAGGTAGTTCACGAGGAACCGGTCGGGGTGCGTGATCTGCCAGGCGTACTCGCCGTAGATGCGCGGGCTGAGGGTGATCTCGAGCTCGGGATCCTTGATCGGCGGCAGCGAGTCACCGAAGCGGGCGCCGCGGAACGGGCGCATCGTCACGAAGTAGAGGTCCGTGACGAAGATGTTCCCGCCGGTGAACGAGTCGACGAGGTTGCTCAGGAAAGGGATGTTGCCCGTGCTGAGCTGGTGGCGCTGGCCGGCGCCCGCCGTCCGCAGCACGCCCACGAGCGCGCCGTCGCGGAAGAAGACCGCCGCCTCGTCGGCGTCCACGGTCAGCTGGCTGAACATGGGGATCGTCTGCTCGGGGTGCTTGTAGACGATGTACTGCTTCGCGCTGTCCGGGCGCGCGATCATCATCTCCTGCGTGCCCTGCCTGATGAAATCCATGATCCCCATGAGAGCTCCCCTTCGTTGAAGCGGGGGCGAGCATACCGACCCCCATCACGCCAAGCTAGACCTACGGTGGTCCGACCCGGCGCGGGAACGTCGCGGCTCGGCCGCTGTCCGTGATCTCCGTGCACCCCAACCTCCGACGCGCCGCCTTTCTTCTGTCGCTCGCCGTGGCGGGCCTCACCCTTGGACTCGCGCTCGGCCCGGCCCTGCCGGCCGCCGCCCAGGACACGGCCCAGGACACGGCCCAGGACACGGGCTCGGGCCTGCCGAGCTGGGTCGAGGAGGACCCGTTCTCGGGCGGCGAGGACGACCCGCTCGGGATCGACGCCACCGACCGGCTCGAGCAGGTGGCGCCGACCGCCCCCGGCGAGGCGCTCCAGCCGCAGGTCCCCGTCCGGCGCGGCGAGGTCCTGAGCGCGATCGCCGGCGTCCGCGAGCGCTCGCACGAGGTCTCGGTCCGGCTGGAGCACGGGCTCGCCCGGGTCGACGTCGAGCTCACCTTCGTCTCGAGCGCCCGCTACCCGGCGGAGGTCCGCTACCGGCTCCCGGTCCCCGCCGGCGCGAGCCTCGCCGCCCTCGAGGTCTGCCACGCGGCCGGCTGCGCGAGCGGCCGCGCCGACGCGGGCGGAGGGCCGCTGAGCGCCTACGACGACGCGGTGCGCGCCCACGACGGCGGGGCCGACGCGCCGCCGGCCGGCCACGCGGCGATCGTCGAGGAGCCCGGCGGCCCGACCTACGCGTGGCTGCGCGCGGCCCCGGTGCGGCCCGAGCCGAGGCGCGGGCAGCGCGGCGCGGCCCGGAGCGGCGTCCTCACGGTGCGCCTCCGCTACATCGCGCCGGCCCCGGTGCGCGGCGGGCGGGCCCGGCTGACCCTGCCGGCGCGGGGGCGCGACGACCGCATCGCGAGCGCGCGCATCCAGGTGCGCTCGGACGAGCTGCGGGGCGGCGCGGTGGACGGAAGCGACGCGGTGGAGCGCCCGGTCGAGCGCGCGCCGTGGCAGGACGCGGAGGTCTCGGCGAGCCTCCACGGAGGCGGGACCTCGGTGGAGGCCTGGGACGTGCCGTGCGCCGGCGGGCGCTGCGCGCGGCTGCGCGCGGTGGCGGGGCCCCGACCGCCGATGGCCCGGGACCTCGTGCTCCTCCTCGACGCGTCGCCGTCGACCGCGGGGGCGGCGCGGGGGCGGGTCGGACCGACGGTGGCCGCCCTGCTCTCGGGCCTCCCGGCGCGCTCGCGCGTACGGGTGGCCGCGTTCGCGGCGCGGGCCGAGCCGGTCATCGCCGAGCCGACCGCGCCCACCGACGTGGCCCTCGTGCAGATCGCGCGGGCGCTCGAGCGCGAGCTCGGGAGCGCGACCCGGTTCGAGGCCGCGTGGGCGGTCGCGCGCGACTGGGTGCGGCCCGGGACGCTGGTCCTGGTGCTGGGCGACGGCGGGCTGACGAGCTCGGAGGAGGGAGAGCGCGCGTTCCGCGAGGCCCGGCGCGCGGGGGCGGAGGTCGCGGTGGTCGACGTCGCGGACCGCGCGCCCACCGAGGGCCTGCGCGCCGCGCTCGCGCTCGCGGAGGGTCGGGTCGCCCACGTGGGCCCGGAGGCGGACCGCGCGGGCCGGGGACACGGGATGGCGCCGCTCGAAGAGCGGCTCAGCGCGCTCCTCGCGCCGGTGGTGGAGGAGGACGTGCGGGTCGCGGTCGGACGCCAGACGATCCGGCTCGGGGCGCTCCGCGCGGGCGAGGAGCTGGTGTGGGAGGGGCGCGGCGCAGGCCCGCCGCGGCTCTTGCTCGGCGGCGGCAGACCGCGGCCGGCGCCCGAGTCGATCGCGCTCGCGCTCACCGATCGGGTGGAGCGCGCGGTGGGGGTCCGGGATCGCGCCGGCCGGCTCGCCGCCCTCGCCCGCCCCGCCGAGGCGGCCGCGACCTGCACTACGCAAGGTGCCTTCCGCAGCCCGAGCGCGGTCGTCGGCCCGCGCGAGGCGCTGATGCTCGCGGACACGCGGCGCTGCGATCGCCCGAGCGTGCCGGAGCCCGAGCCCGAGGTCGCGCCGAGCCCGACCGCGCAGCCGTCGGGCCTCCGCCGCCACGAGGGCCCGACCAGCCTGCCGCAGCGCTCGCTCCTGACCCTGCTGCACCAGCGCATCGTCCCCCCGGCCCGCGCGTGCTTCCGCGAGGACCGGCGAGGGCGCGCGAGCTACCAGAGCCGGGCGGTGTTCGAGTTCCGCCTCGCCGACCGCGAGGTGCTCCAGGCGCGGGTGGAGGGGCGGCTCGCCGACCGGCTGCGCGCGTGCCTCACGAGCGCGATCGACGAGCTGGAGATCCCCCCGTTCGACGGCGTGATCCGGGCGCGCTACCCGCTCTACGTCGCGCCTCACCTGCCCGCCGCGACGCTGACGCTCGACGCCGAGGTCGCCGACGTGGTGGACGCGGTGGCCGGCGACTCGGACCCCGCCCCCGACCGTTGAGCCGACGCGGGTCCCCGCCCGCCCGGTTGGCTGCGCGCGGCCGCCCCGCCACTGCTAACGTGAACGCCGGATGGAAGGCATCGACGCGGCCACGCTGCTGATTCAGCTCGCCGAGAAGATGGGCCTGCTCGCGGCGGCCGCGCTCGTGGCCGTGCTGTTTCCTCCGCTCCGCAACCGCATCCTCGGCGTCGGCCAGCGCCGCGACAAGCTGGCGGCGGTCGCGCTCGGGCTCGGCCTCGCCGCGTGGGGCGCGCTCCTCGGCTTCCACGTCGGCGGCGAGCACATCAACGTGCGCGCCATCGGCGTCCTGATCGCCGCGATCCTCGGCGGCTGGAAGGCCGGCGCGCTCGCGGGCCTCGGCGGGGGGCTGTTCTACGCGACGCTCGTCGACCCGGAGACCGCGCCCTGGGTCCTCGCCGCCTCGATCACCGACGGCGTCCTCGCGGGGCTCGTCGCGGAGCGCCGGCCGGACTGGTTCTCCGGCTGGCGCGTGTTCGTCACCTCGATCGGCATCCAGGCGATCCACCTCGTGGTGGTCGGGGTCGGACTGCTGGCGGTGGGGCACGCGGCCCGCTACCTCCCCGCCTGGCCCGCCCACCTAGTGAAGCTGGTGGTCAACGCGTCGGGGGTCACGCTCTTCGTGGTCGTCGCGCGCCTGGTGGTCAGCCGCGAGGAGCAGGCGGTCGCGCTGGTGGAGGCGCGCGCCGCCGCCGACGCGGCCGCGCTCGAGTCGCTCCGGCGCCGGCTCGAGCCGCACTTCCTGTTCAACGCGCTCAACGTGGTGCGGGCGACGATCCGCATCGACCCGATGCGCGCCCGCGAGCTCGTCAACGACCTTGCCGACCTCTACCGCTACCTCCTGTCGCACCCGGAGGAGGCGCCGCTCACGGCGGAGATGGACCACGCCCAGGCCTACCTCGCGATCGAGCGGGCGCGGCTGGGGGACGAACGGCTCGCGGTCGAGGTCGACCTGCCCGAGGAGCTGCGGCACGCGCGCGTGCCCCCGCTGCTCCTTCAGCCGCTGGTGGAGAACGCGGTGAAGCACGGCGTCGCGCGGCGCGACGGCCCCGGGCGCGTGCGGCTGTCCGCCACGCGCGAGGAGGAGATCCTGGTGATCCAGATCGAGGACGAAGCGAGCGGCGCGCCGATGCCGCCGGTGGAGACGGGGGCGGGCATCGCGCTGGACACGCTCCGGCGACGGCTGTCGCGCCGCTACGGAGAGGGCGCGTCGCTCTCGCTCACGCCGACCGAGCGCGGGATGCGGGCCACCGTGCGCCTCCCGGCCGAGGAACACCGGAGGGCCGCGTGAGCCGCCGCCTCAAGGCGCTCGTGGTGGACGACGAGCCGCTCGCGCGCGACGAGCTCGGGTTCCTCCTCGAGCAGCTCGACGTCGAGGTGATCGGCCAGGCGGGCGACGCGCCGTCGGCCCTCGCCGAGCTCGATCGGGCGACCCCCGACCTCGCCTTCGTCGATCTGCGCATGCCGGGGCCCGACGGCATCGCGCTGGCCGAGAGCCTGATGAAGCGCCACCCGCAGCTCGGGATCGTGGTGGTCTCGGCCCACGACGACGGCGCGGTGCGCGCGTACGAGGCGGGGATCGTCGACTACCTGCTCAAGCCGGTGCGGCTCGAGCGCCTCGCCAAGGCGGTGGAGCGCGCGCGCGAGCGGGCCCCCGCGGCGGCGGACGAAGAAGAGGCGACCCTCACCCGGCTGGCGGTGCGCCGTCGCGGCAAGCTCGTCGTGCTCCAGGTGGAAGACGTCGTCTGGTTCGAGGTGAAGGACGAGCTCGTGTGGGCGGTCACCGAGGACGATCGTTTCGCCCTCGACCTGACCCTGAGCGCGGTCGAGAAGCGGGTGCCCGAGGGCGCGTTCTTCCGCTCGCACCGCGGCGCGCTCGTCCGGCTCGACCGGATCCGCGGCATCGAGCCGGCCGGCGCGGGCACCTACGAGCTGCACCTCGATCACCCCGAGCAGCCGACGGTGCCGCTGGCGCGCGAGCGGGCGCGGACCCTGCGCGCGCTCATCCCCACGCTGGGTTGATCGGCGGGGTTGAGCGGCTCGTTCCGTTCCTGGGCTCCCAACGCGAAGAGGCGGACCCTCGGGCCCGCCTCTTCGGCTTGGATCAGGCGCGCGTGCGCCGTCCGCTCAGGAGCCGCAGCCCGAGGGCGCGTCGCTGCGGAGCGGGCCGATGTTGATGATCGTGACCGAGTCGGGCGCGACCTGGACCTGCTCGCAGCCGAGCAGGACGGGCGCCTCGCCGTCGGTGGTCGAGCCCCACGCCTCGACGCGGTAGGCGGAGTCGCCGGGCACGTCGAGGTTGGCGAGGCCGTAGAGGCCGTCCACGTTGGTCGCGCGGCGGCGGGTCTCCGGGATGGTCGCGGCCGGCGGATCCATCGCGCCGCCGCCGTTGAAGTAGAACTCGCGGTCGTTGGAGCCGCTCGTCATGGTGGTCACCTCGCCGGCGCTGCCGAAGATCCGCAGATCGACGTTGGCGATGGGGTCGCCCGCGCAGTCCTCGATGGTGCCGACGACGGTGGTGCGCAGCGGGTCGGCGTTGGTGCCGAGGAGGAGCACGATCGAGTCGCGCGTGCCCTGATCGATCGTGGTCAGGCCGACCGTCTCGCCGGCCGCCGCGGGCGCGGGCTCGTTGAACTGGATCGTCGTGAGGAACGGCATCGGCGTGCCGCCGCCCGGCGTGCCCTGCCCGCCCAGCACGCGGTAGGCGAACCAGCCGTCGGCCGGCGCCATCGCGCTGAACTGGCCCATCGCGTCGGTGGTGGCCATCTGGCAGCCGGCGCCGCAGGCGCCGCCGACGTCGACCATGTTGGCCGGGTAGACCTGGACCTGGAGGTCCGCCACCGCCGCGCCGCTCGAGAAGCTGTTGAGCTGGCCGGTGAAGGTCACCTCCGCGCCCGCGGTCGGGGCGGCGCGCATGCCGAGGCACGAGTAGTCGGCGGCCGCGAGCGCGCCGAGGTCCATGCCCTTGCCGACCGCCGGTCCGCCGGCCGGGGGCCCCGCGTCCGTCCCGTCGGGCGGGCCCGCGTCCGTGCCATCGGGCGGGCCCGAGTCGGTGCCGCCGTCCCCGTCGTCACAGCCGACCAGGGCGAGGGCCAACGCTACTCCCAAGATCATCCATCGCTTGCTCATGAAATCGCTCCATCCCGCGCGAGCCGCCTCGCGCGTCCTCTGGCCTGCTACCCCTGGCCGAACACCAGGTCAAGCTCGTGACCGCTTGACGCTCCGGCGGCCCCCGCACATACTCCGCCGACTTTCAACGGCAATTGTTGCGGTTCACGCCCGGAATTACAGCGAATTCGGGCACGTTCAGGAAGAGATGTTCAAGTCATGGCGATGACGACGGATAGGAAATCCGAGCTTATCTCGAAGTTTCAGGCGCACGACGGCGATACCGGTTCGCCCGAGGTGCAGATCGCGCTCCTCACCGAGCGCATCGTGTACCTGACCGAGCACTTCAAGACGCACAAGAAGGACCACCACTCGCGGCGCGGGCTGCTGCAGCTGGTGAGCCGGCGCCGTCGTCTCCTCGACTACCTGCGCCGCAAGGACGTCGAGCGGTACCGCAAGGTCATCACCGAGCTCGGCATCCGTAAGTAGAGCAGCGTGTCGCTGCTCGCTTCGATGCTCGACCCTCGTGCTCTCCCCCGCGCCGTCTTCGGACGAGCGCGTCGGTTTGCGCACCTCCCGCGCTCGCGGGGCGGGTCCGGTGCGCCGTAGCTCTGAGGCCGTCGCTCTTCCGAGCGGCGGCCTTCTTCGTTAACTCACACCCTTTTTTCGAGAACCCACAACCAGCGTCCGCGAGGCCCGAGGGCGGCTTCGTTCGGAACTCGCTTCGAGCCCCCCGGCGCCGCGGGGGGGCTGGAATCGAGGACCGAGCCAGGCTCTCCGGTGCCCCAGGGTGCAACAGGAGATCCCATGATCATCCGAGAGAACGTGAAGGTAGGGGACAAGATCGTCACCCTCGAGACCGGCCGGATCGCCAAGCAGGCGGCCGGCTCCGTCATCGTCACCCAGGGCGAGACCGTGGTGATGGTCACGGTCTGCGGCACGAAGTCGCCGCGGCCGGGCATCAACTTCCTCCCCCTCAGCGTCGACTACATGGAGAAGACCTACGCCGCGGGCAAGATCCCGGGCGGGTTCTTCAAGCGTGAGGGCCGCCTCCGCAACCACGAGATCCTCACCAGCCGGATCATCGACCGCCCCTGCCGGCCGCTGTTCCCCGACGGCTACCGCAACGAGATCCAGATCGTCGCGACGGTCCTCAGCCACGACCAGGAGAACCCCTCCGACGTCATCTCGCTCCTCGGCGCCTCGGCCGCGCTGACGATCAGCCCGATCCCGTGGGCGGGCCCCATCGGCGGCTGCCGCGTGGGCAGGGTCAACGGTCAGTGGGTCGCCAACCCGACCTACAGCGAGCTCGAGGAGAGCGACTGCGACCTCGTCATCGCGGCGAGCCGCGACGCGATCGTGATGGTCGAGGGCGAGGCCGACGAGCTGAACGAGGACGAGCTCGTCGACGCGCTCTGGTTCGGCAAGGAGTCCATCCAGCCGAGCCTCGACCTCATCGAGCAGATGCGCGAGGCGGTCGGCAAGGAGAAGTGGGTCTTCGAGTCGCCCAAGCGCGACGAGAAGATCGACGCGCGCGTCAAGGAGGTCGGCCTCGAGGGCGTCAAGGCGGGTTGCAACATCCCCGAGAAGCTCGCACGCTACGACCACTTCGACGACGTCAAGGCCGACGTCGTCAAGAAGCTCGAGTCGGAGTTCCCCGACAACATCGGTGACGTCAAGGACGCGTTCGGCGACCTCAAGTACCACACGATGCGCGCGCAGGTGCTCGACGAGAAGCGCCGCGTGGACGGCCGCGACTTCGTCACCGTGCGCCCGATCAACATCGACGTGAGCTTCTTGCCCCGCGTCCATGGCTCGACGCTGTTCACGCGCGGCGAGACGCAGGCGATCTGCACGACCACCCTCGGGACGGCGGCGGACGAGCAGAAGCTCGACCTCCTCACCGGCGCCGAGTGGGTCCGCTTCATGCTGCACTACAACTTCCCGCCCTACTCGGTCGGCGAGGTGAAGTTCCTCCGCGGCCCCGGCCGCCGGGAGATCGGCCACGGGACGCTCGCGTTCCGCGCGCTGCAGAACATGCTGCCCGAGAAGGAGGACTTCCCGTACACGCTCCGCGTGGTCTCGGAGATCACCGAGTCGAACGGCTCCTCCTCGATGGCCACGGTGTGCGGCGGCGCGCTCGCGCTGATGGACGCCGGCGTGCCGATCAAGGCGCCGGTCGCGGGCGTGGCCATGGGCCTCATCAGCGACGGGCAGCGCCACGCGGTGCTCACCGACATCCTCGGTGACGAGGACCACCTCGGCGACATGGACTTCAAGGTCTGTGGGACCAAGAAGGGCGTCACCGCGATCCAGATGGACATCAAGATCTCCGGCCTCAGCCGCGAGATCATGACCCAGGCGCTCGCGCAGGCGAAGGAGGCGCGCCTCCACATCCTCGACAAGATGCTCCAGGCGCTCCCGGCGCCGCGGACCGAGCTGAGCGCGCACGCGCCCCGCATCACCAGCATCAAGGTCAAGCCCGACCAGATCCGTCTCGTCATCGGGCCGGGCGGCAAGATGATCCGCGCGATCCAGGAGCAGACCGGCGCGCAGATCGACATCGAGGACGACGGCACGGTCAACGTGGCGTCGCCGGACTCCGAGGCGGTGCGTCAGGCCCTCGACCTGATCCGCGGCCTCACCGAGGAGCCGGAGATCGGCAAGACCTACAAGGGCGTGGTCAAGCGGGTCGAGGCGTACGGCGCGTTCCTCGAGATCATGCCGAACAAGGACGGCCTCTGTCACATCTCGGACTTCGACTGGGAGCGGGTCGACAAGGTCGAGGACGTGATGAACCTGGGCGACACGATCGAGGTCCAGGTCACCGACATCGACGACCAGGGTCGCGTGCGCCTCAGCCGCAAGGTGCTCCTCCCCAAGCCCGAGGGCTGGGAGGAGCGCGAGGCCGAGCGCCGTGAGCGTCGCGAGGCGCGCGGCGACCGGGGTGACCGGGGCGGCCGCGACCGCGATCGGGGCCGGGGCGGCCGCGACCGCGATCGGGGCCGGGGTGGCCGTGACCGCGACCGTGGCGGCGACCGCGACCGGGGCCGAGGCCGCAGCCGCGACGACCGCGGCGGCGACCGTGATCGCGGTGGCGACCGTGATCGGGACCGCGACCGCGGCGGCGATCGGGACCGTGACCGCTCGGACCGCGGCGGCGACCGCGACCGCGGCGGCGACCGCGACCGCGGCGGCGACCGCGACCGCGGCGGCGACCGCGACCGCGGCGGCGACCGCGACCGCGATCGGGACCGCGACCGCTCGGACCGTGGGGGCGATCGGGACCGTGGGGGCGACCGCGGTGGCGACCGGGATCGGGACCGCGATCGGGACCGCGACCGGGGCGACCGGGACCGCGACGACGCGCGGGCCGACTCGGATCGCGACCGCGACGACGGCGAGGGCCGCTCGCGCCGCCGCCGCCGCCGCCGCCGCTCG
>JAUHXR010000049.1 GCA_030426845.1 Polyangia bacterium | reverse complement strand
CAGGGCCAGCAGCAGCGACAGCGCCAACCGCAGCGGCGCCAGCAGAACCCAGGGACCGACCGAGCGCCGTCGCATCCGCACCTCCGCCCCGCAGCTTACCCAACCCGGAGTGCGTCGGCCCCGTGATAGGCTGCCGCGCGTGTCGAGGCGGGTCTTCATCACCGGCATCGCGGGGTTCCTCGGCAGCCACCTCGCCGAGCGCCTGCTGACGCTCGGCCACTCGGTCGCGGGCTGCGACGACCTCTCGGGCGGCTACCGCGACAACGTCCCCGACGGAGCCGAGCTCTACGAGGCCGACTGCTGCGACCTCACGCGGATGCGCGAGATCACCGAGGGCGCGTCGGTGCTCGTCCACGCCGCCGCCGCGGCCCACGAGGGGCTGAGCGTCTTCAGCCCCGCGTTCGTCGTGAAGAACAACGTCCAGGCCTCGGTCGCGACGTTCAGCGCGGCGATCCACAACCGGGTCGAGCGCATCGTCTACTGCAGCTCGATCGCGCGCTACGGCGACGGCCCCGTGCCGTTCACCGAGCAGACCCCGGCCGCGCCCCGCGACCCGTACGGCATCGCGAAGGTCGCGAGCGAGGCGCTGCTCCGCCAGCTCGCGGCGACCCATGGCGTCGAGCACGCGATCGCGGTGCCACACAACATCATCGGGCCGCGCCAGAAGTACGACGACCCGTACCGCAACGTCGCGTCCATCATGGCCAACCTGATGCTCCAGGGTCGCCAGCCCTACATCTACGGCGACGGCGAGCAGATGCGCTGCTTCAGCCCCGTCGAGGACGTCGTCGACTGCCTGGTGAAGCTCGCGGTGGAGCCGGGAATGGACGGCCTCCTCGTCAACGTGGGGCCCGACGACGGCTACATCACGGTCAACGAGCTCGCGCGCCGGGTCGCCGACGCGGTGGGCTTCGAGGGGCTCGCCCCGATCCACGTCGAGGACCGCCCGTGCGAGGTGAAGCTCGTGACGTGCTCGGCGGACCTCGCGCGCGAGCGGCTCGGGTTCGCGCCGGCGGGCGACCTCGACGCGAGCCTCCGGCAGATCGTCGACTACGTCCGCGCGCGCGGGACGCGGCCGTTCGACTACGCCTTCGAGCTCGAGATCGTCGGCGAGCAGACGCCGCGCACCTGGCGCGATCGCCTGCTCTGAGGGCCCGTGCTCCGCGCTTCGTCGGGCGCCTCGCGTGCGCAAGGTCCGCTGACGGAGGTAGCGCTCGCGCTGCTCGCCGCGGTCGCCTGGGTCGCGATCGTGCGACCCGGCCCCCTCGACCTCGCGTACTTCTGGGACGAGGCCGACGTCTACGTGCCGGGCGCGCGCTGGGTGGCGGAGCACGGCCTCGACGTGACCCCGGGGGTGTTCCCCGACGACTACTCGCGCGGTCACCCGCCGCTCTTCTACCTCCTCGCTGGCGCGGCGTTCCGCCTGTTCGGGACCGACCCGGCGGTCGGGCACCTCCTGGTCCTGCCGTTCACCGCGCTCGCGCTCGCGTGCACCTACCTGCTCGGCGCCTGGACCTTCTCGCGCCCGGTCGGGCTCGCCGCGGCCGGGCTCCTCGCGGCGACGCCGCTGTTCCTCAGCATCGGCAACATGATGCTGCCCGAGATGCCGCTCACCGCCCTGAGCGCGCTCGCGCTGCTCTGCTTCGCGCGCGGGCGCCTCGTCTGGGCGGTCGCGCTCGGCGTGCTGATGGTGTGGATCAAGGAGACCGGCATCTTCACCGCGGCCGCGATCGGGGTGGGGGTCCTCGTCGCGCAGCGCGGCGCCGGCAAGCGCGCCGTCGGGCCGATCGCGCTCGCCACCGTCCCGCTCTGGGCGCTCGGCGGGTTCTTCGCGTGGCAGAAGCTCCACGCGGGCTACTTCGTGTTCCCGCACCACGCGAACCTCTTCGCGGACCGGCCCCTTGAGGCCGCGAACGTCCTGACGGTGGTCCCGTCGCTCCTCGGCTGGCACCTGCGCTGGCTCCTGGCGGCGGGCGCGATGGCCGCGATCGCGCTCGGCCGGGCGCCCGCCGCGGCGCGCGCGCCGACCGGCGTCCCGGGCCGCGACGCGGTGATCGCCGCCTGCCTCGCGCTCGTCCTGTTCAACGCGATCTTCTTCACCAAGATGTTCTGGCTCGAGCGCTACGCGCTGCCCGCGCACCCGGGCCTCCTCGTGCTCCTCTGTGCGGCGATCCTCGAGGGGTTCGGGCGGCTCCGTCCGCTCGCCCGCGCGACCGCGCGCTGGAGCCTGATCGGCGCCGCCGCGCTCGCGGGGATGCTCGGCCTGCGCGCGCGCACCGCGTCGGACACCGAGGAGCACTCCTTCGCCTACGCCGACGTGATCGCGACCCACCGGGACGCCTTCGCCGCGCTCGCGCCGGGCGACGCGCCGGTGCTCACCGGCTGGCCGATGACCGTCGAGCTCGAGGAGCCCTACCTCGGCTACGTCGCCGCGCCGGTCGACGCGCTCAACGAGCGCTACGCGGCCGACGACGCGCGCTTCGGGGCCGTCCTCGTCAACGCGGGCTCGTGGCGCGCCGACGAGCTGCGCGAGCGGGCGCGCGCGGCCGGCATGGAGCTCGCGCGTCGGTCGCAGGTCGGGGTCGCGCCCGCGCTGGAGCTCTACCGGTGACGCGGGACGGACGGTGAGGGACCGGGCCCCGATCGTGGCCGCGCTCGCCGTCGTGGCCACCACCGCGTTCCTGTTCTGGCCCATCACCTGGGCGCTGCTGAGCGGGGGCGAGCCGCCGTGGTTCGAGTGGGACGTGCCGGAGCAGTACTGGCCCGACCTCGTCTACGTCTGCGATTCGCTGCACGACGGCGAGCTGCCGTACTGGAACCCCTACGACCGCGGCGGCTACCCGTTCTACGCCGACCCGCAGAGCGCCGCGTTCCACCCGCTCACCTGGGTGACCTGCGCGATCGGCGGGCCCGCGCCGGTGCTCGACTGGGCCGTCCTGCGCGTGATGGTCGGCTTCCTCCTCGCGGGCCTCTTCGGGCTGCTCTGGCTGCGTCGCGTCGGGGCGGCGTGGAGCGGGGCGGTCGTCGGGGCGGTGGTGATCGAGGCCGCGCCGTTCATGCGGCACAACTGGGAGCTCAACCTCACCCACGCCCTCGCGTACCTGCCCCTGATGCTGTGGGCGGCCGACCGGGTCGCGGTGGAGCGCTCGGTGACCGACGGCGCGCTCCTCGCGCTCGCCTTCGCGCTCGCCGGCTGGACGGGGTCGCCGCCCGCGCTCTACTTCGCCGGCGCGCTCACGATCCTCTACCTCGCGTTCCGCCTGGGGGCGTCCGGACCCGGACGCGCGCGCGCGCTGCCCGCGATCGGCGTGGCCGCGCTGCTCGGCGCGGGGCTCCTCGCGGCGGTGCTGGTCCCGACCGCGCGCCTGGCCGAGCACAGCGTGCAGGCCGGGCGGAGCCTCGCGTCGATCGCCGACGGCGGCCTGGACCTCGAGGGCCTCAGCGCGTTCGTCTGGCCGCGCCCCGGCAACCACCTCTACGTCGGCTGGCTCGCGCTCGCCGCCCTGCCCTTCGCGCTGCGGGCAGAGCGCCGCGCGCTCGCGGGCTTCTTCGTCGCGGTGGCTGCGGTCGCCCTGCTGCTCGCGATGGGCACGAACGGCCCGCTCTTCGAGCTCGCCTTCGCGTGGATCCCGGGCGTCGACCGCTTCCGCCTGCCGCACCGCTACGAGGCGTGGCTCGGGCCGGCCGCGGGGGCGTGGCTGGGCCTCGCCGCCACCCGGCTGGGGCCGCTGCGGGGTGATCCGACGCGGGCCCGGATCGTCGCCGGGCTGCTGCTCGGGCTGGGCCTCGGGCTCGCGGCAGGGCTCGAGGCCCGCGGGCCGGGCGCGCTGCTCGCCGCGGCCGGCACGGTCCTCCTCGCCCGCACCCTGCCGCCGCCCTACGACGCGCGCGGGGCGCTGTGCGGCGTGGCGGTGAGCGCGCTCGTCCTCCTCGATCTCAGCCAGGCGATGCCCGCGGACCGCCACCTGCGCGACGGCCCACCGCCGGTGGTGGCCGAGGACCGCGTGCTCGCCCGCGCCTCGGGGCTCGACCACGCGATGATGGAGTTCGGGGTCGCGTGCCGCGGCGGGACGCGCCACCGGGTGCCCGACCTGCGCGGCTACCAGGACCCGCTCGCCCTCTCGAGCTGGTCGACGGTGGTGAGTCGGCTCCGGGAGCACCCGGCCCTCGCCCCGCAATTCAACGTGCGATGGGCGATGGTCGGCCCGCACTTCATCCACGGCTGGGATCGTCACTTCCTGCCGCCGCCCGCGGAGCTCCGCGAGGCGCTGCGGGTCAGCCGCGCCTACCGTGACGCGCGCGAGCGTCAGGTCTTCGAGCTGCTCGACGCGACGCCGCCCGCGTACTTCGTGCCCGAGGTGGAGGTGGAGCGCGCGCCCGATCGCGAGGCCGCGCTCGCCCGGGTGATCGAGCTGGCGCCCGGCGCGGTGGCGATCCTCGAGGGCGAGCCGACGTCGACGCTGCGCGCGCGCGCCCGGTCCGCGCCCGCGGCCGCGGCGGACACCTTCGGCCGGGCGCCCGACGCGGTGAGCCTCACGATCGACGCGCCCCGCCGCGGCGTGGTGGTGATCAACGAGGCGTTCTACCCGGGCTGGGAGGCGACGGTGGACGGCGCGCCCGCGCGGGTGCTCCGGGCCAACGGGTTCGTCCGCGCGGTCCGTGTCGACGGCGGCGCCCACGCGATCGAGCTGCGCTTCCGGCCCGCGGACGGTCGGCCGCTGCGGGTGGTCCTGATCCTCACGCTCGGGGTGACCCTGCTCCTGCTGTTCGGCGGCGCCTTCGTTCGCATAGCCAAGGGCCGTGTGCCCTGGTAGAGCGCGCCGTGGCCGACGCGCCCCCGCCCAAGAGCCTCACGGTCCAGCTCCGGCTGCTCGTCTCGAACGTGCGCCGCGCGGTGGCTCTCGCCTGGCGGGTCGCGCGCGGGCTCACGCTCCAGCACGTCGCGGCCGCGGCCGTGAGCGCGCTGCTGCCGATCGCGATCGCCTACGTCGGCAAGCTGATCGTCGACGCGGTCCTCGCCTCCATCGAGGACCCGGCCCACCCGGTCGGCCCGCCGCTGACGTGGGTGATCGTCGAGCTCGCGCTGATCCTCGGCTCGCACCTGAGCGGCCAGTACGCCGGCCTCACCGCCCAGCTCCTGCGGACCCGCCTCGCGCTCGAGGTGGACCAGATCATCTTCGACAAGGCGCTGTCGCTCTCGGTCCGCCACTACGAGGACCCGGAGTTCATGGACACCCTCGAGCGCGCCCGGAAGGAGTCGAGCTGGCGCCCGCTCGAGATGATCACCCACGGGCTCAACCTCGCCAAGAGCGTGGTCACGCTCGTCGGCTACGGCGCGCTCCTCGCGCAGTTCTCGTGGTGGGCGGTCCTCGCGCTCAGCCTCGCGGGGCTCCCGTTCCTCGCCGAGACGCGCTTCGCGGCCGAGCGCTACGTCATCCACCTCAAGCGCACCCCCGAGGAGCGCCGCGCGTACTACCTCGGGCAGCTCCTCACGAGCGACTACTACGCCAAGGAGGTGAAGCTCTTCGCGCTCGGCCGCTGGATCCTCGCCGGTCACCGCGCGCTCTTCGAGGGCTTCTACGAGGAGGACCGCCGCTTCGCGACGCGCCGCGCCCTCGCGGTGACCCTCCTCGGGGCGGTGAGCGTCGGCGTCTTCTACGCGATCTACGCGGTGATCGTCGGCCAGACGGTGATCGGCGCGATCACCCTCGGCTCGATGACGCTCTACCTCACCGTGTTCCGCCAGGGGCAAGGCGCCTTTCAGTCCGCGATGAGCTCGCTCGCCCGCGCCTACGAGGACAACCTCTACATGAGCAACCTCTTCGCGCTGCTGAGCATCGAGAGCGACGACGCGACCGAGCGCGGCCCGGCGGACGTCTCGCCGACCGACGAGGCGCCGCGGATCCGCTTTCAGGACGTCTCGTTCCGCTACCCCGGCTCGGAGCGGCCGTGCCTGGACGCGGTGAGCTTCGAGGTCGCGCCCGGCGAGACGGTCGCGCTGGTCGGGCCGAACGGCGCCGGCAAGACGACGCTCATCAAGCTCCTGGTCGGCCTCTACCCGATCCCGGGCGGCTCGATCTTCCTCGACGACGCGGACATCGCGGAGCTCGACAAGGGTGAGCTCCGCGCCCGCATCGGCGTCGTGTTCCAGGACTTCGTCCACTACCACTTCACCGCCGCCGACAACGTCGGCATCGGGTGGCTCCCGAGCCTCGGCGTGCGCGACGAGATCACGCGCGCGGCCGAGGACGCGGGAGCGAGCGAGGTGATCGAGAGCCTGCCCGAGGGCTACGACTCGATGCTCGGCCGCTGGTTCGGAGGCGAGCAGCTCTCGATCGGCCAGTGGCAGCGCATGGCCCTCGCGCGCGCGTTCATGCGCAAGTCCCGTGTCCTGATCCTGGATGAGCCGACCGCCTCGATCGACGCCGAGGGCGAGCACGAGATCTTCGAGCGCTTCCGCGAGCTCAAGCGCGGCGCCACCGCGATCCTCATCACCCACCGCTTCAGCACCGTGCGGATGGCGGACCGCATCGTCGTGATGGACGGAGGGCGGGTGGTCGAGACGGGGACCCACGAGGAGCTGATGCGCGCGGGCGGGCTCTACCAGCGGATGTTCGACCTCCAGGCCGCCGGCTACCGCGAGGCCGCGGGCTGAGGGGCCCGCGAACGCGCCTCGCTCACGCGCAGGCTCAGCCGGGCCCCATCGGGCCCGCGTCGGGGTCGTCGGCGCCTGCGTCCGGGCCCGCGTCGGGGATCGACGCCGGGTCCTGACACCGCCCCATGACGCAGAGGAGCCTCTCGTCGCAGACCCCCTCCTGCGCGCCGCAGGCCGCGCCGAGCGGCAGCCGCCCGAGCTCGAACGCGCTGGAGCGGAAGACCCGCACCTCGCCGCCGACGCTCTCGAGCGAGAAGACCATCACCTCGGCCACCGCGTCCTCGCAGAGCACGCCCGTGCGCGGCGCGGTCGGGCAGACGTGGACCGCCCCGTCCGGCAGGGGGATGCGCAGCTCGTAGAGGGCGTGGGCCTGGGGCTCGACGGGGCTCGGGCCGAAGCCGAGCGCGCCGACCGCGGGCAGCGGCGCTCCCGTGACGAGGACCTCGCCGGACGTGAGGAAGGTGACCTCGAACGAGATGCCGTTGACGTTCAGCCGGAACGTCCCGCCGCACGGGCCGAGGGTGTTCACCCGCCAGTCGAGCAGGAGGTAGAGGAAGCCGTCGCGCGCGTCGAGGTAGACGTCGCCGTAGAGCCCTTGGAGCACCGGCGCGGCCGACCACTCCGTCCCGGTGAATTGCCCGTCGACCACGTGGGGCACGGGCGGCGGCGGGACCGGCTCCCAGGGATCGGGCGTCCCGGGGGAGCAGGAGCCGCGCGGCCCGGCGTCCGCCCAGGGGAACGGCGGGCCCGCGTCGAACCGCGGACGGCCGGCGTCCCTGCCGCCGTCGGACCCCGGAGGGGGGGGCGGGATCAGCACGTCGCCCTTGAACGTGCAGCCCCCGACGAGGAGGGCGACGAGGGCGATGCGCAGCGGGGCCATGGGCTCAAGGGTTCCACGAGGGCCCGCGAACGGCTCACGGGCGGGGGGGACGCCCATCATCGCGTCGAACCGGTTTTTTGGCGAGCCCGTGAGCCGAAGCCGCGGCCCCGTGGAACCCTGGGCCCGTGGTCGCACCCATGCGCCAACCCCAGCCCGAGCCGACGAGCGCGGAGATCCCCGACGGGGACCTCGTGCGGCGTGCATGCGCGGGGGACCGCGGCGCCGAGGACGACCTGTACCGGCGGCACGCCTCGGCCATCCATCGGCTGGTAAACCGCCTGCTCGGCTCGCCGCAGGACGCCGAGGACGTGATGCACGACGCCTTCGTCCAGGCCTTCGAGAAGCTCGACAAGCTCCGTGAGCCCGAGGCGTTCCGGGGGTGGCTGCGGCAGATCGCGGTCATCCGCGTGCGCCGGGTCATCCGGCGGCGGCGACTCCAGCGCGCGCTCGGCCTGCTGCCCGCGCGTGAGGACGGCGGCCTCGAGCGCCTCGCCGCGCGGACGGCGAGCCCCCAGGTGCGGGCCGAGCTGGCGGTGGTCGACCGGGTGCTCCGCCAGCTCTCGGCCGACGAGCGCATCGCGTGGACCTTGCGGGTCGTCGAGGGCTACAAGCTCGAGGAGGTGGCGGAGCTGGCCGGGTGCTCGCTCGCCACCGCGAAGCGCCGGATCGCGGCCGCGCAGCGGCGGATGGACGCGGTCGTCGAGATCACCGAGGAGACGCCGGGGGGAGGACGATGAAGCAAGAGCTGCGGGCGCCGCTCGGCGAGCTGCTCGAGGACGCGCCCGACGAGGTCGCGATCGAGCGGGTGCGGCGGCGGGTCCGCGTCACGCGGCGCGTCCCGAGCCGCCGCCGGCCGGCCCTCCTCGCGGCCGCCGCGGTCGCGCTCCTGGCGGCGGGTGGCGCGATCTACGCCACCTGGGGTCCCGCCGACGGCCCGCTCGCGCGAGCCGACGGAGCGCCGCTGGCCCGGCTGACCGGGCCTGGCGAGGTCCACCTCAGCGACGGCTCTCGGATCGCCCTCGCGGACGGCGCGACGGTCGAGGTCCTCGACAACGACGGCGCGCGCTTCGTGGCCGCGCAGGGCGACGGGCGGGTCACCTACCGGGTCCGGCCCGGCGGACCGCGCCGCTGGACCATCGAGGCGGGCGCGGCGAGCGTCGACGTGGTGGGTACCGTGTTCGTGGTCGAGCGCCACGGCCCGCAGGTCCGCGTCGCGGTGGAGCGGGGCCGGGTGCGCGTGCGGGGCGCCGCGGTGGAGGGCGGCCTGCGCACGCTGGAGCCGGCCGAGTCGGTGACGGTGGGCGAGCCGCTCGCGCGCGCCGAAGCGGCGACGGATCCGCCCGGCGATGGCGCGGGGGGGACCGCGCCTGCAAGCGACCAGACCGCGGACGAGCGGACCGCGGACGAGCGGACCGCGGACGAGCGGACCGCGGACGACCAGACCTCGGACGACCAGACCTCGGACGAGCGGACCGCGGACGACCAGACCGCGGACGACCGGCCGGCTGTCGTCGCGACCGCGCCCGCCGAGGGTACGCCCGCCGGGTCCTCCTGGCGGCGCCTGGCCGCCCGCGGGGAGCACGACTCGGCTTTCGCCGCCCTCGGCGAGTCCGGCTTCGTCGCGGCCACCGAGGGGGCTCGCACCGTGGACGAGCTGCTCGCGCTCGCCGACACCGCCCGCCTGAGCGGCCACGCGACCCTCGCGGTCGCGCCGCTGACCCGCATCGTCGAGGGCTTCCCGACGAGCCCGCGGGCGGGCGTCGCGGCGCTGAGCCTCGGCCGGCTCCAGCTCGACGCGCTGGATCGCCCAGCGGAGGCCGCGCGATCGCTCCAGCGCGCGAGCGAGCTGGGTCTGCCCGCGAGCCTGCGCGAGACCGCGCTCGCGCGCCTGGTCGAGGCGCACCACCGAGCCGGGCACGCGGCCCTCGCGCGCACCTACGCCGCCGCGTACCTCGCCGAGTATCCCGACGGCCGCTACGCCGACGAGATCCGTCGCCGCGAGGCGCGGTAGCCTCCACGGTGCATGCGCGCGCCTGGCCTGATCGCCTGCGTTCTGGTGCTCGGCGTCGCCTCTGGCGCGCGCGCGCAGCCCCGCGCGCTGCCCGAACGCGCGCAGCTGCTCGTGCCGACCTGCCGCGCGCTCCCGTGGGCGACGCTCGCCCGCGCACTCGAGGTGGAGCTGCGCACGATGGGCTCGGGGCTCGCGGGCGCAGAGCCGCCGGACCTGAGGGTCGCGCTGGACCTGCCCTGCGAGGGCGACCCGACCGAGGCGAGGGTCACGCTCGTGCATGTCGCGAGCGGCCGCACGCACACCGACCTGCTCCCGCTCGGCGACCGCCGCGGGCTCGACCGGGTGCGCACCATCGCGGTGGGGATCAGCGAGATCGTGCGCGCTCGCTACCCGCAGCTCGCGACGGCGCCGCCGCCCCCGGAGCCGCCACCGCCACCGCCGCCGGTGGTCGACGTGGGTCGGTTCCGGACGGAGATCGAGGCGGCCGCGCGCGCCGCGGTCGCGCTGGCCGTCCCTCGCCCCGAGCCGGAGCCGCCGCCGCCACCGCGTCCGTCCGGGCTCGTCGACCTGACCTTCGGGGTCAACGGCTACCCCGCGGCAAGCAACGCGAGCGCCGAGCTGCGGGTCGGCTACTCGCTCCAGGCGCCGGCCGTCCGGCTCGCGATCGATGGGATCGTGACCGGCGGCTGGGGGAGCGACGCGGTCGGCGAGGTCGCGCTCGGCGGCCTCGGCCTCGGGCTCGCGCTGCGCTTCTCTCACGACGAGCCGGGCTGGGCGATCGCGGCCGGCCTGCGGGTGGACGGAGGCTGGGCGCGTGCGAGCGGCCTCCCGACCGCCCCCGGCGCACGGAGCACGACCCTCGACGGGGCCCACATCGCCGCGGTCATCGACGCGCGAGTCCGCTTCCGATTGGACGAACGTGTCTGGTTTGTCCTCCAGCCCGAGGCCGGCGCGGCCCTCGTGGGCCTCGACGTCGGGGCGGGCGGGCGCCGCGTGACCGCTCAGATCGGGCCGCGTCTGGGCCTCTCGGTCGGCGCGTCGATCGCGCCGTAGGACGGCTCGGCCCTCGGACTCGCGCCCGCGCGCGGGGGGAAACGTGGTACGCCGCGGCGTGGCGCGGACGGCTCACAACCTGTGCCTCCACTACGTCGGCGAGGGCGGCGCGCTGTGGCAGAGCCCGGCCGAGCTCACCGCCCGGCTGGTCGCGCTCGAGGCGCAGGGGCTCCGTCCTGCGTCCCTCGCGGACTACGTGGGCGGCGCGCCGGGCGCCGACCGCTACACGGTCTCGTTCGACGACGCGCACCGCTCGGTCATGGACGCGCTCGCGCCGCTCGCGGCCCGCGGGGTGACCGCCACCGTCTTCGCGCCGACCGCCTACGTCGGGTCCTCGGACGACTTCTTGACGTGGGACGAGCTGCGCTCGCTGCGCGACGCGGGGTGGACGATCGCCTCCCACACCGTGACGCACCCGCGCCTCGCGTGGCGGCTCTACGACGAGGACGAGGCCGCGCACCGGCGGCGAATCGACGACGAGCTCGCCCGCTCGCGCGACGTGATCGCGCGCGAGCTCGGCGACGCCCCGGCGCTCTTCGCCTACCCGTTCGGCGAGGCGAGCCCGATGGCGCGCGAGGCCGCGGCCCGCGCGGGCTACGACGCCGCGTTCACCGTGGCGGGCGACTCTGCGTGGGCGGGGGACCGCTTCGCGATCCCTCGGGTCGAGCCGCCCGCGCCCGACGTCCCCGAGGAGCCGACCCGCTTCAGCGTGATCGTGCCCGCGTTCGACCGCGCGCGGATCCTGAGCGACGTCGTCACCCGGCTCGCGTCGCAGACCTACCCACCCGATCGCTACGAGGTGCTGGTCGTCGACGACGGCTCACGCGAGGACCTCACGCCGATCTTCGCCGAGATGCCGGACCGCGTCCGGCTCCTGCCGAGCGCGGGCGACGCGACCTTCCGGGCCGGCCAGGCGCGCCAGCGGGGCGCGGACGCGGCGCGGTTCGAGCACCTCGCGTTCCTCGACGCCGACGTCGCGGTGGACCCGGACTTCCTGTGGCACCTCGACTGGGTGCACCGCCGCTCGGCGGACACCGTGCTGCTCGGCTACCTCAGCGGCTACAACCTCCACGACCTGGGCCACCTGCACCGGCCGGACGACGTGATCGGGGCGCCCCTCGACGGGCTCTCCGTGATCTGCGACCGCTCGCGCGAGCCGACCCTGCGCGCCTGCCTCGACAACCTCGACTGGCTCGACGAGCCCTGGGGCCTCACCTACACCGGCAACCTGTCGCTGCCGGCCGCGCTCCTGCGCCGCGTCGGCGGTTTCGCGCGCGAGTTCGAGGGCTGGGGCCTCGAGGACCTCGACCTCGGGGTGCGGCTGCACCGCGCGGGGGCGCGCTTCGCCTTCTCGCGCTTCGCGCTCGGCGTCCACGTCGTCGACCCGTCGGAGCCCGAGAGCCGCAACCCGTTCCGCCGCGACGCGCCGAGGCGCGAGGACTTCGCCGGCTACCTCGCGAACCTCGACCGCTTCGAGGCGCGGCACCCCGACGACCCGGCGGTGCGCGCCCACGCGGAGCGCGCGCGCCGCGACATCGAGGAGACCTGCGGGCGACCGATGACGGTCGGCGTCGAGGTGGGCGGACAAGCCAGCGTGCGGAGCGTCCACCACCGCGCGCTCCACCGGGTGCAGCCGGGCGGCCGGCCGCTCGAGGAGCTGCTCGACCGGGTCGCCTACGCGGCCAAGGTCCGGGCCCAGACGCTCTATCTCCTCGGGGGCGCGGTGGCGGAGCGCCCCGATCTGATCCGGCTGCTCGAGGCCGCCTCCGCCGCGGTCGGCTGGGTCTCGATGGAGACCCTCGCCTACCCCTTCGCGCGGCCGGGGCTCGTCGACGAGGCGGCGCGGGCGGGCCTGCGCGGGGTGGTGGCGCTGGTCGAGACCCTCGATCCCGAGACCTACGAGGCGCTGCACGGCCCGGGCACGTTCGCCGCCTTCGACGCCGGGCTCCGCGCGCTCGAAGCGGCGCCGTTCGAGCGGGCCGCCCACCTCGTGGTGAGCGCTCGGACGATGCCGTCGGTCGCCTCGATCGTCTCCCTGCTGGACGCGCGCGGGTGGCGCCTCGAGGAGGTGAGCGTGCTCGATCCCACCCTCGAGCCGGCGATTCGCGCTATCGTGACCGACGTCCCGCTGCGGGTTCGTGGGGACACGGCGGACTCCGAGGCATACTGAGCGGGCCAGGCACGAGTCACGAGATGTTTCCCGAGGAGGAGGAGAAGACCGATCCGTCGATGACGTTCCCGCTCGCCACCACGAGCGAGCGTCCCCTTCCGCGCGCCGAGCCCGTCCCCCGGACCATCACCCTCGACGGCGACGGGTACGTCCCCAAGACGGTCACGCTCCCCTCCGGCGAGTACGAGGACCCGAGCAGCGCGGTCTCGCAGGTCTCGCGCAAGATGGCGCCCCAGCCCGCGGGGCGGCCCGACCTGAGCGTCGGCGCGCTCGTCGGCTACGGCGCGCTGACCTTCGCGCTGACCGCCGGGATCGCGTTCGGCGCGGTCTGGGCGATCCTCGCCCTCGTCGGCTGAGCACGCCGATCGGCCACGCCGATCAACCCAGCTCGAGGATCTCGCGGCAAAGCTCGACGCAGCGCGCGCAGATGTTGGCCTCGGGGCCGACCACGAGCACCTCGTCCGGGGGCTCGGCGCCGCAGAAAGAGCACTCCTGATCGCTCGCCTCGCGCACCACGTCGCTGAGCTGCGCGACGAGCTCGCGGCGGGTCCGGCGCAGCTCGCCGACCGCCTCCCAGAGGGCCTTGGACTCGGACATGGCGGGAGGGTGGCACGGAGGGCGGCCCGCGTCACCGGTGACTCGGGGGCGCGGGTATGGCAGGCTCGCCGCTCGCCCGGATGCGCAGATCGTGCTGACCGCCACCGTCGTCATCCCGACGTATCGCCGCCCCGCGCGCCTGCGCGCGCTGCTGCGCTGCCTCACCCACCAGCCGCGCGAGCAGCTCGCTCGGGTCGTGGTCTGCGACGACGGATCGGGCGACGAGACGGAGCATGTCGCGCGCGCCTTCGAGGGCGAGCTCCCGCTCGTGTACGCCTGGCAGGAGGACCTCGGCTTCCGCGCGGGCCAGGCCCGCAACCTCGGCATCGCGCGCGCCATCGGCGACGTCGTGGTGTTCGTGGACGACGACGTGCTCGTCCGGCCGGACTTCGTGACCGCGCACCTGAGGGCCCACGTCGAGGCGGGCGGCCGCGCGGTCGCGGTCGGTTATCGGCACCGGACGGTCGGCTTCGACGGCGAGATCCCGAGCCGCGAGGCGATCCACGCGGCGGAGCGCGAGGACCGTCTGCTCGAGCTCGAGGGCCCGATCGAGGCCCACCCGAGCCCCTGGATCTACGTCTACAGCTGCAACTTCTCCGTCTCGCTCGGCGGGCCCGAGCTGGTGTTCGACGACGGCTTCGAGGGCTGGGGCCTCGAGGACACGGAGCTCGGCTACCGCCTCTTCCACGCCGGCTACCGCGTGGTCGAGGCCGCGGGGGCCCGCGTGCTCCACGTCGAAGACCCCCACCCGCGCGACCCGTTCCGTTGCGAGACGCGGGCGCTCCCGCCGACCTACGACACCTACGTCGAGAACGCGGTCTACTTCATGGACAAGCACCCCGACGACGCGGCGCTGCGCGACTTCGTGCGCGGCGACCTCCGCTGGTACGTTCTCGACGAGCGCGGCCGCTGGGTGAAGAACGGCCACGCCAACGACGTCGACCTGGTCATCGCCGAGTGTCGATCCCGCCTCACCCGGCGCGGCGCGCTCAAGGAGACCGCATGAGCCTCCCCATCCTCCCGACCCACCGCGCCCTCGAGTACGCGCTCGACGAGATCGCGATCGAGCTCACCGTCTACTGCAACCTCAAGTGCGAGATGTGCAGCGTCTGGGAGCTGCGCGAGCACGGCATCCCCAAGGAGCTCGCCTTCGAAGTGCTCGCCGACGCGCGCGCCCTCGGCGCGACGAAGTTCACCCCGTGCGGGGCCGAGTCCTTCATGCGCAAGGACTTCCTCGACATCGCCGAGCACGCCCACGCCCTGGGCTTCGAGCGCCAGGACATCGTCACCAACGGGACGATGATCACCGAGGAGCACCTCGACCGGCTCGAGGCGATGCCCTCGGTCGCGCTCCACATCAGCATCGACGGCCCGCGCGCGATCCACGACCAGCTCCGGGGCGAGGGCAACTACGACAAGTCGGTGGCGACCGCCCGCGAGTGCGTGCGCCGCGGCATCGAGCTGGGGCTCAGCGGGGTCATCCTCAAGGAGTCGCTCGACCACCTCGAGCCGCTCGTCACCCTCGCCCACGAGCTCGGGGTGCGCGAGGTGAGCTTCCAGCCCTTCCAGACCGAGATCAGCGGCCCGGAGAAGGACATCCCCCGCTTCTCCCTGCTGCGCAGCCCGCGCGCCAAGATCGTCGAGCGGCTCGAGCGGCTCGCGGAGCACGCGGACCGGCTCGGGGTCGAGATCTTCACCGAGTCGCTCTTCGGCGTCATCCCGGACTACCTCGCCTACGGCAAGCGACCCATCCCGCCAGGCGGCTGTTTCCTGCCGAGCAAGTTCCTCCTCATCGACTTCCGCGGCGACGTCTACCCGTGCTTCTTCATGCGCACGGACGCCGACCGCATGGGCAACGTCAACCAGGGCGCGAAGCTCCGCGAGCTCTGGCACTCGGTGCACCACGCGCAGCTCCAGACCCTCGCGCTGACCGAGCGCTGCCCGGGCTGCCTCGCGGCCTGCAGCGACGTCGAGACCTACGACGCGACCGACGAGCCCGCGCGATTGCTCCTCGATGGAGCGGTCGGGTGAGCGAGGCACGCGAGCAGACCTGCCCCGGCTGCGACGAGGTCGTGCGCCACGTCCCGAGCGAGCAGGAGGCGATCGAGACGGTCCCCTGCCCCCGCTGCGCGAGCCCGATCCGCTTCAGCAGCTTCGTCCGCATGGACATCGCGCTCAGCGAGTACTGCAACCTCAAGTGCCAGATGTGCCGGCGCCCGAGCGAGGCGCTCTTCATCGACGTCGACTTCTGCAAGCGCTCGATGACCGAGGCGGTCGAGGTCGGGGTCGAGTACCTGAGCTTCTCGGGCGGCGAGCCGTTCGTGCATCCGCAGATCTTCGAGCTCCTCGACCACGCCTTCTCGCTCGGCGCGAAGGTCCAGATGGTGAGCAACGGGACGCTGATCCGCGAGAAGCACATCCCGGTCCTCGAGCAGCTCGATTGCCTGACGATCAGCATCGACGGCACCGAGGCGGCCCACGACCACATCCGCCGGCGGCCGGGGACCTACCAGCGCTCGCTCAAGACCATCCGCCTCCTCACCGAGCAGTCGAGCGTGCAGTGGGGCACCAACACCGTCATGCAGCGGGACAACTACGATTGCCTGTACGATTCATTCAAGGCGATCCAGGCGATCGGCGGGATGAAGTACGCTTACTGCGGCTTCAGCCACGTCGAGGTCGTCCCGGAGACGACCCACCTCCAGATGACGCCGGAGGAGACGCGGATCGCCCACGCGCAGATCGAGCGCATCGAGCGCGAGTGCGCCGAGACCCACACCTGGTTCAACGACCGGGAGATGCTCCTGCACCACTTCGACACCTACGCGCAGAAGGACCTGCGCTACCGGCCGATCGACGGGTGCAAGATCCCGCAGAAGTTCATCGGCCTGTCGGACCACGGCTACTACCTTTGCTGGCACCAGGGCCGCAACATCAACATGCCGAGCCTCATCGAGGCCCTCGAGAGCGAGCTCGCGCGCGACATCGTGCGCGAGGGGCTCGAGAAGCGCTGCGTGGCCTGCAACTGCTTCAACTACTCCTGGGACGAGGAGTGGAACCGCGGGATCATGGCGAGCGCCAAGGCCGGCGCGGCGGTCGATCCCCGGGCGGTCGAGCGCGGCGTGGTCGCGCTGAGGGTGCCTTCGCGCAAGACGATGGTGATCGGCGGCAGCGAGTCGAACACCCTCGACATCCAGGAGATCTAGAGCGCCAATCGGTTTGAAACCGCCGCAAATCACGGGCGGGACAGCCGTCCGGCGCGGCCAGCCGCTCCTCGACGATGCCTGAGCATCGCCTCGTCACGTCTGACCACGCCGAACGGCCGTCGCGCTCCGAGCTTTCTCGACTCTCCAAACCGATCGGTGCTCTAGCAGGCTGCTGAAGAACGCTCGCGTTCTTCATGCTGCCTGCCCCAGCCTGCTCCCCTGCCCGCGCCGCGCTCAGAACGGGACGAGGTCGGGCCGCCGGAACGGATCGGGCTCGGGCGTCCGCTCCACCGGCGCGAGCGGCGTCGGGGTCGGCGCGGGCGAGCGACGCCGCCGGGTGCCCGGGCGATGCGGCGTCGGCGTCTCGGGCGACGTGCCCGCGGGCGCCTCGCCCCCCGAGGGCTCCGGCGAGGGTTCCCCGGCGGGAGGCGCGTCGGGCGCGTCCGCCGAGGGCGCGTCGGACGGCTCCCCGGAGGCCGGGTCGCGGAACACGTCGGGGATGACCAGATCTCCCTGCGCTTCGGGCGGCCCGTCCGGGTCGGGGGCCGGGTCGGCGGGCGCGGGATCCGTCGGGCCCTCGGGCGCCGTCGGCCCGCCCTCGGGTTGACCAGCCTCGGGTTGACCGGCCTCGGGTTGACCAGCCTCGGGTTGAACCGCGCCCGGGTCGCCGCGCAGAAGAACGTAGCCCCCGATCCCGGCGCCCACCGCGAGCCCGAGCCCCACCCCGACGGCGATCCAGAGCGGGGTGGACGAGCGCGCCGGCGGCGCGGTGAGGGCCTGGGAGCTGGCCGCCGCGACCACCTCGGGGTGGAACGCGCCGCTGGATCCGACGGGGTGCTCCCCCGAGGAGGAGATCGGCGTGGAGCCTGACGGGACGGTGTGGGTCTCCTCGCGCCCCGCGAGCGCGTCGTCGAGCGCGCGCCGGAGCGCGGCCGCGGTGGCGTATCGGTGGTCGGGCTGCGTCGACATCCCCTTGTGGATCACGCCCACCAGCCCCGCGCTGAGGTCGGGCCGGAGCTCCGCGAGCGGGGTCGGCGTGGTCGTGCAGACCTTGATGACCATCGCCTCGTAGCTGTCGGCCTCGAAGGGCAGCCGGCCGGCGAGCATCTTGTAGAGCACCACGCAGGCCGCGTAGAGGTCGGCGCGGTGGTCGACCGTCTTGACGGCCATGTACTGCTCGGGCGCCGCGTAGCCGGGCGTGCCCATGGACATCCCCGTCTTGGTGGTGGGCGTGTCCTGGAGGTACGCGGCCTTGCTGATGCCGAAGTCGAGGAGCTTCACGAAGTCGCGCGCCGGCCCGCCCGGCTGCGTCCCCACGAGCATGATGTTGCCGGGCTTGATGTCGCGGTGGACGATCCCCGCCTCGTGCGCCGCGATCAGCGCGTCCAGGACCTGCAGGATGATCTTGCCGGCCCGATCGACCGGCACCGTCTCCTCGACGTGGAGCAGCCGCCCGAGCGAGCAGCCGTCGATCAGCTCCATCGCCAGGAAGTGGGTGCCGTCGGGGACGCCGCCCGCGTCGAACACCTCGATGATGTGCGGATTGCCGATCGACGCGGCGGCGCGCGCCTCGGTGACGAAGCGCTCGATCACGTCGGGCGGCTGATGGACCGAGGGCCGCACGAGCTTGAGCGCGACCGTGCGGTGCATGATGGTGTGGCGGGCCTTGTAGACCGCGCCGAAGCCGCCCCCGCCGACCCACTCGAGCAGCTCGTAGCGGTCGATCGTCCGGCCGCACATGCCGGGGAGGCTCATGCTGAGCTGCGTGCGCGGGCACACCCCCTCCGACGGCGGGTGTTGCAAGCCGCAGTGGTGACAGCGCACGCTCTTTTCGGCCAAGCCCTCGATGCGCTGATGATAACGGGAATGCCAGCCATGTCAGGATGCCTCCGCGCGAGCCTCGCCCTCACCGCCCTCCTCGTCGCGGCCCTCGCCCCGGCGTCGGCGGCGCGGGCGCAGCTCTCGGACCAGGAGCGGGCGCGGCTCCACTTCAACACCGCCACCTCCTACTACGACCAGGGCCGCTATCCCGAGGCGGCCGCGCAGTTCCGCGAGAGCTATCAGCTCTCCGGCCGGGCCCACATCCTGTTGAACGTCGCGCGCTGCCACGAGCTCGCCGGCGCCTACGGGCCCGCCGCCGACGTGCTCGACGAGTACCTGGCGGCGGAGCCCAACGCCCCGGACCGGCGCACGGTGGAGACGCGCGCGGCCCAGCTGCGCGCCCGCGCCCCGGCGGCGAGCGCGTCGAGCGTCGGTGGCGGCGGCCCCGACCTGCTCGGGCCGGCGCTCGTGATGGCGGCGGGGGGCGCGGTCGCCGCGGCGGGCGTCGTGACGGGCATCCTCACCCTCGACACGCAGGCTCGGCTCGAGGCGGAGTGCTCGCCGGCGCGGGTCTGCGACCCGTCGCTGAGGGGCGACGCGGACACCGGGCAGGCGCTCGCGATCGCCACCGACGTCCTGCTCATCACGGGCGGGGTCGCGGTGGGTGCGGGCCTCGCGTGGCTGCTCGTGGCCCTCGCCGGGGGCGGCGCGGACGACCCGACGCCGACCGCCGCGTGCGGCCCGACAGGGTGCGTGGCCGGCGCGCGGGGTCGGTTCTGATGCGCGTCGCCGCATGCGTCGCGGTCGCGGTGGTCCTCGCCGGCTGCTCGGCGATCTCGCGCTTCGACTTCACGTTCTCGGACTCCGACGCCGGCGAGCCAGCGGACGGCGGCCCCGACGCGGGGGGGGCGCGCGACGCGGGGCCCGACGCCGGAGCGACCGACGCGGGGGGGCCGCTCGACGCCGGCCCCGGAGGGTGTCCTAGCCCGTGCGAGGGCGACGCGGTCGCCGACTTCGGCCGGACGGGCGCGCCGCTGGACTGGCGCTATCACCGTGACGACCTCTCGCCGGCGGGGCTGTCCTACCCCGAGCTGACGATGGGCGACGTGCGACTCGGCGGCGACACGCTGAACGGCTTCGCGTTCAACGACGACGTCCCGCTCATCGCGCGCTGCGCCGACAACGCGGCCGCGGCCCCCTGCGCGGGGATCGCGGGCTACCTCCTGGTCGCGAGCGACCCAGACGACACCGGACGCGGGCACCCGACCCTGAGCTTCGAAGCAGGCAGTGACGGCGGCGTGCGGGTCCAGGGCCGGCTGCGGTCTCCCGACGGCATGGTGTCCGGCGAGACCTACCGTGTGTTCGTCTCGCGGAACGCGCGACCCGACATCGCCTCGAGCGTGGAGATCGTCCCGGGCACCACTCCGACCGAGTTCGACCTCCCGGTCGACACCCTGATGGGCGACCGCGTGCTGATCACGGTCGAACAGACCTCGGGGCCGACGGCCGCCCCGGTAGGGCTCCAGGCGTGGGTCACCCGCGCGGGGGCCCCGACCCTCGACCGCTGCCAGATCGGCCTCCGTTTCGACGGCACGACCCCCCTGGACGACCGGTGCCAGCGCTTCACCGTCGAGAACCGAGTGGACGGCATCGGGCCGGCGACCCAGCTCTCCCGGAGCGCCCCTGGCGCCAACTCGTGGCTCGGCACGTCTCAGGAGCTGTTCGAGCTGGGGCAATGGCTGCGGGCCTCGCCGGCCCCCGTCGATCACTCGGGCGACTGGACGCTCTCGCTCTGGGCGAACGCGTCGACCGACTCGCGTTTCGACCACTCCCTCTACGCGGACTCCAGCTTCGATACACCCCCTGGGGGGATCTCGATCTGGCTGGACGGCTCGCAGGCGTGGGCCCGGGTCCACCACACCCGCGACAGCTCCACGTGCAACGACGCCGGGCGCCCCGACGTCTGTGTGGTGTTCACCGCGCTCGGTCCGGTCAGCTATGGCGAGTGGCACTACTATCGGGCGGTGCGCCGCGCAGCCGACAACGAGATCGTCCTCTGCGTGGACGGCGTGCAGCGCGGCCGGCTCGCGGTGAGCGGCGCGCTCGACCTCACCGGGCCCTACCGCCCGAGCCTGGGGCGCAACGTCGACTTCAACCCGGCCTACTACCAAGGCCGGCTCGACGACTTGCGGATCTACGACGCCGCGCTGCCCTGCGAGCTCTGAAGCGCAGGAGCCGGGCGGGCGGCCTTGGGCCGCGGCGCCCAGAAGTCGTAGAAGTTGAACCAGTTCTCCGGGCTCTCGCGGACCTTCTCCTCGAGCCGCGCGGCGTAGCGCTCGACCAGCTCGCGGAGCGCCTCCTGCCGCCGCTGTCGGGGGAGCTTCACCTGCTCGACGAAGGGCTCGCAGCTCAGGTGATAGACGTTGGGCGCTTCGTAGATTCCGAACGTCAAGTAGACGGGGCACCGCAGGACCGACGCGAGGATCCACGGCCCGGTCGGGAAGGACGCCGGCGCGCCGAGGAAGTCGACCTCGATGGTCTTGTCGTTGAGCCCGACGCGGTCGGCCGCCATCGCGATCAGCTCGCCCTGCTCCAGCAGCTCCTTGACCCGGATCATCTGCTTGGCGTCGCCGGGCTTGAGCGCGATCACGCGCTCCGAGTGGGTCGGGTTGAGCTCCTGGAGCAGCTCGTTGACCATCCGGGCGTTCTCGAAGTAGCCGAGGATGTTGATGCGGAAGCGCTCCTGCTGCGCGCTGAGGCGCATCGCCTCGTAGCTGCCGTGGTGGGCGCCCATCAGGAGCGCGCCCGCGCCCGCCTCGTGGAGCGCGGTGAGGTGGTGGTTGCCATCCCGCGTGATGACGAACTTATCGCCGTTCTGCTCGGTCAGGAGGAAGCGGTCGAGGACGACGTGGGCGAAGGTGCGGACGTGTCGGTAGAGCGCCCAGAAGCCCGGGCGCTCGCCGCGCGCGCGCGCGTGGAAGTCCCGGAGCACGCGCCGCACGCGGGCCGAGCCGAGCGTGTAGTAGAGGGCGATCATCGAGGCGAGCCCGCGGGCCGCGGTCCGCCCCGTGAGGCGCATGATCCCGAGCGCGAGCCGGAAGCCGAACATCGTCCCGCGCTCGCGGGCGGTCAGCCACTCGGCCTGCTCGTGCGGGTCGGTCTCTCGGGGAGCGAGGTCCATCGCGCGACGGGTGTCACCGTAGCACGCCCCAGATGGTGCTAGACCATCCCCCGTGAAGCGTCCGAGCGACCACCCGACCCCCGAAGAGGCGCGCCTGCGAACCGTCCTCAACTCGATGGTGGAGGCGGTCTACGTGACCGACGAGAAGGGCCGCGTGACCCTGACCAACAAGGCGCTCGACCGGCTCATCGAGCGCGACGTGCGCGGCCGGCGCGCCAAGAACGTCATCAAGAGCAAGGAGCTCCGGCTCGCGATCCGGCGCGCCCGCAAGAAGAACGAGGCGACCGAGGTCGAGCTCGAGGCCGAGATCGGAGACCGGCTCCGCGTGTTCCAGGCGCAGGTCGCGCCGCTGCCGCGCGGCGCCGGGGTGGTCACCGTCCTGCACGACGTCACGTCGCTCAAGGACGCCGACCGCGTGCGGCGCGACTTCGTGGCCAACGCGAGCCACGAGCTCCGTACGCCGCTGACCGCGATCCGGGGCTTCGCGGAGACCCTCCAGGACGGGGCCCTGAACGACCCCGAGGCGGCTCGGCGCTTCGTGGGCGCGATCGTGCGGCACACCCTGCGCTTGCAGCGGCTCGCCGAGGACCTGACGATCCTCGCCCAGGCCGAGGCACCGGCGCAGGAGTTCGCCGCGAGCCGGGTGGACATCGGCGCGGTGTGCCGCGAGAGCGTGGCCAGCCTCGAGCCGCTCGCCGAGCACAAGGGGGTGTCGGTGCACCTCGAGCCGCCGCGGCAGCCGCTCGTCGTCGAGCTCAGCGGCCGCGCGCTCGACCACGTCCTCGTCAACATCATCGAGAACGCGATCAAGTACTCCGAGCCGGGCGGCGACGTTCGGGTCCGGGTGAGCGCGCGGGGCGACTCCGCGTGCGTGGAGGTCCAGGACCATGGGCCCGGCATCCCGGAGAAGTACCTCGAGCGGATCTTCGAGCGCTTCTACCGGGTGGACAAGGGTCGCTCGCGCGACGAGGGCGGCACCGGGCTCGGCCTCGCGATCGTGCGCCACCTCGTCGGCCGGATGGGCGGGACGGTCGAGGTCACGTCGAAGCTCGGCGAGGGCTCGACGTTCCGGGTGCTCATCCCGCTCGAGTCCGCCGAGCCGGATCCCGACGACCCGGAGTAGCCGCGGAGTAGCCGCGCAGAGATCGCGGTCGACCGCCGCGTCGCGGTAAGCTGTCCACGTGGCTCACGCGTTCGAGCGGTCGGTTCACTGCCCCGAGTGCGGGCTCCCCAACCAGCGCGGTGGCGCGCCCGAAGTGGGCGACCTGCTGGACGGCCGCTACTCGGTCGTGCGCCTGGTGGGCGAGGGCGCGATGGGTCGGGTCCTCGCCGCGCGGGACGTGCACCTCGAGCGCACCGTCGCGGTCAAGGTGCTGCGCGCCCACGCCGGCCCGCGCTCGCGACGGATGTTCGAGCGCGAGGCCCGGGCGCTCGCGAGCGTCAACCACCCGGGGGTGCCGACGATCTTCTCGTTCGGCGTCCACCACGCGCACCCGTTCTTCACGATGGAGCTCGTCGCGGGCGAGTCGCTGAGCCAGATCATCGGGATGCACGCGATGCACGGCGCGGTGATCCCGCTCCACCGCGGGCTCTCGCTGTTCGACCGGATCGCCTCGGCCCTCAGCGCGGCCCACGCCGCGGGCGTGCTCCACCGGGACGTGAAGCCGGAGAACGTCCTCATCGAGGGCGAGACGGGACGCCCGGTGCTCGTCGACTTCGGGATCGCGGCCGAGCTCGGGGGGGGCGCGGAGACGGTCGGGACGCCGGCGTTCATGGCCCCCGAGATCTGGCTCAACGCGCCGCCCACGATCGCGAGCGACGTCTACGCGCTCGGCTGCCTGGCGTTCGAGCTGCTCACCGGGCAGCCCGCGTTCGACGAGATCGAGCTGCCGCGCCTCGCGCAGCGCCACCAGGGCGAGGAGCGCCCGCGGCCCTCGGACTTCGCGCCCCAGCTCCGCCACCTCGACTCGGTGATCGAGCGCGCGCTCGCGGTCCGCCCCGAGGACCGGTTCCAGACCTGCGCCGCGATGCGGGCCGCGTTCAACCTCGCCGCGTCGGAGGAGCGCGCGCCGTCGAGCTCGATCCTGCCCCCCTCGGACGCGCTGCGGGTCCTCGTGATCGACGACGACCCCGTGTTCGGCCGCATCGCGCGTCGCGCCGCCAAGGTCGCGTTCGCCGACTCCAAGGTGGACATCACCCGCGCCAAGGACGCCGAGGAGGGGCTGCGCGAGGCCCAGCGCTGGATGCCACAGCTCCTCTTGCTCGACTACAACATGCCGGGCTTGAACGGGGCCGAGATGCTCTCACGGGTGCGCGCGATGCCGGGGGGCGAGGCGGTCTCGGTCATCGTCATGAGCGGCGAGATCGACGAGGAGCAGCGCTGGCGGTTCTCCTCGCTCGGCGTGCGCGACTACGTGGAGAAGCCCACCGACTTCGACCGCTTCGTGCGCACCATCGTGCGCAAGGGGCAGGCGCGCGGCTGGCTGCCCCGCGTGATCGCCGAGCGCTCGACCGAGGACGACCCCACGTGAGCGAGCCGGGCCGGGGCTCGGCGCCGTCCGCGCCGGGCGCGTTCGGGTCCAGCACGCTCGGCGCCGCCCTGGCCGGCGCGTGGCTGATCTTCGCCGCGATCGTCACGGCGAGCGGTGAGGGGCTCGCCGCGCTCGTGCCGGTCGGCAACGCCGCGATCGCGGCCGGGATCACCCTCGGCACGCGATCGAGCCGCTGGGCCGACGCGATCCGGGCCCAGGCGCTGACGCTCGCCACCCTCGTGGGCCTGTTCGCGGTCGCGCTGCTGAGCGGGCAGTCGAGCAGCCCGGTCCGCTGGTACCTGCTCCTGGTCGGCCTCCTCGCGGCTCAGATGGGCGGCTGGCGGAGCCTGATCGGGTGGAGCCTCGCGGGCGTGGCCGCGCTCGTCGCGCTCCACGCGAGCGACGGGCTAGTCGAGGCCCCGACGTCGCTGCGGCTGACCGCGGAGGAGACGTTCCTCGGCGGCGTCGGCGTGATCGCGGCGTCCCTGGCCTACGCGGCCCTCGCGCGGCGCGCCGCGACCGCCGAGCTGACGGCCCAGGTCGCTCGCGAGCGCACGATCGCGGCGCAGACCGCCGAGCTGCGCGAGGTGCGCGACCAGCTCGAAAACGCCAACCGCGAGGCGGTGGCCGCCTCCAACGCCAAGTCGCGCCTCATGGCGCGGGTGAGCCACGAGCTGCGGACCCCTCTGAACGGGCTGATCGGCCTCGCGGAGATCCTCTCGGAGGCCAAGCTCCCGACCGCCCAGATGGAGATCGTGCGCACGCTGCGCGCGAGCGCGGCCACCCTCCTCCAGCTCGTCAACGACCTCCTCGACATCACCCAGCTCGAGGAGGGCAAGCTCCCCTCGAACCCGGAGCCCACGCGGCTGCGCGAGGTCGTCGGCGACGTGCTCGACACCTTCGCGAACGTCGCCGAGCGCAAGGGGCTGACGCTGGTCGGGATCGTGGAGGGGCAGGTGCCTCACCAGATCCTGGTGGACGGCCTGCGGCTCCGGCAGATCGTGTCGAACCTCGTGAACAACGCGCTGAAGTTCACCGACGAGGGCGAGGTGGTGGTGCGCGTGTCGGGGGCGGCCGAGGGCGGCACGTTCCGCGGCGCGATCGACGTGGTCGACACCGGCCACGGGATCGCCGAGGAGAAGCTGGACCGGCTCTTCGTCGCGTTCGAGCAGGTCGAGGAGTCGGTGCCGCTGCGCCGCCAGGGCGCGGGCCTCGGCCTCTGGATCGCCAAGCAGCTCGCCGAGGCGGTCGGCGGCGCGCTGCGCGTCCAGTCGACGCCCGGCGAGGGCAGCACGTTCACGCTGACGCTCGAGGCGCCGCTCGGCGAAGCGACCCGAATGCGGGAGTCCGGGCTCGCGATGATCGGCCTGCGCGTCCTCGCGGTGGTGCCGCACCCGCTCGCGCGCGAGGCGCTGTTGCACATGGCGCGCTTCGACGGGCTCGCGCTCAAGCCGTGCGCGGGGCTCGACGAGCTCCCCGAGGACGAGCCTCCGGACGTGGTGATCGTCGACCACGCGATCGGCGCGGCCGAGGCGCGCACGCGCCTCCGCGAGGTCTACCCCCAGGCGCGCCTCGTGCTGGGGACCCCGGCGTCGCACACCGGGCCGCCGCCACGCGGCTACACGGCGACCACCCTCACGCCCTACCGCTCCTCCCGCATCCGCGCCGTGCTCTTCGAGGTCGTCCCGGACCCGACGGAGGAGGGGTCGAAGCCGCCGAGCGATCCGCCGGAGAACGCGCTCCGGGTCCTCGTGGTGGATGACGACTCGACCAACCGGATGGTGGCGCGTCTGTTCCTCGAGCGGGCCGGCCACGAGGTCCAGCTCGCCGCCACCACGCAGGAGGCCTGGACGCTGCTGAGCGAGGAGCAGTTCGACGTCGCCTTCGTCGACCTCCACCTGCCCGACGCGAGCGGGCTGAGCCTCGCGTCCCACGTCCGCGCCGAGCTCGACCCGGATCGCCGCCTCACGATCATCGCGCTCACCGCCGCGACGAGCGAAGAGGACCGCCAGCGCTGCGCCGAGGCGGGGATGGACGACTTCGTCGCGAAGCCGATCCAGGTGGGCCTGTTCCGGGCCGCGCTCGAGCGCGCGCAGCGGACGTCGACGCGGCGACGGCGCTCGTCGCGCTCGGTCCCGCTGGTCTTCGACCGCGCGACCTACGACGCGCTGGCGGAGGCGCTCGAGGAGGACATCCAGCCGCTCGTCCGCGACTACATCGAGAACGGGCACAACCTGCTGCGCGAGCTGAGGACGCACCTCGGCGGCGACCGTCGCTCGGCCCACCGCGCGGTCCACACCCTCGCGTCGGGGAGCGCGATGCTCGGCGCCCGCGGGACCGCGTCCCTCGCGCGCGCGATCGAGGCGACGCTGAAGCGAGGCGAGGCGGTCGCGCCCGCGGACGTGTTCGCGCTGGAGCGCGCGTTCGTCGCCACCGCCGAGCAGCTCGGCGAGCTCGCGGGCAAGGACCGGTAGGGCGCGCCCGCAAGACCGGCGCCGAGCGGGCGGCGGTCCTCGGGTGCGGTCCTCGCAGCCAGGCCCGCGGCAACGGGGTCCGCGGCAACGGGGTCCGCGGCAACGGGGTCCGCGGCGACGGAATCCTCGGCAACGGGGTCCGCGGCGACGGAATCCTCGGCAACGGCGTCCTCGGCAACGGAGCGGCCCGTCTCGGCGCGGGCTGCTAGCCTTCCGTCCGGGATGGAGGGTGAGGTCCTCGGCGGGCGCTATCGGCTCGGGCGCGAGATCGGCGCGGGCGGCATGGGCGTCGTCTACGAGGCGGTCGACGAGACGCTCGGCAACCGCGTCGCGGTGAAGGTCCTCTCCGCCCCCAAGGACGCGGGCCCCGAGGCGATCGCGCGGCTCGAGCGGGAGGCGCGCGCGGCGGCCGCGCTCGGGCACCCCAACATCGTGCGGGTGACCGACCTCGGCCGGACGGGCGAGGGCGCGTTCCTGGTCATGGAGCTGCTGCTCGGCCGGAGCCTGGACGCGGCGCTGCGCGACGAGGGCGCCCTCGAGATCGAGCAGACCGTCCGCATCCACCTCCAGCTCCTGGACGCGCTCGACGCGGCCCACGCGGCGGGGGTCCTGCACCGCGACATCAAGCCGGCGAACATCTTCCTCACCCAGCTCGCCGACGGAACGGAGCTGGTGAAGCTCCTCGACTTCGGGCTCGCCTACCTCCTGGAGGAGGCCAGCTCCCCCAAGCTCACCGCGACCGGGGTCGCGCTCGGGACGCCGGCCTACATGTCGCCCGAGCGGCTGTACGGCGAGGCGGTCGACGGGCGCTCCGATCTCTACGCGGTCGGCGTCTGCCTCTACGAGGCGCTCGCCGGGGAGCTGCCGTTTCGGGCGGATACGCCGGTGGCCCTCCAGGGCAAGATCCTCCTCAATCAGCCGCCCGATCTCCGCAAGAAGCGCGAGGGCGTGAGCGCGGCGCTCGCCGACGTCGCGCGCCGGGCGATGGGGAAGAAGCCGGCGGAGCGCTACGCCTCCGCGCTGGCGATGAGCGCGGCGCTGCGCGGGGCGATGCGCGCGGGTCAGGGCGCCGAGCGAAGCGCGGCCTCCCTCGAGGCGGCGACCCTGCTCGATCTCCCGAGCGGCCTCGTCGCGGGAGACCCCTCGGAGGCGCAGACGATGGCGCCCGGCGCCCACCTGGCGCCAGCGTCGATCGAGCTCCCGGGCGAGGACCTGGCCGCGCTCGTCCCGACCGTGCGGCCGGGGCCGCCGCGCGCCGCCTCGGCGGAGTCGCCCGCTCCGGACGCCGACGGGCCGCGGCCCGACGCGGAGGCCGCCGGCGCGCTGGAGACCGGCGCGCTGGAGACCGGCCCGCTGGAGACCGGCGCGCTGGAGACCCACGCCCAGGCGCCCCGTGCCCAGGACAGCGGCGCGCTGGAGGCCGGCGCGCTGGAGACCGGCGCCGAGCCGGCCGAGCCCGGCGCGACGCTCGCCTTCGGGGGCGTGACCCGACCGCCTCCGGCTTCGCGCGGTCGGCCCGCGCACGCGACCCCGAGGACCCCGCGCCCCGCCGCGCGCCGGCGTACGCGAGGCTGGCTGACCGGGCTGGGGATCGGCGCCCTCCTCGGGGTGGTGGTGCTCGGTGGCTTGGGGGCCGTGGTCGCGCTGCGCGACCCGCCGGCCCAGCCGGTCACCGCCGCGCCGCCTCCTCCGCCGGAGCCGTCGGCGCCGGAACCGCCCGCCCTCGAGCCGCCTCCTCCGGTCCCGGCGCCCGCGCCGCCTCCGGAGGATCCCCCGGTCGCGCCCGCCGCGACCGAGCCCGATCCGGCCCCGCCGAGCGCGCCGCCGCGCGCGCCCACGCCGCCGAGGGCGCACCCGCCCGGCCGCCGCGCGTCGCCCCCCGCGCCCGACTCGACCCCCGCGCCGACCCCCGCGCCGACCCCGCCGCCGCCGCGGCGCTTCGACCCGGACCAGCCCCTCGCGCCGCCCGGCTGGGATTGAGGCGAGGCGCTCCGGTGGCGCGCCCCGCGCGATCGTGCCAGAGCGGTCCCGTGAGCACGCTCCTCGGCGTCAACGTCCCTTACCTTCGCGGAGACTACGGGCACGACCTCGCGGAGAACCCGCGCTTCCCCACCTGGCCGTGTCGCTTCGACGCGATGACCGCCTACCGCCCGATCATCGAGGCGCGGCGCATCGGGTTCGAGGCGGTGCGCATCTGGCTCTGCGAGAACGGAGAGGGCGTCCGCCTCGAGGGCGACGAAGTGAGCGGGGTCAGCGAGCGGCTGATCGAGAGCGTGCAGATCCTCCAGGAGTGCGCCGCGCTCCACGGCGCGCGGATCTACTGGTCGCTGCTCGACGGCAACGCGGTGGCGCGCGAGGGCGACCCGGTCACCCGGGCGGTGCTCTCGCGCCCCGACGCGGCGGCGCGCTTCGCGGAGCACGTCGCCGCCCCGCTCGCGCGGGTCTTCGCGCCGGAGCTGACGTTCGGGGTCGAGCTGGTGAACGAGCCCGAGACCACGACCGCCGCCTGCGGGGCCGACGATCCCATCGCGTGGGAGACGATCGGGGCGAGCCTGCGGACCATCGGCGACGCGGTGCGCGCCGAGCGCACGACCCACGTCACCGCGGGCGCGACCCACGTGTTCCTCCCGGCGCTGTTCGAGGTCGACCCGGGGCTGACCGCGCTGGACCTCCACATGTACCACCCGGGCGGGGGCCTGCCGTCACGCGCCGATCTCGCCGCGCAGGTGGGCGAGGCGGCGGCCGCGCTGCCGCTGATCGCGGGCGAGGCGGGCATCCCCAAGGACCCGCCGCCCACCGAGCCGGCGGCGATGCGCAACTACGTCCACAACGCCCGCTCGCTCGGGTACGAGGCCGCGTTCCTGTGGCAGCTCGAGGGCGACCTCATCGACAAGCGCGAGGGGCGCCCCTGGACCCGGCTCGCCGAGCAGGTCGCGCACGCCCTCGGCGCGCGCCCGGTCGACCGCTAGAGCGCCAATCGGTTTGAAACCGCCGCAAATCACGGGCGGGACAGCCGTCCGGCGCGGCCAGCCGCTCCTCGACGATGCCTGAGGTAGCGCGCCGCGTCCGCCCGACGCGGTGCTCACCAGAGCGTGTAGATGAACGGGGTCGAGGCCTGCCCGGTGAAGATCACCAGGGCGAGCAGCCCGAGCACGATCAGCAGCGGGACGATCCAGTAGACCTTGTTCTCGGCCGCGAAGCGCCAGATGTGGCCGAAGAGCGTGCCGGCGTAGCGGAGGCGTCCCACGAGGCGCAGCCTACCAGAGGGCGCGGAGGCCGACGAGACGCGCCCGCCGCCAGACGCGAGACACCGGGCCTCCACCGGCGTGACGCGAGGCTCCGGGGGTGAGACGTCACCCGCCGCGCGCGAGCCTCGGGGTTGGAACACCGACTGCAGAGAGGCCGCCTCGAAGGAGGCTCCATGAAGAAGCACGTTGCGATCATCCTCGCGCTCCTCACGCTCGGCGCGTGCGGCGGCGGTGACTACAGCCCGGTCAACGAGACCCACACCGGCGACATCGCCGACGGGGACACCGAGCACGGCGGCCGCGTCTGCGACGCCTACGAGGTGCAGCTCGGCCGGGGCTGGCACATCAACACGGCGATGACGAGCGAGTTCGACAACTACCTGTACTTGACCAAGATCGACGACGTCGCGACCAACGACGACAGCGACGGCCTCAACGCGCGCATCGACACCGACGTCGAGATGGCCGGCGGGTACACCGTCTACGCCTGCGCCTACGGGACCGATCGGGGCAGCTACACGCTCACGATCGAGACGCGGCCGGGTCAGTAGACGCGCCCTCGGCCTCACGGCTCGGCTCCCGATCGTCGCCGCCGAACGGCGCGAACGGCGCGCGCCGCGCCTCGCGCCAGCGGCGGTACGCGATGATCGCCGCGTCGCTCGGCACCAGCACCTCGCCCAGCCCGGACAGCCGCGTCTCTCCGCGGGGGATCGTCTCCACGACGCGGATGTCCTGCTGGAGGATGAAGCGCGTGGAGACGCGCCCGAGGCGGCCGTAGAGCCAGTCGAGCCCGGGCAGGGTGACGGCGCGCTGGTAGCTGCGGACGTAGTAGACCATCCGCCCCTCGTCCACGGGCGCGAAGGCGAGGAACTGCCAGCTGCGGCCGAGGTCGAGGCGCCAGATGTTCGGGCCGAGCAGCTCGACCGCGCCCGACGCGCCCGTGCGCCACGCCCGGAGGCGATCGCCCTCGTGCTCGAGCTCGACGGAGACCTCACCGGGCGCGACGAAGCGGCCGATCGTCGTGCGGTGCACGAACGCGAGGTGCGCGAAGTCGAGCTGGTTCTCGACGCCCACCGTGTAGTGCGTGTCGACCGGGACGGCGAGCTCGCTCCCCGCGCAGCTCGCGCCGTCGAACGCGAAGAACGGGATCGGCGCGTCGGGCGCGGGCGCGGGCCCCGTCCAGATCCAGACGAGGCCGTGCGCCTCGCGGGCCTCGAGCGCGTGGAGGCGCATCGCGCGGGGAACGCGCCGGTCGGGGTGAGCCGGGATGGAGCGGCACGCGCCGTCGGCGTCGAAGGTGAAGCCGTGGAACGGGCACTCCACGCAGCCGCCCGAGACCCGCCCCGCGGAGAGCGCGACCCGGCGGTGCGGGCAGCGGTCCTCGGCCACGCCGACGCGCCCCGCGCCCGCGCGCCAGAACACGAGGTCGAGGCCGAGCCGCCGGCGCGCGATCGGGCGGTCGCCCAGCTCGCGCGACGAGAGGACCGCGTACCAGGCGTCGCGGACGAGCTGCATCGGCGTGCTCGCCTCGAGCCTCCTACTCATGGGGCGGAATGTACCCCGCGCGCGGGTCCACATCACTCGGTTCGAGCCTGGCGCGACGGCTCAGTCCGGGGCGAAGGTGCGCTGGAACTGAGCTCGGTTCGCGAAGCCGGGCTGCTCCTCCGCCATCAACAGGAACGGCCCGAGGGAGAGCGCGTCCATCTCCGTGCCCATGAAGCACCGGTACGCGTCCTCGGGCGTGCAGACGATCGGCTCGCCCCGCACGTTGAAGCTCGTGTTGACGACGATCCCGAAGCCGGTCCGGCGCTCGAAGGCCTCGATGAGCCGGTGGTAGCGCGGGTTGGTCTCGCGGCTCACCGTCTGGACGCGCGCGCTGTAGTCGACGTGGGTGATCGCGGGCACGTCGCTGCGCTCCCGGTTCACCCAGGCGATGAGGTCCTCACCGCCGCCGTCGTCGTCGTCGCGGCGGCAGCGCGACTCCTGCACCGGCGCGACGAGCAGCATGTACGGCGAGGGCCGGTCGAGGTCGAAGAAGTCGGACGCCCGCTCCTCGAGGACGCTCGGCGCGAAGGGGCGGAAGCTCTCGCGCTGCTTGATCTTGAGGTTCATCACCGACTGCATCCGCGGCGAGCGCGGGTCACCGACGATCGAGCGGTTGCCGAGGGCGCGCGGGCCGAACTCCATCCGGCCCTGGAAGACGCCGACCACGCGCTCGGTCGCGAGGAGCTCCGACACCGCCTCCGCCCAGGCCTCGTCGTCCGCGTGCTCGACGTAGGGGTAGCCGCGGGCGTCGAGGAACGCGCGGATCTGGTCGGGCGCGAACTCCGGCCCGAGGTAGCCGCCCTGCATCCGGTCCTTGCCGCTCGCCTCGCGCGGGCGCTCGAGCGCGCCGTGCCACGCCGCGTAGGCCGCCCCCACCGCGCCGCCCGCGTCGCCCGCCGCCGGCTGGATCCAGAGGTCGTCGAAGATCCCCTCGCGCAGGAGCTTGCCGTTGGCCACGCAGTTGAGCGCGACCCCGCCCGCCATGCAGAGGTGGGGCTTGCCGGTGACGCGGCGCGCGTAGCGGGCCGAGCGGACGACGATCTCCTCGGTCACCTCCTGCACCGACTTGGCGAGGTCCATCTCGCGCTTGGTGATCGGCGCCTCGGGCGAGCGCGCCGGGCCCCCGAAGAGCGCGGCGAAGCGCGCGTTCGTCATCACCACGTCGTCGAGGTAGCCGAAGTAGCGCATGTCGAGCCGGAAGCTCCCGTCGTCCTTGAGGTCGACGAGGTGCTCGAGGATCGTCTGCGTGAAGCGCCCCTCGCCGTAGGGCGCGAGGCCCATGAGCTTGTACTCGCCGCTGTTGACCTTGAAGCCGGTGAAGTAGGTGAACGCGCTGTAGAGCAGCCCGAGGCTGTGCGGGAAGTCGAGCTGACGCCGGAGCGTGAGCGCGCGGCCCTCGCCGTCGCCGATCGTGCCGGTCGCCCACTCGCCGACGCCGTCGAGGGTCATCACCGCGGCCGCCTCGAAGGGGCTCGGGTAGAACGCGCTCGCGGCGTGGCTCAGGTGGTGCTCGGGGAAGAGCACCTTCAGCTCGCCGCCCGGCGGCGCCTTCACCCCGAGCGCGTCCAGCGCGTCCATGACCTTGGGCTCGATCCAGAGCTTGTCCTTGAGCCACACCGGCACCGCGGTGAGGAACGGGCGGAGCCCGCGCGGCGCGACCGCGAAGCCGGTCTCGAGGATACGGTGGAGCTTGAGGATGGGCTTGTCGTAGAACGCGACCGCGTCGACCACCGCCTCGCCCGCCTCGGCGAGGCAGTAGCGCACCGCGCGCTCGGGGAAGCCGTCGTCGTGCTTCTTGCGCGTGAAGCGCTCCTCCTGGGCGGCGGCGACGATGCGGCCGTCCTCGAGCAGGCAGGCGGCCGAGTCGTGGTACCAGCAGCTGAGGCCGAGGACGCGCATCAGTAGGGCCGATCCAGCGGGCGGTCCTCGCCCTCGCGTTCGCGCCAGTAGCTCTCGCGCGACGGCTCGAGGTCGCGCTTCATCGGGTCGCGCGCGCCGCGCTTGAAGAGCCAGCCGAACGGAGCGAAGAAAAAGAAGTAGACCGGCGTGAGGAGCAGCCACGTGAGCGCCGTGCCGACGAGCTTGCCCGCCCCGGTTACGAGGCGATCGAGGGCCGCGTAGGCGCCGAGCGGCGAGGCGAGGCCGAGGGCGAGCGTGAGCCCCGAGACGCCCCACGCGATCGAGCCGACCACGGGGCGCGAGAGCGCGAAGAAGAAGAGCGCCCCGGCCGCGCCCCCGATCAGCGCCCGCACGATCGCGCCGCGCCGGGCCTTGCGCGCCTGCTGCGCGCGGTCGACGCCCTCGCCGCGCCAGTCCCAGATCGCCGCCGCCGCCTCGGGACGGCCCGCTCGCACCTCGTCGCTCACCGGCCCTCCCCCTCGAGCGCGCCCGCGATCACCTCGGCCATCGCCTCGGAGCCGCCCGACGCGTAGTGCAGGTTGTCCCCGCTGATGCGGAGGTCGCCCGGCGAGCGGGACCCACGCCACGCCTCGAGCGGGTCGACGACCTCGAGGCCCGCCTCCGCCGCGCGCGCCCGCACGTGGTCTCGGATCGCGCCCCAGCGGTAGTCGTCCCAGCGCTCGAGCACCGGCGAGATCACGAACACCCCGCGCGCGCCGTCGGCCGCGATCGCCGCGCCGAGCTGCGCGATCGCCGCGTCGCTCCGCGCCCGCGACGGCGCGTCGTCGAACGCCACCAGGTACTCGTCCACGTAGCGGTCGTCGAAGCGCCACCGCTCGTAGAGGCCGAAGGCCCGCGCGAGCAACCGCGAGGGCGCCTCGTCCTCGCGGCGCGCGAGCACGTCGTCGAGGGTCTCCCGACGCACCGGCGCGACCCGCGCGACCATCGCCTCCTGGCGGTCCTTCTGGGCGCGCTCCTCCTCGGTCGCGAAGCGCTCGAAGGGGCCGCTCATGATCATCATGTCGTTCATGCAGAAGACCACGACGACGACGTCGGGATGGTACGGCCGGACGGCCACCTCGTACCAGCGGGCCTCCTGCGCGGTGTCGTAGCCGCTCACCCCGAAGGGCAGCACCTCCCAGCCGTCGCCGAGCCGCGCGCGGAGCCTCAGGGGGATCGTGTCCTCCACCGGGAGGAACTCGCCCCACACCAGGCTGTCGCCGACGACGGCGACCCGGCGCCGGCCGCGCGCGTCGAGGTCGTGCTCCTCCGTGTCGCGCATGCCCGCCGCGTTGAACTGCGCCGGCCCGTACTCCATCGGGACGCTCACGCCCTCGCTCGGGCGGTAGATCAGCGCGGGGTCGTCGGCCCGGCGGTAGAGGGTCTGGTTCATCCGGCGGTAGCGGGTGTACCAGTCGTCGTCGCCGCCGGGCGCGTCCTCGAGCGCGATCTGCGCACGCAGCGCCGCCTCCCCGAGCCCGAGCGCGAGGACGAGCGCGCCCGCCGCGAGCCCCACCCGCGCGAGGATCCGGCGGCCCCGGCTCATCCGAGGCCGAACACGCGCGCCGCGTTGCCGCCGAGGAAGGCCGCGCGCGCCTCGTCGCCCAGGCCGAGCGCGTCCACCTCCGCGAGGCAGCTCGCCGGCGCGATCATCGGGTGGTTGCTGCCGAAGAGCACCTTGGACGCGCCGCGCCCGCGCAGGTACTTCGTGAGCGCGTCGGGGTAGCGGCTCGGCTTGTAGGCCGAGGTGTCGATGTAGACGTTCTCGTACTTGGTCGCGAGCGCGAGCATCTCCTCGGTCCACGGGTAGCCGATGTGGCCGCCGACGATCGTCAGCTCCGGGAAGTCGCACGCGACGTGGTCGAGGTAGGGGATCGGCCGGCCCGGCTCCGACGGCAGCAGCGGCCCCGCGTGGCCGACCTGCAGGCAGAAGGGCACGCCCAGCTCGACGCACTCCGCGTAGAGCGGATAGTAGCGCCGGTCGTCGGGCGGGAGCTGCCAGAGCCACGGGAGCATCCGCAGGCCGACGAAGCCGAGCTCCTTCACCGCGCGCCGCAGCTCGCGGACCGCCTCCATCGGGCGGCGCAGGTCGACCGAGGCGACGCCGCGCAGCCGCTCCGGCGCCCGCGCCACCATCGCCGCCACCTCGTCGTTCGAGATCAAGGCGCCCTGCGGCCCGACCCACGCGCTGACGAGCGCCACGTCCACCGCGGCCGCGTCGAGCGCGGCCAGCGTGAGCTCCATCGGGATCTCGTCGGGGATCTCGTCGATCCGCATCCAGCGCCGGAGCGTCGCGAACATCGGATCGGCGAGGAACGACGGGGTGGGATGCTGGATCCACGCGTCGACGATCATGGCCGACTTGTAGCACGCGGGGCCCCGGTCAAACGCGGTCGACGGAGACGCGATCCGGCTCCACCTCGAGCTCGATCTCCGCCTCGTCCAGCGCGGCGAGCACCTCGTCGTCCACCCGCACGCGCGGCCCGCTCGCGTCGGGGTCGCCGACCAGCTCCGACGCGAGCTCCTCGACCGCGGCGAACCCCCGCGCGATGCGCTCGAGGTGCTGGTCGACCTGGTCGTCGAGCTCGCCCTCGTCGGACGAGACGTCGTTCGCCACCTCGCCCGCGAGGTCGGCGTGGGCGAGCGGGTCGAGGCGCACCGCCGCGCGGAGGCGCTGGACGCCGCGGGACATCTGCCGCTGGAGCAGCCACGCCTCCTCGAGCGCGATCGCCCAGGCGTCGGTCATGGTGTCCCCAAGGTGCGCCTCGAGCTCGTCGATCGTGCGGGCGAGCTCGTCCGCGAGCGCGGGATCGTCGAGCCGGGCGTCCCGGCAGCGCTCGAAGAAGCGGAGCTCGGCGCGGAAGCGCTCGATCTCGAGCTGCTCGAGGCGGCGCTCGAGCTGGCGCACGAGGCGGCGCTGCGCGCGGCGGAGGCGCCGGTCCTGGTCGAGCTCCCGCGTCAGCGTCGCGGCCGCGCGCGGCCGGGTCTCCACGTCGAGGTCCTCGGTCGCCGCGATCACGCGCTGGTCGGTGTGCGCGAGATCGCGCTCCACCTCCTCGAGCCGGCGCTGCAGCTCGGCGATGCGGGCGCGGAAGCTCGCCGGATCGCGCTGCCCCCGCCGCCACGCGGTCCAGGCGAGGGCGACGAGCAGCGGCGCGAAGCCGGCGCCGACGACCACCGGCTCCCAGGGGCTCGGCACGAAGAAGGCGAGGACCACCGCGAGGGTCGGGAGGCCGCCCGTCGCCGGGAGGCGCCGCCCACCGAACAGCTCGCGGGGACGCTCCCCGAACCGCCCGCAGCTGAAGCAGCTGTCCAGGTCGCGGGCGTAGTGAGCCCCGCACTCGTCACAACGTCGAAAGTCAATCATCGGCGCCCCTACCGCACGCGCCCCAACCGAACCAAGGCAGGCGTCTTCAGGATAGCGAGTGGGTGCGCCGGATCAATCGACCCCGCCCCGAGCGTATGCTCCGCGCATGACGCTCGACCTCGAATGGGTACGCCGGCAGTTCCCGGGCCTCGACGACGACCTCGTGTTCTTCGAGAACGCCGGCGGCAGCCTGCCCGCCCGGGCGGTGGTGGACCGCGCCCACCGCTACCTCGCAGACGAGATGGTGCAGCTCGGGGCCGCCTACCCGCGGAGCGCGCGCGCCACCGCGCTCGTCGACGCGGGCAAGCGCGCGGCCGAGGCGCTGCTCGGCGCGCCGGAGGGCTCGGTCGCCCTGAGCGCGTCCACGACCATGGCGTTCTACATCCTGAGCCACGCGGTCGCCGGCGCGATCCGTGAGGGCGACGAGGTCGTGATCACCGAGGTCGATCACGAGTCCAACCGCGGCGCCTGGATCCGGATGGCCGCGGCGCGCGGCGCGACGATCCGCGAGTGGAAGCTCGACCGCGACGCGCACGCGCTGACGGCCGAGGGCCTGGACGCGGCGCTGACGAGCCGGACCCGCCTCGTCGCGTTCACGCACTGCGCCAACGTGGTCGGGACGATCCACGACGCGGCCGGGCTGGTCGCGCGGATCCACGACGCGGGCGCGCGCGCGGTGGTGGACGGGGTCGCCTTCGGCCCGCACCGCCGGGTCGACGTGCAGGCGATCGGCGCCGACGCCTACGCGTGCAGCCTCTACAAGATCTACGGCCCGCACCTCGGCGCCCTCTACGTAGGTGACGAGCTGCGCGCGGAGCTCTCGAACCAGAACCACGCGTTCCTCGCCGGGACGGGGATGTACGAGCTGATGCCGGGCAACGTGAGCCACGAGCTCGCGGCCTGCCTCCCCGGGATCGTCGACTACCTCACCGCGCTCGACGCGCACCACGGCGGCGCGGGGACGCTCGAGGGAGCCTTCGCGCGGATCGCGGACCACGAAGCGCGCCTCGCGGCGCGGCTGCTCGAGGGGCTGGCCGCGATCGAAGGGGTGAGGATCTTCGGCTGCCCCGCGCCCGACCGCGCCCTCCGCGTCCCCACCGTGACGTTCGTGGCCGAAGGCCGCGCGTCCGGGCCGATCGCCGAAGCGCTCGGGGCCCGCGGGGTCGCGATCCGCGCCGGGCACTTCTACGCGCGCCAGGCGATGGGCGCGCTCGGCGTCGACCCGGAGGACGGCGTGCTGCGCGCGAGCCTCGTCCACTACAACGCCGAGGGCGAAGTGGACCGCTTCCTCGGCGCGCTGCGCGAGGAGCTCAGTCGATCAGGCGCGTGAGGACGCGCGCCGGCACCTCGTCGCAGCCCGCGGCCGGGCCGAGCTCGGTCGGCGCGTGGCAGACGCCTTCGATCGCGACGCACGCGTCGCAGGTGCGATCGGTGACGGCCACGACGAGCGCGCCGCCGAGCGCCGCGCAGCGCAGCGTCGGCGTGCAGCCGCAGCCCTCGAGCCGGACCCGCAGCCCGTCACCCTCGCGGCACGCGCGCGCCCGCGCCTCGGCGCGCGCCGGCGGCTCCCCGACCCGCGCAAAGGTCCAGCTCGCCGCCGGCTCACGCGTCTCGCCGCCGATCGAAGCGACCAGGGACGCGCCGTCACGGCGGTAGGCGATCCACCGCGGGAAGTCGTGCGCCGGGTTGGCGAAGCGGGCGCTCGCGTCGGCGCGCGCGTCCCAGCCGAAGCGGGTCACCGCCTGGCCCGCCGGCGCGGCCACGTACCCGGCCGCGTCGACCCGGAGCAGCTCGTGGTGGGTGACCCGGCCCTCGGCGTCGAGCGTCCGGTTGAGCCCGAGGAGCCCGTCTCCGTCGATCGCCCACGCCTCCTCGGTCCACCCGCCCTCGCTCGGCGCGCGCCACGTCCCGGCGAGCCAGCCGAGCGAGCGGTCCTCGGCGGGCGGCGCGCTCGCGCCCGAGCTCGCGCCGCAGGCGGCGAGCGTGAGGAGCGCGATCAGGGCGACGGAGCGCGGCACCGGGCGAGCGTGGCGCGGCCCCGGGGCTCGTGTCGAGCGGCGACCGCCCCGTGGACGCGCGAGCCGGGGCGCTCGAGGAGCACGTACATGTTGTAGCGGGCGACCTCCTCGTAGCCGCGGCTCGACAGGCGCGCGAGGTCGTCGGGCCGGTCGCTGAACGTCAGGAAGAACGCGGGCGGGTCGCGCGCGAGCTCCGCCTCCTGCGCGCGGCGCCACGCGTCGACCTCGGGGATCCGCGCCTGGGAGAAGTGAGCTTCATTGACGAAGCGCGCGTCGGTCCGCAGGCCGGTGAGCACGTAGACCGGCAGCTCGAAGCCGCGCGCGTGGAGGCGCTCGTGCTCGGGGCTCGGCCCGCGGGCGCGGAGCGCCGCGGCGATCGCGACGACCCCGTCCCACGAGTAGCGGTCGGCGTGGCGGAACACGCGCGCCATCGCGCCCGGGTCGTAGCC
>JAUHXR010000428.1 GCA_030426845.1 Polyangia bacterium | reverse complement strand
GCAAGGCATGGCTCGCGGTGAGCCTCGCCGGCAACCTCGGCCTCCTCGGGCTCTTCAAGTACTTCAACTTCTTCAGCGCCGCGACCGGCGACGTGCTCTCGCTCTTCGGCGTGGAGGTCGAGACGCCTTACCTCGACGTCCTGCTGCCGGTCGGCATCAGCTTCTACACGTTCCAGACCCTCAGCTACACGGTCGACATCTACCGGCGCCGCATCGAGCCGGTGAAGAGCCCGCTCAAGTTCGCGTTCTACGTCACCTTCTTCCCCCAGCTCGTGGCCGGCCCGATCGTGCGCGCGGCCGAGTTCCTCCCCCAGCTCGAGCGGCGCCCGAGCCTCAGCCGCGAGAAGGTCGGCCGCGCGCTGTTCCTCATCGCGCTCGGCGTGGTGAAGAAGGTCGTCTTCGCCGACTTCATCAGCGTGAACCTCGTCGACCGCGTGTTCGACGACCCGGCCGCGTTCACCGCGAGCGAGGTCGCGATCGGCCTCTACGGCTTCACGCTCCAGATCTACGCCGACTTCAGCGGCTACACCGACGTGGCCCGCGGCTCGGCGATCCTCTTCGGCCTCGAGCTGCCCGAGAACTTCGACCGCCCCTATCAAGCCACCAACGTGGCCGAGTTCTGGCGGCGCTGGCACATGACGCTCAGCTCCTGGCTGCGCGACTACCTCTACTTCCCCCTCGGCGGCTCGCGCGCCGGCCCGGTCCGCACCTACGTCAACCTCTGGCTCACCCTCTTCCTCATCGGGCTCTGGCACGGCGCGAGCTGGACGTTCGTGATCTACGGCAACCTCCAGGCCCTCGCGGTGATGGGCACGCGGGCGTGGGGGACGATCCGCAAGGAGCTCGGCTGGACGCGACCGGATCCGAAGTGGCTCAACATCCTCAAGGTCGTCGGCACGCTCCAGTTCGTCGTGTTCTCGCGCATCCTCTTCCGCGCGACGAGCCTCGACAACGCGGGCGACGTGGTCGACCGGCTGCTCAGCGACACCTGGTCGACGGCCCAGGTCTCCGACGACGTGTGGCGCGTTCTGGTGCTCGGGTTCTTCTTGCACTACGTTCCGCGGTCGCAGTTGGAATGGATGCGCGCGCGCTTCGTCCAACTGCCGGCTTGGGCTCAGGGCCTCGTCTTGGTGGGCGCCCTCTTGGTGATCGCGGTGTTCGCCACCCACGAGGTGGTGCCGTACATCTACTTCCAGTTCTGATCCGCCGACCCGCCGCGGACCGGGCGACCGAGGGACGATTGGCCGAAGACGACGAGCTGCTGGGGGCCGAGGACGAGGGGACGCTCGAGGCCGAGCGTGACGGCGTCGACGACAGCTCGGCCGACGGCCCCGAGACCGGCCGCGGCCTGACGCACCTGCTGGTCGTCACCCTGGTCGTCCTCGCGTGCATGGGCGTCCCCTACGCGTCGGCCGAGATGACGAGCCTCACCGTGTGGGCCCCCGGCGACGGGATCCCGGTCGCGCGGATGTTCGACCCGGAGCGCCGCGAGGACGCGATGGCGATCGCGACCGGCGGCGCGGTGGCCGCGAGCTCCGCCGCCGCGCCCGCCGCGTCGACCCTCGACTCGGCCCTCGCGAGCAACCTCGGCGACGACCTGGCAGACACCCCGCCGCCCGCGCCGGGGCGCGAGGGCGAGGGCGACGCGGACGGCCCGCGGATCCGCATCGACCCGAGCGAGCTCGAGGGCCTCGTCCGCGAGCTCGAGGACCCGAACGGCCGCGCGATGCGCCCGTTCTACGAGGCCCTGCTCCGCACCGCCGAGCGCGAGGCGGGGGCGATCACGCGGGTCGCGCACTACGGCGACTCGTCGATCGCGGGCGACGGGATCACCGTGACCCTGCGGCGCCGGCTCCAGCAGCGCTTCGGCGACGCGGGGCACGGCTTCGTCCTCATCGCGCGGGGCACGATGCCCTACCGCCACCAGGACATCCGCCACTCGGCGAGCGACGGCTGGCGCCTCAACCAGCTCGTCCGCGCGGGCCTCAGCTCGCACCTCTACGGCTACGGCGGGGTGGAGTACCGGGCGGTGACCGGGCCGACCGCGCGCTTCGAGACGACCGACCGCGGGCCGGTCGGGCGGAGCGTCTCGCGCTTCGAGCTCTGGTACCAAACGCACCCGCGCGGCGGCCGGGTCGACCTGCAGGTGGACGACGGCGAGCGGGTCGAGGTGAACACGCGGGGGGACGCGACGACCGACGGCTGGCACGCGGTCGAGGTCCCCGACGGCCCGCACCGGCTCGAGCTGCGCGCGCTCGGCGGCGGGGAGAGCCGGCTCTACGGCATGGTGCTCGAGCGCGACGGGCCGGGCGTCGTCTACGACTCCCTCGGCATGGTCGGCGCCCGCGCGCGGCGGATGCTCGGGATGGACCGGGCGCACTTCGCGCGGCAGCACGCGCACCGGCAGACCAACCTCATCGTGCTCGCGTTCGGCGGCAACGACGCGGACGACCGCCGCACGCCGGAGCAGTTCGAGGACGACTTCCGCCAGGTCGCACGCATGGTCCGCCGCGCGCGCCCCGAGGCGGCCTGCCTGATCATGGCCCCGCTCGACCAGGCGCGCCGCGACGAGCGCGGCGGCGTCCGGACGATCGAGAACGTGCCGATCATCGTCGAGGCGGAGCGCCGCGCGGCCGCGGCCGAGGGCTGCGCCTTCTTCGACACCTACGCCGCGATGGGCGGCGAGGGCTCGATGCGCGCCTGGTTCCGCGAGCAGCCGCGCCTCGCGTTCGGCGACTACCGCCACGCCACCCCGGCCGGCTACCAGGTGATCGGCAACATGCTCTACAAGGCCCTCCTCAAGGGCTTCGTCGACTTCCTCGGCCGCCAGTAGCGCGGCTGATGACGTCGGCGCGGGCTCCGGGGACGCCGCGCGGCCGGGTCGCGGGGTGAAACCGAGGGTCCGGGCGATGCACCCGAGGGTCCCGAGGACGCACCCGAGGGTCCCGAGGACGCACCCGAGGGTCCCGAGGACGCACCCGAGGGTCCGGGGGATGGACCCGAGCGGCCTCGCCGACGCACCCGAGGGGCGTCGTGACGCGCCCGCGGCTCGGGCGGTCGGACCCTCGGCTCGGACGGTCGGACCCTCGGCTCGGGCGATGCGACCCTCGGGTCCGACGACCTCGATCCGTGCTCGGACGCGTCGGCGTGCCGCCGGGGTGGGTCTGTGCGCCGCCCGGGTCGGTCGACGCGTCGCCCGGGTCCATCCACGGCCGGCCGGGGCCAGTCGGCGCGCCACCCGGGTCGGCCGACCACGTCCGCCGGGCCGGCGGCTCGGGGCGAGGGGCGAGGGTCTCGCCGCGGCGGGTGCGCTCCGCGAGGCGCGGGGCGCGGTCGGTCGACCGCGGGGCGCGACGGGATGGATGAACCCCGCGACGCTACGTTGAGCGGGTGCGCCGGCTCTCGATCGCTCTCACCCTCACGCTGCTCGCCGCGCCGGCCTCCGCGCAGGACGATCCCTGCGCCGGCGAGACCTGCTCGGCGCGCGGGGAGTGCTTCGCGGAGCGCGGGATCGCGGCGTGCCTCTGCGAAGAGGGACAGGCGGCGGTCGGCCTGACCTGCGTCGCGGTCGAGGGGGGCGCGGACCCGCTGCGGGCGCGGCGGGCGCCAGGGATCGGCGAGCGGGTCGCGTCGCTCGCCGAAGCGCAGGTCGGGCGCAAGCGGCACCAGGTGCGCCACGAGGACGACGCGCTCACCGACTACCTCGCGGACGGCGAGTGGTGGTGCGCCGACTTCGTCTCGTGGGTCTACCGCCAGGCCGGGGTCCCCTTCGACGGCGGGGCGATGGGCGGCTGGCTGCTGACCAACAACCACGTGCTCGCCCGCTGGTTCGAGCGCCGCGGCCTGTTCCACCCGCGCGGCGACGGCTACGCGCCCGAGCCCGGAGACTTCGTGCGCTTCCCCACCGAGCGCGGCGGCCACGCGGGCCTCGTGGTCGAGGTGCGGGGCACCACGCTCTACACGGTGGAGGGCAACGTGAACGGCGCGGTGAGCCGCGAGCGCTACTACCACTACCCGGACAACCCCCTCATCGCGGGCTTCGGCCAGCTCGCGCTCGACAACGCGACTCCCGAGGTCGAGGTCGGCGCGGACCGCGAGGTACTCGTCGACGAGCGGGTGACCCTCCAGGGCTCGGCCGAAGACGACGGCCCGCCCGAGCGCCTGCTCGTCACCTGGAGCGCGGACGCGCCCGACGTCACGATCCGCCACGCGAGCCGCCCCGAGGCCGAGGTCACCCTGCCCCGCCCCGGCCGCTTCGCGCTGACCCTCGCGGCGAGCGACGGCGAGCACACCACCCGCGAGACCGTCACCCTCACCGCGGTGCGCGACGATCCCCCGCAGGTCGTCTTGCGAACCACCGAACGGGCCCCGCTCTTCGCCGCGCTCGAGGCGGAGGTGTTCGACGAGGGCGAGCCCGCGCTCACGTGGCGGACGGTCGACGGGCCGGGCGACGTCGACCTCTCCGACCCGACGAGCCCGCGCCCCGAGGCGCGCTTCACCGACGCCGGCCGCTACGTCCTCGCGCTCACCGCGGACGACGGGCGGCACACCACCGAGCAGCGGCTCACCCTCGACGTCGAGGCGGGAGGACTCGGCTGCGCGGTGCGCTCGCGCGGAGCCGGGAGCTCGGGAGGGATGTGGTGCGTGGGCCTGCTCGCTCTCTTCGTGCTTCGCAGGTGGCAGCGGCCGGGGGCGGGCTGCGGCGCTCGGGGCGCGAACCGACCACCTCGGATCGGCGTCGCGACACACCTATCCCTCAGCCGCGTCGCGCGAGGAGCTGCATCAGGCCCTGGAACTGGTTCATCAGAGCCGCCGCCGGATCGACCTGGAAGCGGTCCCGCTCGTCGAACTCGATGTTGACGTCCGGCCGCGCCTCGTAGATCGACTTCGCGACGTCCGCCCCGAGCTTGTTCCCGTCGAGCTTCAGCTCGATCAGCCCGGGCAAGACGCTCCGGTCGGTCAGAAGCGCGCCCGACTTGGGCCCCAGCTTGCTGTGACGCAAGGACAGGATCTGAAGACGAGCCGCGCTCGAGTTGGCGGCGAGCGCCTTGAGACCGTTGGCCCCGATCCCGTTGAAGCCGAGGTCCAAGCCCACGAGCGAGGGCATGATCGCCACGTCCGCGAGCGCCTTCCCCCACGACAGGGTCGCCGTCTGGGTCCGCTGCGCGTGCACTCCGAGCTGCTGGAGCTGGGGCAGGTTCGTGGCGCCGAGCAACGCCCGCGCGCCGCCCGGCCCCAGGGCGTTCATCCCGAGAACGAGCGTGGTGAGCGCCGGAAAGGAGGCCTCGGTGAGGCGGAGCGCGCCCGCGTCGGAGACGCGGTTGCCCTGCAGCCCGAGCGCGACGAGCGACTCGGGGGCGTGAGCGACGATCGCCGCGACGTGCGCGTCCCCAATCTCGCACTGGCTCGCGAAGAGCATTCGCAGCCCGCGGGCGTTGCGAACGAGTGGCTCGAGGGCTTCGTGAGGAACCCGAACGCCCTGGAAGTCGACCCCCACGAGGCCCTTCACCCAGTCCTGCGCGAACAGCGCCGCCAGCTTCGTCGGGTCGTCACGACCCGTCAGCAGAACCGACGTGCACAGGTCCAGGGCCGGACACGGTCGCCCAGCGGCGGCCGCGGCGAGCCACTCAGGAGGCGCCTGCCGGACGGCCTCCCAAGGCCACGCGGAGAGCGTGTCGCGGGCTTGCTCGAGGGCGGCCCCGTCGAGCTGGCCGTCTGAGCCGACGGCCTGGCAGAACGCGAGCCACGCCTGGGGAGAAGCGGCGGACTCAAGATGCACAACCGGGTCCATGGGGGAGGATACGTAGCGGCAGGCCGCTCCTCCCCGGCCGCGCGTGCGGCTCCTCATGACCCCACCCCAGGCGGACGATCCGATCGTTGGCGCGGCGGGCGCCTTAGCAGCCCGTCGAAGAATCGACCGGGATGGATCGCGGTTGGATGGATCGCGGTTGCGAGGGCGCGCCTGCGTGGCGCGGCAGGACGAGGGAACCCCGGAGGAGTCTCGAGGAGCGATGCGCCCGCAGGCGCACCGCCTCAACCAGCAGGACCCCGCTCAGTCGTCGAGGCCGCCGAGCAGCCGATCCGTGAGCACGTCGCCCAGCCGGTGGTAGCCGCGGCCGGTGAAGTGCACGTAGTCGCGCTGCGCGAACGCCGGCGCGGTGTGCGCCCACTGGAGCATGGAGAGCGGGCCGCCACCGAAGGCGACGAGGTCGAAGTAGACGCAGCCCATGTCGCGCGAGACGCGGCGCTGGACGTCGTTGACCTCGGTGGTCCGCGGGCGGTCGACCATCTCGCCGCCCTCGCCGCGCATGGGGCGGTCGGACGGGCCGATGAGCATGCAGGCCGCCTCGGGGACCGTGCCGCGGACGCGGGCGACGACCGCGCGGAGCTCGGCCTCGTAGTCCTCGATGGGGTGGCCGTCGTCGCCGCTCTCGTTGGTGCCGTAGGCGAGCACCACGAGGTCGGGGTCGAGCTGGCGGAGGTAGGCGCGGTGCATGT
>JAUHXR010000427.1 GCA_030426845.1 Polyangia bacterium | reverse complement strand
TCGTTCAACGGGTCCGCCAGCACGAGCCCGGGTGGCACATCGGCGTCGAACAGGAGCACCGCGCTCGCGGGGACGGCCAACGTCGTCGCGTCGGGGCGGACGAAGAGCACGTTGACGTAGGGCGGCAGGTGGGGGGTGGGGTCGGACACCCCGCTCACCGCCGCGTGGGTGTGCCCGAGCTCGGCCACCGAGGCCGGCGAAGGGCCCGTCGCGAGCACGCGCGTGACGTCCGCGGTGTTCGGCGCCGCCGCGCCGGTCATGAACATGTGGCTGTGCCGCTCGGCGCCGCCGGTGCCTCCCGCGACGTCGCTGGCCCGCGGGAAGCGGTCGCGGAGGATGCTCGTGTCGCCGCAGGACGCGCAGGTCCAGCCGGGGGGCAACGAGCTGTTGGTGGGGAGCGCGAGGATCGCGTCGGGGGTGAGCGGGCAGCCGCCGGGGCCGGCGTCGGGCATCCCCGCGTCGTCGCCCGCCCCGTTGTCCGGGCCCGCGTCGATCGGCCCCGCGTCGGGCCCGCCGGCGTCCGGCGCGCCGGCGTCGTCGAGCGGCGAGGGGAGGCAGCCCTGCGCGACCGAGCAGAACTCGCTCGCCGCGCACATCGCGTCGTCGGCCACCGACACGCAGAACGCTTCGCGGCAGACGGCCCGAGCGCAGGGCGCGCTTGGCGCCATGCAGTCCGTGTCGTCCTGGCAGACCGCGTCCGGCGCGCAGGCCTCGGGGTTCTCCGGCCCGCACTCGACCGCCACGCAGACGCCGCCCTGGCACTCCGGCGTCTCGCCGCCGCACAGCACGCCGAGGCAGTCGCTGTTGATGACGAGCAGCACGCTCGTCGCGTCGCTCACCTGCGCGATCGTCCCGCGGTCGATGAGCGGGCGTCCGTCCAGGCCGATCAGCGTGACGCGGACCTCGGCCCGCCCGCGCGCGACCTCGAAGTCGGCGACCCGGACGCCCCCGAGGGTGTCCGCGCTCGGACTCAGGACGATCGTGTCCGTGTGCCGCGCGCCGGCCGCGTCGACCACCTCGGTCTGGACCGCGGTGAGCTCCTGCCCGGGCCGCAGATCCGTCCGGAGGTTCACGACGAGCGCCGACTCCCCGCCGCCGCAGGCCACGAGCCACGGAGCCGTGAGCCCCAGCGCCGCGAACCACAGAGCCAACCACGCCGAGTCTCGCATCCAGCGTCAGGGTAGACCAACAGCGTTACTGCGTGAACTGCTGCATCGCCGCGAGGAGCCCGAAGACCCGCTGGATCTCCTCCTCGGTGAAGCTGGCGCGCACCTCGAGCACGTCGCCCTCCGCGGTGATCTCCGCGTCCCGCAGCGGCCCGTCCAGGCCCACCGCGCGCACCAGCATCTGACCCGCGTAGAAGTCGCGCTGTTCGGAGAAGTAGGCCCGCGCGGCCTCGGCCGACGCCGCGTCGTCGTAGCGCCCGGAGCCATGGAGGTGGACCCGGCCCTGCTCGGTCGCGTCGTCCGAGAGCTCCACGTCGAGCGAGCGCGGCGGGTGCTGGATGCGCGAGCGCGTCCGCTCGGTCAGCTCGGAGACCGCGACCGTCGCGATGGTCAGCTCCTCGAGCGCGAGGGCCGGCTCGATCGCCTCGTCCGCCTCGCGGCGCAGCCGGTGGTCGTGGGCGACCGCGATCGCCCGCTCGAGCAGGCCCGGCGTCGTCATCACCAGCTCGCTCTCCGAGGTGAGGACCACGATCCGCGGTGGGTCGGTGTCCGCCGGCCAGTCGACGACCTCGAAGCCGTCGACCTCGCGCCACTCGGGGCGCTGCCCGCGATCGACCGACATGCGGAGCACCGCGTCGCGGATCCCGGCGCGGCCCAGGTGGTGGCGGACGAACAGGATCGACTCGCCGACCACCGACGTCGGCGCGGTCGCGATCACCCGGTCGAAGTCGCGGATCGGGTCGATGCCGCTCGCGCCGAGCAGCTCGCGCCACGTCTCGTAGGACCGCACCTGCGCGCCGATCTCGCCCGCGAGGCTCGACGCGCGCACGCGCTCCATGTCGAGGCGCATCACGACCGTGTAGTCGTCGGCGACGTAGCTCTGGGGCGGCCCGGTGGGCACCTCGGGCGCGACCTCTTCGTCCCCCGCGGTGGCCTCGGCCGAGGGAGGCGGCGGCTCCTCCTGGGCGCTCGAGCAGCCGAGCGCCGAGGCGCCGCTCAACGCGGCGAGCAGGAGCGACGTGACAAGCAAGCGTGATCGCATGGGCGACTCTATCCCTTCCATCCCGGGCCTCGACCGCGCGCAGGCGGCGGCCCGCGAAGCATCGCACGTCTCGTCAGACGCGCGCCTCGGGCGGCGCATTCTGCCGCTCGTCGAGGAGCGACAGCTCGACCAGGTGCCGGTACAGCCCGCCGCGCTCCATCAGCGCCTCGTGGGTGCCCGACTCGACCACCCGCCCGCGATCGAGCACCACGATGCGGTCGGCCTTGCGGATCGTGCTGAGCCGGTGTGCGATGACGATCGCGGTGCGGCCGGCGAGGAGCTTGTCGAGGGCGGTCTGGATCGCGGCCTCGTTCTCCGCGTCGAGGTGGCTCGTCGCCTCGTCCAGGATCAGGAGGCGCGGGTCCGCGAGCAGCGCCCGCGCGATCGCCACGCGCTGCCGCTGCCCGCCCGAAAGCTGCACGCCGCGCTCGCCCACCTCGGTGTCGTAGCCGTCGGGCAGCCCGCGGATCGTCTCGTCGATCGCCGCGTCCGCCGCCGCCCGCTCGATCTCCGCGCGCGTCGCGTCGGCCCGCCCGTAGGCGATGTTCTCGGCCACCGTCCCGCTGAACAGGGCCGGCTCCTGCGCCACCGTCGCGATCGCCCCGCGCAGCTCGTCGAGCCGCAGCCGATCGATCGGCACGCCGTCGAGGCGCACCCGCCCGCGCGTCGGATCGAAGAAGCGCGGCAGCAGCTTCACCAGCGTGCTCTTGCCCGCGCCGCTCCGGCCCACGAGCGCGACCGTCTCGCCCGGCGCGATCGTGAGGTCGACGTCGTCGAGCACGGTGACGTCGGGGCGCGTCGGGTAGCGGTGCGTCAGCCGCTCGAAGCGCACCTCGCCGCCGCCGGCGGGGAGCGGCTCCGGGTCGGCCGGGTCGCGGATCTCGGGGACCGTGTCGATGATCTCGAACAGCCGCTCGGTCGCGCCGGCCGCGCGCTGGAGGCCGCTCCAGAGCCCCGCGAGCGAGCCGAGCGCGATGGCGACGATCGTCGTGTAGAGCATGAACGCGGCGAGCGAGCCGCCGGTCATCTCGCCGCTCGCGACCGCGTTGCCGCCGACCCAGAGGATGATCGCGATCGCGCTGAAGCCGGCGAAGGTCGCCGACGCCATGAAGAGCCCGCGCCACACCGCGAGCCGGCGCGCGGCCTCGAACGCCGCCTCGACCCCGCCCGCGTAGCGCGCCGCCTCGTCGTCCTCGCGGTGGAACGCCTGGACCGTCTCGATCGCGCCGACCGCCTCCTGCACCCGGGCGCTCGCCTCCGCGAGCCGGTCCTGGACCGACTTGGAGCGCGCGCGGATCTTGCGCCCGATGAGCACCACCCCGACCGCCAGCGGCGGCACCACGAGGAGCGTCACCGCCGTCAGCTTGGCGTCCTCGTAGAGGAGCAGCCCGAGGCCGCCGGCGAGCTGCACCGCGTTGCGCAGCGCCATCGAGATCTCCGTCCCGACCACGCCCTCGACCACCGTCACGTCGGACGCGAGGCGCCCGACCAGCTCGCCCGTGCTGCGCGAGTGGAACCACGCCGGCTCGAGCCCGAGCAGCCGCGAGAAGACCCGCCTCCGCAGCTCCGCCACCGCGCGCTGGCCCAGCCAGGACATCTGGTAGTGGCGCATCCAGGTCATGCCCGCGTGCACCACGAAGATCGCCATCAGCCCGAGCGCGATGCGGTCGAGCGCGACGCCGGAGACGCCCTCGTCGATCGCGTAGCGGACGACCTGCGGGTAGAGCAGCCCGATCCCCGAGCCCAGGAACAGCGCCACCGTCGCGATCGCGAAGCGGCCCTTGTGGGGGCCGATCACGCTCGCGAGGCGACCGAGCCCGCGCAGCCCGCGGCGACGAGGAGCCGCGTCCGCCGGATCGGCGGGGGCTCGGGGGACGGTTACGGACGCCACGGCGTCGACTGTGGTCCCTGCGCTCGGAGGTGGCCAGCCCGCGTCACGCTTCTTCATACGGAGCCTCGGCCGCGGTCAGACCTCGCCGATCTCCCACACCCTCACCAGGAAGCGGGCCCCGCCGCCCACCACGACCGCCTGGACCTTGGCCGTCGGATCCCCCGGGCGAGCGACGTTGACGCAGCCGCCGCCCGAGTCGACGTCCGCGATGAGCCCGGGGTCGCCGATGGTCCCGACCTGGTCGGCGGTCTGCCCGCTCTGCACGCCGAGCGCGGCCGCGATCCGCTGGAGCAGCTCGGCCAGCTCGGGGTCGCTGCAGTCGTCGTCGAGGTCGCGCGCGGTCGAGAGCATCGCCAGAGGCACCGCCTCGGCCGGGGTGGGCGAGAGCCCGAGCTCGCCCTGGGCCGCGGTGCACGCCGGGCCAGCCGGCTGGCTGCACCAGAGGACGATGCTCGGCACGGGCTCCGGCCCGCTCGGCGCCGGGGGCGGCGCGTTCCGGTTGGCGCGCGGGGACGGAACCCCGTCGACCGCGGCGGGGAGCCGCACGTTGGTCCGGCGCGCGACCGGCGCGGGCCCTCCGCACGCGAGCAGCGTCACGGTCGCGAGGGCCAACCCGGCCGCGACCGTCGATCCTCGCCGCGGGTGCGCGCGCGTCGACACCGCCGGGGCTTAGCCATCGCGAGCCGGCGTGTCACGCGATCCGGGCCGCGGCGCGCCGCGCGCGTTGCCAGCGACGCGCCCGCGGTCGTACGATCCCCCCGTGGAGGAGCGACGACGCGGCGAGCGCCACCGGGTCTGGCACCCGGTCACCGTGGTCACCGAGGACGGCCACGAGGGCACGGCGATCACGTTCGACGTGAGCAGCGCGGGCCTGCTCCTCGCCGCGCCCGGCCCGCTCGCGGTCGGCGCGCGCCTCACCCTGCGCTTCCGCGTCGAGGGCGAGCCCGAGGACCGCGCGCTCGGCGCCCGGGTCGTCCGGGTCGAGCCCCACGGCGAGGCCCCCTGGCGCCACCGCCTCGCGGTCGAGCTCGACGCGCCGCACCCCGGCCTCGAGGCCCTCCTCTCCGGCGAGCCTCACGAGTGACCGACCGCGACCGCCGCCTGCCCGTCCTGCCGGGCTTCGCCTCGGGCCCGCCCACCCTCGACGAGGCGCGCCGCGCGCTGGGCGGCCCGTGGGAGGGCGGCCCCCAGATCGGCGAGACCGTCCGCGTGCGCGGCCCGCGCGAGGAGCGCGTCGGGGTCGTCGTCCACGCGAGCCCCACCCACCGCGACGTCTGGGTCGGCGCGGGCCGCATCGTGCGCGCGCCCCTCGCCCAGACCGAGCCGGTGCACGACCCGAGCCTCGCGCGGGTCTCCGCCGACGCCTGCGTCTTCGCCTCGCTGCAGGCTGGCCAGCGGGTGGCCTACGAGGCCCGCGACGGCGAGGTGGGGGAGGGCGTCCTCGCGGAGAAGCTCCGCTTCGGCGGCCTGGTCGGCGTCGACGACGGCCGCGTCCTCGCGGTCGGCTTCCGGATGCTCACCCCCGCGGCCGAGGGCGCTCCGTCCTGAGATCGCCGCGCCGAGACTGCCCCGAAGAGATCGCCGCGACGAGATCGCCGCGAAGATCCCGCGCCCCTCGCCGTCCAAGCCTCGAGCCGCCATCATGAACGAGATGTCCCGCGCCCCGTCCATCGCGGCCGCCCTCGCCGCGGCCTTCCTCCTCGTGGCCGTCTCGACGGGCGCCCTCGACGCCTTCGCGGCGCCCGACCCCGGCGACACCGCGGGCCCGTCGGTCCGCCCGCGCCCCCTCGTCGTCGGCGAGGACGCGCCCCCGCTCGCGGCTCAGCGCGTCGCCGGCCCCGACCCGGTGACCCTCGACGGCCTCGCGGGCCGCGTCGTCATCCTCGACTTCTGGGCGACCTGGTGCGGCCCCTGCCGCGCCGTCATGCCGCTCCTCGACGCGATGTACCAGGCGCGCGGCTCCGAGGGTTTGAGCATCGTCGGCGTCAGCCCCGAGTCCGACCAGGACATCCGCGCCCACCTCGCGCAACACCCCGTGCACTACACGGTCGCGCGCGACGTCGGGGGCACCGTCCGCGCCTACGGCGTCCGCGGCATCCCCATGCTCGTCGTCCTCGACCGCGCCGGCAAGGTCCGCGAGGTCATGATGGGCGTCGATGGCCCCAGCTTCCGCCGCCTCGACACCCTCGTCACCCAGCTCCTCGCCGAGCCCGCGCCATAGCCGGGGACGGACCGAGCGCTTCGAGCTCGTCTCTCGCGCCGCCGGCTCCCCGAGGCCCGCGTAGCCCGCTCACTCCGGCGCGAATGCCAGCTCCTCGCGCGCCAGCCCCGGCGAGTCGCCGAACAGGCAGCTGCGCCGCGCAGGCGCGGGCTCCCGGCCGTGAGGCGCGCGGGGAGGATCTCCAACGGGCTGCTAAGGTCCCGGCAGCCATGC
>JAUHXR010000048.1 GCA_030426845.1 Polyangia bacterium | reverse complement strand
GGCACTTCCTCTACGGCCGCTTCGTCGACCGCCTCGGTCAGCGCGGCCTCTACTCCGGGATCGTCTCGCCCGACGACCCCGCCTATCGACCCGCGGCGCCCGGGAGGGACATGTGAGACTTCTGCAATCGACATTGACAGTCGCCGTGGGCGCGAGCCTCGCCTTCGCGGTCGCGTGCGACGAGCCGACGACCCCGCTGCGGCCCGGCGATCCCGACGCCGGCATGTGCGAGACGCCCGAGACGACGCCCGAGCCGACGGTCGAGGACGTGGCCCCCGTCTCACACCGGCGCCTCCTCCGCCGCGTGCACCTGACGCTCCACGGGCGCCCGCCGCTCGACGAGGACGTCTCCGCCCTCGACGACGCCACCAGCGACGCGGAGCGCGAGGCGGTGATCGAGGCCGCGATCGCCGACGGCCTCGAGTCCCCCGACTTCTACGACCGCATGGTCGACTTCGGCCACTGGTGGCTCCGCAACGGCGCGTTCGTCACCGGCGCGCAGGGCGACGCCTACATGGGCAACATGTCCGCCCACCTCGGGCGCTGCGCCGACGACACCGCGCACCCGGGCGCGTACTTCCTCCTCGCCTCGCTGGTCGACGAGGTCGGCATCGGCGAGCGCACCGGCTCCCAGCTCTGCACCGAGGCGTCCCCCACCACCCGCACGGTCGAGCCGTGGTGGGCGCCGGGGACCTCGGTCGTGCTCCTCGGCGAGGCCGCGAGCGAAGCGAGCCAGGGGACCACGAGGGGCGGCGACCCGGTCGCCTGCGGGGTCGCGGTCGAGGAGTACTTCAATATGCAGATGCAGGGCGCCGGCTGCGGCTGCGGCCCGAACGCGGCCTGGTGCTACCCCGGCCACGGGCTGCACATCGGCAACGACCGCCCCGGGACGCAGCGCCGGGACATGTGGGAGGAGCCCGCGCGCCTCGTCGCCCACCTCGCGTGGCACGACCGCCCGCTCTCCGACGTCGTGCTCGGCAACTACACCGTCGCCAACAACCGCGTCCGCGCCTGGTACCTGCGCTTCGGCCGCCAGTCCGGCCTCCCCGCCGCGGCGCTCGACGGCAACGACACCTGGTTCCGCCCCGACGTCGGCGGCGAGCCGCGCGACCCCCGCCACCCCGACGCGGCCGACCCCGAGGCGTGGCGCGAGCTCGTGCCCGAGGAGCTCGCCCCGCAGCTGCTTTCGCTCTCCGGCGGCGTCCGCAGCGCCGACCCGGCGCGCACCCTGGCGTGGAACCCGGTCGACGACGCGGGCCCCGCCCCCGGCCTCCCGATGGCGGGGGTCCTCACGATGCCCGGGCCGAGCTCGAGCTTCCCTCGGGAGCGCCCGCGCGCCGCGCGCTTCCTCGAGATCTTCGCCTGTCGCAGCTTCGACCCGCCGCCCCCCGACGTCCACTTCCCGCCGGTCGGCGAGGACATCGCGACGAGCGGCCAGTGCATGCACTGCCACACCGTGATGGACCCGGTCGCGATGACGTTCCGCCGTTGGATCTTCGTGGGCAACTACGTCCCGCGCCCCTACCTCGCGGGGGTCGGCGACCTCCAGATCCCGACCGACCTGTTCGAGCCGAGCCAGCGCTACCCCCACCGCGCGTGGTTCGGCGCGGGCGCCGACCGCTGGCGGCAGAACTGGACCGCGAACACCGTCATGACGCCGGTGAGCGCCGAGACGCTCGCGGCCAACCCCGCCACGCTCTTCTACGACACGATCCCCACCGACTACACGATCTTCGGGGAACACCCCGATGGCACGATGGGGCCGCTCGCCTTCGCGAAGGTGCTCGTGTCGTCGGGCGAGCTCGACCGCTGCGCGGTGCGCCGGATCTACGAGCGCTTCGTCGGCCGGCCGCTCGACCCCGAGCGCGAGGCCGGGTTCATCCGCGCGCTGGCCGCCCGCTTCGCGGCGGGCGACCGCCAGGTGCGTCCGTTCGTCGGCGAGCTGATGCGCTCGCCCGAGTACCGGAGGGGCTTCTGATGCTGCGACGAGAGAACGCGATGGCGGCCTGCGCCGCGCTGCTCGCCTGGGCCGCCACCGGCTGCAGCGGCGAGATCACGAACCCGACCCGGGGCGAGCCGAGGGCCGCCGCGCCGCGCCTCGAGTGCGCGGTCAGCGACAACGACGCGATCCGCCTCCGCCTCCAGCCGACCTGCGGGTCATGCCACGGCGCGGGCACGAGCCACCCCTTCTTCGCGAGCCTCTCGGCGTTCGAGGACCTGCTCGTCTACGACACGCGCTTCGTCGTCGGGGGCGCGCCGGACGACAGCGAGCTGCTCCGCATGCTCGAGGGCCAGGGCACCGGCGCCTACGCGCAGATGCCGCTCGACGGCGCCCCGTTCGCGACCCGCGCCGAGCGAGGCGAGACCGCGATCACCATGGCGGAGCTGCGCGACTGGGTGACGAACCTCGGCGAGGCCTCCGGCCGGCCCGCGGTGCCCGATCCCGCCGCCGCCTCCACCCGACGCCTCGACGCGGGCGAGGTCATCGCCGCGATCCAGCTCGCCCTCGGCGCCGAGCCCACCGGCGCCCACCACCCGCTGCTCGACGTCGACGGCACCCCGCCGCTCTCGCCCGACAGCCCGACGCTCGACCACGACTACCGCAACCCGGAGCGCGCGCAGGTCTACGCGATGCTCGGGGGCGCGTCCTACCTCGCGCAGACCCGGCCCGAGGAGCGGTGGTCGCCCTCCTCGGTCACCGCGATCACCCAGCTCGCCCAGGGCGCCTGCTCACGCGCGGTGGCGAGGAACAACCCGCAGCTCTTCGTCGAGGCGAGCCCGAGCGACACGTTGCCCGACGGCGAGGCCGCGATCCGCGCCAACCTCGCGCGCCTGTACACCCGCTTCCTCCACGAGGACCCGACCGACGCCGACATCGACGCGCTGCTGAACGACGTCTACGCGCCCGGCGAGGCGGTCAGCCCGCGCACCGGGTGGACCCACGTGTGCACCGCGCTCATCCGCGATCCCCTCTTCCTGATGTTCTGAGAAAGGAACCCCACGTGACCCACTCCCTCACCCGCCGCGGGTTCCTCGCCGCCTCGGTCGGCGCCGCCCAGCTCGCGCTCCTCGACCGCTTCTCCTCGCTCGCCGGAGGCGGCACCGCGCGCGCCCAGGTGGGCCCCGACGGCCCCACCAAGCTGCTCGTGCTCTACCTGCCAGGCGGATTGCGATTCCACGAGCAGTTCGTGCCGCTCTCCGACGCGGACATCGACCGCACCATCCCCCCGAACGCCAACCCGAATCAGGAGCCGGTCTACTTCGGGCCCGAGGACCTCCACACCTTCACCGGCGACTCGGGCGGCTTCCAGCCGCTCCGGATGAGCCGCCGCTGGAACCCGTCGGATCCGGCGGACCGCAGCGGCTACGCCTACACGCCGCTCGGCTACTCCTGGGTGCACCACGACCTCGGCGCGACCACCGCCGCGATCCACGGCGTCAACGCGGGCTCCGTCGCCCACCAGGCCGCGCAGGTCGGCGCGATGTGCGGGCTCGCCGGCTCCACCTACCGCGCGCCCGCCCTCGTCTCGCTCGTCGCCAACCACCTGCACCAGCGCTTCGGCGACGTCCGGCCGATCCCGTGCGTCTCGATCCGCGGCAGCGGCCGCGGCGGCGTCCCTCAGGGCGCCGGGCTCCCGTCGGAGGCGTGGCCGACGGTCATCCCCGACCAGGCGACGTTGACGGAGCTCTTCTCGGCCGACCCGGCCAGGCTCCGCCGCTGGGCGTCGTCGAACGAGCGCGCCTCCCGCACCCTGCCGGCGGTCGGTCCCTCCGGCCCCTACCCCGACGCCCAGCTCACCTCGGTCGACGAGGCCGTGATGCGCCGCGCCGCCTCGTTCGCCGCGGGCGCCACCCCCGCGAACCGCGACATCCTCGCCGGCCTCTACGGCAGCTACGCCGCGGTGAGCAAAACGCTCGCACAGGACGTGGTGAGCGCGGTCGAGTCGGTCACGCCGACCACCCTCGCGCGCCCCGCCTTCCTCGCGCCCTACCACTCCGACTACGGCGCGACCTTCGGCCTCGCGAACGGCGGGCTCGAGATGACCGACTCCTGCGAGTGGATCCTGCGCCTGCTCAAGAGCAACGTGACGAGCGCGGTCTACGCGAACCTGCCGCAGCACGAGTACGACTCGCACGGCACCAACACCGACCTCGGCCACGCCTATGCGCGGGCGCAGCTCGACATCATCGCGCGGCTCCTCGGCGAGATGAAGGCCACCCCGTCGCCCGACGACGCCAACCGCACCCTCTACGACGACACCGTCGTGCTCATCCAGAGCGAGTTCAACCGGTCCTGGGCGATGGGGCCGACCCGTGCCTCGAGCGACGGCTGGAACCAGGGCGACGATCACAACGACCACGGCAGCGTCATCCTCAGCGGCGGCGCGGTCGCGGGGAACCGGCAGGTCGGCGGGTTCGACATCGACGCGATGCGCCACCTGATCGCGCCAGGCCTGCCGGTGTCCATCCGCGAGGAGAGCGGCGACACGAGCGAGCGCCCGCCGAACATCGCGGACGTCGTGGCCACCGTCGCCAACCTCTTCGGCATGGAGCCCAACGAGGACTTCTTCATCCCGGGTGGCTACGGCGTGATCGAGGGGCTCCGGCCGGCGTAGGCGCCTCGCGACGCGCGATCAGGGCAGACGGATCTGGACCGCGCGCGCGAAGCTCGTGGTGTGCCAGCGCCAGACGCGCCCGAACGCGTCGATGGCGGCCACCCCGCCGTTGCGGCCGCTGGCCACGCGGACGAAGCGGTCCACGTCGGGGAGCGTGCGGCGGGCGGGCGCGGCATCGGAGCTGTCGGTCACGCTCCACAGCTCGCCGGCCTCGTTGATCCAATAGGCGAACGTGAACCCCTCGCCCGCGCTCACCGTGAGCGACACGACCGCGCCCGCGTCGGGCCGCGTGATCCCGAAGCCGGCCGCGGTGGCGACGAACGCCGCGTTCCTGCGCGGCGCGTAGGGGCCGACGCACTCGATCCGCCCTGAGTCGAAGGCGAGGCAGCGACGGAGGTGCCCCTCGCCCACCGCGACGACCGCCCCCTCGAGCGCCGGCTCGTTCGGGAGGCCGGTCGTCTCCGACGTCACGGAGAAGGCGCGTCCGTCGTCGGTGATCGCGACGACCGCGTGGTTGCTGGCCACGATGCGCGCGAATCGCTCGCCCGCGCCGGCGCCCGACACCCACGCCGGCGCAGGCGTCGGCGTCGCGCCCCACGCGCCCCAGTAGGCCAGCCGTCCGTCTTCGTGCAGCCCGAAGATCACGTCCTCGGCGGTCGCGACCTGGCGCCAGGTCAGGGGCAGCGCGGGCGGCATGACCTCCACCGGGTCGAGGGAGGCGGGCTCCTCCCGCGGCGCGCTGGTCGACCCGTCGACGCAGGTGGACGGCGCGCTCGGGCTCCCGCCGCCCACGTGGCCGCCGCCCCAGCAGTAAGCCACGCCGCTCTCGCCGAGCGCGCAGGTGGATCGGTGGTGGCTAGTGAGACTCGCGGCCGGCTCGAGGAGCGGCACCTCGAGAGGGACCTCGCCCGAGCTGCACGCGCCGCCCGCCGGTCGCGCGCCGAGCTCGCCCGCGAGGTCGCGGCCCCAGCAGTACACGCGCCCCTCCGCGTCCCGCGCGCACGCGTGGCCCAGGCCGACCACCACCTCCACCGCGGGGTGATCGGCGCGGCAGATCTGGCCGACGCAGCTCGGCGCGCTGGTCGGGCAGAGCTGGCACACCGCACCCGCGCTCCCGCACGCGTCGTTGTCGGTCCCGGGCGCGCAGCCGCCGAGGGTGATGCACCCGCCGCAGCACGCGCCCTCGAAGCAGCGCCCCGCGGGGCACGGGGCGCCGTCGTCCGCGCCGTCGCACGCCGCGCCCGCGTCCACGTTCGTTCCGGTGTCGCGACCGACGGCGCCTCCGTCACGCCCCGGAACGAAGCCGCGATCGAAGATGAGCGTGCAGCCAGCCGCGAGGCCGGTCGCCGCGACCGCGACGAGGAGCACAAGGCCGCGCGCGCCCCCACCTCGCACGCCGTTCACGGTAGCACCGATGCGCGGCCGGACGGCGCCGACCTGCTCACGGCAACGCGACGAGGGTCGCCCGCAGGTGCTCGTTCCGGGGCCAGGTCCACACCCGCCCGGCCGCGTCGAGCGCCGCGAGGTGGCCGTTTCGCCCGCTCACCACCACCGCGATCTCGCCCTCGACCCCGCCGAGGATCAGCCGCTCGGGGCTCGGGTCGGCCGCCAGGTCGGTGAGCGTCCAGAGCTCGCTGGCGTCGTTGACCCAGAAGACGTACTCGTCCCCCCCGTAGGTGAACGCGGTCACCGAGGTGACCCGCCCCGCGTCGGAGCGCCGCGCGAGGTAGCCGGACATCGCGCCCCCGAGGTCGCGCCCCGCCTCGAACGCGCCCACCACGTCGGGGAGCGACATCCCGATGCACTCGATCCGGTCGGCGAGCGGGCCGGGGCCATACGCGAGGCAGCGGCGCGAGAAGCCCGCGCCGATCGCGCTCGGGGCCTCGCCGGTCACGAGCTCGACCACGTCGGCCGTCCCCCGGAGATAGACCGGCGCTCCGTCGTCCCGCAGGGCGAGCCCCACCCGATCGGTCAGCACCAACCGGTCCACGCGCACGCCGTCGAGCGCGAGCACCGGCGCGGCCGGGTTGAGCACGGGGACGACCCCGCTCCAGTCGCCCGCCCACCAGGCCGCGCCGTCCTCGTCTACCCCGACCACGAGCTCCCGACCGGCCCGCAGCTCCCGCCACCGAAGGGTGCCGTCGGCCGGCAGGATCGCCAAGGGGTCCAGGATCGCCGGCCCGTCGCGGGCGACCATGCCCGCGCCGTCGTCGCAGGGGGGCGCGGGCGTCTCCGTGCCGAGCGCGCCCCAGCAGAGGCCGGCCCCGTCCTCGAGCACGGCGCAGGTCGTGTGCTCGGTGGCCGCGATCTGCCGCGCCGGGCCAGGGAGCGGGACACGCAGCGGGGCGTCGCTCCGGCAGGCGCCGCCGGGCGGCCGCACCCCGAGCTGGCCGCGGCGATCGGAGCCCCAGCAGAACACCGCGCCCAGCAGATCGCGCGCACAGAAGTGCGAGTGCCCGACCACGACCTCGGCCGCCGCGTGCTCGGCGCGGCACTGGCCCACCTCGCACGACGGGCGGTCGCCGCCGCACGCCGCGCAGACCTCGCCGCCCTCCCCGCACGCCGTCGCGTCGTCGCCCGCCACGCAGCCCGCTCCGTCGCGGCAGCCCGTGCAGCAGGCCCCGGCCACGCAGCGCCCGCCCGGGCACGCCTCGCCGTCCGCCGCGCCCTCGCAGGGCCCCGGGCCGGCGTCGCGCGTCGGGATGGACCCGTCGACCGCGCCGTCGACCGCGCCGTCCACGGATCCGTCGCCCGGCGCGTAGTCCCGGTCGAACGACAGGGTGCAGCCGAGGGCGCCCACCGCGACGGCCGCGAGCGCGACGAGCGGGCTGAAATTGCGCACGCCCCCACGCTATCATCGAGCCGGCCGTGAAGCCCCGCGCACGCATGACCGAGACCGACGAAGCGACCCTGCGCACCACCCCCGACGGCGCGTTCGTCGTCCGCCCGGTCCACTCGCTCGCCGCCACCGTAGTGGCCGGCGCGATGGCCGGCGCCTCGGTGAAGACCGACCACGAGACGCTCCGCATCGGCACCGCCGAGACCAACGATCTCACCCTCGACGATCGCACCGTCTCGCGCTTCCACCTCGAGGCCCGGCGCGTCGGCCCGCGCGTGGAGCTGACCGACCTCGGCTCGACCAACGGGACCGGCATCGGGCGCGTGCGCGTTCAGGACGCGACCGTCGACGTGGAGCTTCCGGTCGAGGTGCAGCTCGGGGGCACCACGGTGCGCCTCGAGGACGGCGCCTTCGCGATGGCGGAGACCTACGCCGAGGATCGCTACGGCGCGCTGGTCGGCCGGACGCCCGCGATGGCCCAGCTCTTCACGACGATGGCCCGCGTCGCCCGCACCGACGCCTCCGTGCTCATCCGCGGCGAGTCCGGCACCGGCAAGGAGCTCGTCGCACGCGCGATCCACGAGACGAGCCCGCGCCAAGCCGGGCCCTTCGTCGTGCTCGACTGCGGCGCGGTCACCCCGAGCCTCCTCGCGAGCGAGCTCTTCGGTCACGAGCGCGGCGCGTTCACCGGCGCCGACCGCCGGCACAGTGGGGTCTTCGAGCGCGCCCAGGGCGGGACGCTCTTCCTCGACGAGATCGGCGAGCTCCCGACCGACCTCCAGCCGGCCCTGCTCGGCGCCCTCGAGCGCGGACGAATCCGACGCGTCGGCGGCACCGAGGAGGTCGCGGTCGACGCGCGCGTGCTCAGCGCGACCCACCGGGACCTGCGCGGCGAGGTCAACCAGGGCACCTTCCGCCTCGACCTCTACTACCGCCTCGCGGTCGTGAACGTCTCCGTCCCGCCGCTCCGCGAGCGACGCGCGGACGTCGCGATGCTCATCGAGCACTTCGCAGCGCAGCTCGGCCTCGAGACCACCGCGGCAGCGCTCTTCGACCCGGCCACCCTCGCCCAGCTCGCGACCCACACTTGGCCCGGCAACGTGCGCGAGCTGCGCAACCTCGTGGAGGCAGCCTCGGTGCTCGGTCAAGCGCCGCCCGTCGAGGCCCCGCCGGACGACGGGCTGGGCGCCGCCGGTGCGCCGGACCGCATCGGGCAGCTCCTAGCCCTTCCCTACCGCGACGCGCGCGGCGCGCTCGTGTCGGAGTTCGAGGCGCGCTACGTGCGCTCACTGCTCGAGCGAGCCGAGTGGAACGTGCGCAAGGCCGCGCGCCTCGCCGACATGAATCGCAGCTACCTCATCGAGCTGATGAAGAAGCACGGGCTCCACTGAGCGTGGCCTCCTCCGCGCGATCGTCCGGGCCCCGCGCCAGCTACCTGAGGGGCGAGCGCATCGGGCGCTACGAGGTGATCGGGCGCCTCGGCAAAGGAGGCATGGCCGCGGTCTACGCGGTGCGCCACCGCGGCGTGGGCGACTTCGAGAAGACCCTCGCCCTCAAGGTCATCCTCCCTCACCTTGTCGAAGAGCAATCCTACCTGACCATGTTCCTCGACGAGATCCGGATCATCTCGCGCATCGAGCATCCGAACGTCGTCCAGATCCTCGACGCGGGCGAGCACCGCGGCGCGCCCTTCATGGTGATGCCGCTCCTGCGCGGCCGGACGCTGGCGGCCTGTCGGGATCGGGGCGCGGCGCCCGCGCTCCTCGCGGGCTGGCTCGCGGAGGTCGGCCAGGGGCTCCACGGGGCCCACGAGACGCGCGATCACGACGGGACGTGGCTCGAGATCGTCCACCGCGACGTGAGCGCCTCCAACGTCTTCGTGGCCGCCGACGGCCTCGCGCGGATCCTCGACTTCGGCATCGCGGCCGCGGTGGGGCGCACGACCAGCACACGCCACGGCGAGCTCAAGGGGCGCTTCTCCATGATGGCGCCGGAGGTCGTCACCCGGCACGTCGCGATCGATCGCCGCGCCGACGTGTGGTCGCTCGGCGTCCTCGTGTGGGAGAGCGTCACCGGCGCGCGCCTGTTCCGCGGCGACAACGAGGCCGAGACGCTGTGGCGCGTCCTGAACGCGACGGTGCCGCCGCTCCCCGACCACGTCCCCTCCGCGGTGCGCGAGGCGGTCGAGGACGCGCTGGTGCGCGAGGTCGCGGACCGGGCCCCGACCACCCTCCCGCTCGCCGCGGCGCTCGAGGCGTGGGCGGAGGCGGACGGCGGCGGGGTGGACGCGCGCGCGGCGTGGATGAGCGCGACCTTCGACGACCTGGACGGCCCCGCCGCGCTCGAGCCGGAGCCGCCCGACGAGGCCGGGTCGGTCGCGCAGCTCGCCGACCGCTCCGAGGTCACCGGCGGGACCGCGCGGCGGCGGATCCTCCTCGGGATGGCCGCGATGGGTGCCCTCGCGGGGGTTGGGGCTGGCGGCTGGCTGGCCACCCAGGTCGCGCCCGAGGCGCCCCCGAATGCGCATTCGCCCCCCCCGCCGCCGTCCGAGGCCACCGCGGTCGTACCGGAGCCCACACCGGCCGCGGCGACGGTCGAGGCAGCGGTCGAGCCAGCGAGGGTCGAAGCCGCGGTGATCGACGCAGAGACCGTCGGAGACGAGTCGGCCGAGGACGAGCCCACGACCGCGCCGGACGCCTCGCCGCCCGCCTCACCGCCCGCCGGCGCGCGCCGCCGACGCCGGCGCTCGACCGCGTCGAGGCGCGCCGGCCGCGCGCCCAGCCGGCTCCTCGACAGCCCCTACAGCACGCAATGAACGCGGGCCCCCTCCGCCACCTTTCTGCGGCCCGGCTCTTCCTCGCGCTGCTCTGTCTCGCGCCGGCGGTCGCCCGTGCCCAGTCGCCGGGGGACCCGCCGCCCCGAACGGATCCGCCGACGCCGGAGGAGGCCCCTCGCCCCGGCGACGTCGCGGAGGAGCCCCGCGCGGAGGACCCGCTCGCCGCGGCCGCCGCCGCCTTCGCCGAGGCCCGCGCCCGCTTCGACGCCCGCGAGTACGAGGCGGCCCTGACCAGCTTTCGTCGGGCCTACCAGCTCGCCCCGCACGACCGCGTCCGGTTCAACATCGCCGTCTGCCTGGAGGAGCTCGGCCGCTACCGCGCCGCCGCGGTCGAGTACCAGGCGGTCGCCGCGAGCGCGCAGCTCGACGACGCGATCCGGGCCCGCGCCCGCGCAGCCCACGCGGCCGCCCGCGCCCACCTCGCGACCCTCGTGCTGCGCGCCGCGCGCCCGACCCAGGTCGCGGTCGACGGGGAGGCCGGGTGCGCCACCCCGTGCGAGCTGAGCCTCGACCCGGGTCAGCACAGCTTGCGATACGAGACATCCGACGGCGAGGCCCGGCGCCGCGTCCGCGTGGTCGCCGGGGGCCGCGTCGAGGTCGCGCTCGACACGCCGAGCGCCCCGACCGCGCCGACCGACGACGACACGGAGCCCCCCGCGCCCGGCTTCGAGGTCGACCTCGGCCCGCTCGGCGGCGTGGGCATCGTGACGGCCGCAGCCGGGATCGGCGGCGTGATCGGCTTCGGACTGCGGGCCGCCGACCTCCACGCCGAGTACGAGCGCCTCGGCTGCGCGACCGTCGACTGCGCCGAGGGCGAGCTGTTCCGCGACGCGACCAACGTCTCCATCGCGGTCGCCCTCGCCGGCGCGCTCCTGATCGTGGTCGACCTCGCCTTCGTCGACGACTGAGCCGCCGCGCCTCGACCGACGGGAGCGCGGACCGTATCCCTCCTGTCATGCCCCCCGCCCCGCGCGTCCAGAGCCTCACCGCGCTCTTCGCCGCCTTCGACGAGCGCTGGTCGCCGAAGGTCGCCGCGGACATCAACGACATGCAGCTCAAGCTCGTGAAGCTCGAGGGCGAGTTCGTCTGGCACTCCCACGCCGACGAGGACGAGCTGTTCCTCGTCCACCGCGGCCGGCTCCGCATCGAGCTCCGCGATCAGCCCTCGCTCGTGCTCGGCCCCGGCGAGCTGGTCGTGATCCCGCGCGGCGTCGAGCACCGCCCCGTCGCGGACGAGCCGTGCGAGGTCCTCCTCCTCGAGCCCCGCTCGACCGTGAACACCGGCGAGGCCGACGATCCCCGCCGCGTGGTCGCGCTCGAGCGACTGTAGGTTCGCGGCGCGCGGCGGCCACCGACGCTTCTCGACCACGAGCTACGCGGTCGGATCGCCGAACGTGATCACGTGGATCTCACCCTCGCGCGCGATCGCGATCCGCGCGCGGTCCGGGTCGAGCGCCATGGGCGGCGGCGGCGCGTCCGCGCAGAAGATGCAGCTCAGCTCGGTGCCGCTCGGCAGCTCCGGCCACGACGCGACCTCGGCGCCGTCCTCGAGCCGACGCAGGCGCGGGTGCTCGTAGAGCGCGAGCACGTGCTCCGCGCCCACCCGCATCACGCGGCCCGCGGGCCGCTCGAGCACGCAGGACGAGACGCACCGGCGCGCGGGGACGTCGTAGACCACCACCCCGCTCGGCTGTAGCGCGAGCCCCTCCCCCTCCGGCTCGCCGTCGCGAGGACCACCGTCGGCGGTGAGGATGAGCCGATCATCGGTCAGCCACGTCGCCGTCGCCTCCTGGATCGCGCCGACGTGGGGGGCGACGGGGTGGGCGTCCTCCTGCGTGTCGAGCCGGCGAGGCTCGCGGAGCGCCTCCTCCAGATCGAAGAACGCGACCGCGTCCCACGGGTGCCAGATCCACCCCGCGCTCAGGAGCCGCCGGCCGCCGGGGCTCACCTCGAGGCGCGAGTGGAAGAAGTCCGCCGCGTCCCCCTCCGGGCGCGCGGTCAGCCGCTCGCCGGTGAGCGCGTCTTCGATCTCGATCCGGTTGTACTCGTCGGGGCAGTGAACGAGGAGCACCCGGTCCCCGCGCGACCACAGGCAGACGGGGTACGCGTAGCGATGGGCCTGGTAGAAGCTGCGGTCGATCTCGCGGACCGGCGCCCCCGATCGCAGGACCAGGCCCTTGGTGCCGCCCCGCTCGTAGATCACCGCGACCTCGCCGTCGGGCGTCGCGACCGCCGAGTCGAACCGGTACGCGTAGCGCCGGTGCGCGCGCTCGTGCGAGCCGTCCAACCCGTAGCGTTCGCCTCCCGCGACCCAGTCCACCAGCGCGCCGCCCGCCCACGCGAGCGACCGCACCGCGCCGCCGGTCGCGAGCACCCGCACCGTGCCCGCGGGGGTGCCGTCCTCGTCCGTCGCCACGGGCTGCTCCGCTACGCCGACGCGCTCGGCTCGGCGACCGCCGCGCGCTGCTCGACCACGAACGCGTGCGCCTTCTCGTGGGGCACGTTGGCCGCGTCCGCGATCTCGGCCGCGATCACCTCGACGTCCTCGCCGCGCTTCAACCGCATGCGGATGGTGTGCTTGAAGCGCTCGAGCGCGGCCGGCGCGTCGGTCTGCGCTCGCTCGGCCTCGCGCTGCCGCTCTGCGCGCGCCTGACGGGCGCTGGCCGAGCGAAGCGCGATGAGCCCGGTGACGAGGTGCACCGTGTTCCCGACGAGGAACACGATCGTCATGATGAACGAGATCATCCCCCACCAGCCGAGCACCAGGTTCAGCCCGGTGTGCTTCAGGTAGGTCCGCACGAGGCAGCCCTGGCACATCTGCCCCTCGGTCCACTCCACCCGCCGCATCACCACCATGCCGATGTTGTGCGACAGCTTGGCGTGCACCGACGGATGCGCGGCGCCGCAGATCGCGCAGTAGCGGCCGAGGTCGAACACGAGCGAAGGACTACGCCCCGCCCGGCCCTCCGTCAACGCGTCTCACCGCCGTCGAGATCGGGCTCTCGCCGAACGTAGCGCCAGCACAGCCGCGCAAGCTCATCGGCGAAGTCCGGATCGTCCAGCAGCTCCGGGCGCCGGCAGATCGCCGCCTCGATGACCGACTCGCAGGCGAACCCCACCGAGGAATCCTCCCCACGCCTCTCGCCCCGTCGTCCATCTCGCGCGCTGCGCGGCCCAGAGTGGCACTCCGTCGCGACGCGAATGGTCTGCGCTCTTGCGCTGGCACGCGACTCGCGATTCGCTTGGGCATGCGCACCCTCCTGCTCGCCTCGCTCGTGCTCACCGCCTGCGGCACCTCCCACGGCCCTGCCGCCGACGGCGGCGACGGCGACGCGGGCGTCGTGATCGGCGACTGCCCGCTGCCGGCCCCCACCGGCTGCACCCAGCCCGGGCCCGGGAGCTGCTGCGAGAGCGTCCCCGCGGTCTGCCGCGACGGCGCCTGGGTGTGCAACCCGTCCGGCGTCAACTGCGAGGGGGCCTGCGGCGGCTGCGACCCGCTCCTGCCCAACGGGTGCTTCGAGAGCCCGGACGGGATGTGCTGCGGAGACCAGGTCGGCGTCGCCGCCTGCGTATCGGGCAACTGGACTTGCCCTGCCGGCGCGCTCCTCGAGGCGTTCTGCGCGCCCCCCGGCACCTGCGCGCCGAGCCGCTGCGAGTCGCTCGGCGAGGCACAGTGCATCGGGGCCGCCGGGTGCGCGCCCGTCTACGACGACGCCTGCTGCGCCGCGTGCACGCCCACCGAGTGCGCGGACTGCTCGAGCCCGCAGATGCTCACCTGCGTCCCGACCGCGACCGGGTGCGCCCCCGGCGCGCCGGCGTGCGAAGCGTCGACGATGTGGGGATGCACGCCGGGCGCCGTCGCCGACTGCGCGGGCGCGTCCCCCGTCGCCGAGGGGCGCTGCTCGGAGCGCGGCTGCGTGGTCGCGATCGATCCGACCTGCCCGAGCTGCCCCGAGGAGTGCGTCCCCGTCACCGGCGGGAGCTGCACCGCGCTCTGCGACTCCATCCCGCCCAACTGCCCGCTCGACCTCGTGCCCGAGGCCGACGGCTCCTGCTGGACGGGCCGCTGCATCCCGCCGACGGCCTGCCTCCCGGACAGCTTCGGCCTCTGAGACCGCGCTCGGCGTCGTAGAGCAGCGGGGCCCCCGGGACCGGCTCGTCGTTCCAGAGGAACGTCGCCCAGGGCACGCCGGGGTGCGCGAGCCCGGACGGGCGGGGCGACGCGATCGTGGCGCGAAGGTCTTCGAGCCGCGGCGCGAGGTGGGTCGTCATCCCCTGCTCGGCGCAGCGACGATCGCCGCGCGGGGGAAGCCGCGATCCTGCCTGATCCTCTCAGCCGCGCGAGCCGACCGAAGGAACGCGCGCCCGCGCCGGTCCCCAGCGCACGGCGAGCGCGGGAATTCGACCCGCCACCTGTCGTACTCTCGGCCGGAGCGGCGCCCACCGGCGCGCCTCACAGGAGGACGAGTTGGATCAAGGACAACCCCCTGCGCCCCCCGGCCCGCCCCCGGGTCTCTTCGGCCAAAGCCAGCCCGGTCAGCCCGCGCAGGGTCAGCACGCCCAGGGTCAGCACGCCCAGGGTCAGCACGCCCAGGGTCAGCACGCGCAGGGTCATCCCGGTCAGGGTCACGCCCAGCCGGGTCATCCGGGGCACGCCTATCCTCAGCAGCCCGGCTATCCCGCGCAGGGCTACCCGAACCAGGCCGGCTATCCGGCGCAGGGTCAGCACGCCCAGGGTCAGCACGCCCAGGCCTACCCGGGCCAGGCCTATCCGGCTCAGGGTCAGCACGCTCAAGCTCAGCCCGGATACCCGGCCCAGGCCGCGCAGGGCGGCTGGGCCTCGCAGCCCGGCGCTCAGCCCCAGGCCGCCCAGGGCGGCTGGGGCTCGCAGCCCGGCGCTCAGCCGCAGACCGCCGCCCAGGGCGGCTGGGCCTCGCAGCCCGGCGCCCAGCCTGGCCATGGAGCCCAGCCGGTCGCGAGCCCCGCCAACATCGGCCTCTTCGACAAGATGCCGTGCCCCTACTGCGGCCAGGCGATGACGAGCGAGACCGGCTCCGGCGTGGTGTTCGGTGGCGGCCTCGTCGGCCTCTTGCTCGCCAAGGCGTTCCGCAGCACCTACCGCTGCGCGACCCATGGCGAGATCCCGAAGGCCCAGCTCCCGCAGCAGCACAAGACGATGGCCACCATCCGCTCGGTGCTGCTCACCTTCTCGGCGATCGTGCTCTTCATCACCGTGCTGTCCTGCCTCATCGGGATCCGCGTCGCCATCTGAGCGGCGTGGGCCGGTCCGCCGGCTCGATCGTCGGTCCACCCGCCGGGCGACGCGCTCGTACAGCCCAGCGCCTCATGGCCAGCGCGTCGTCCGTCGTCCAGGCGCGGCGGAGCCCCGAAGGTCGGAGTCGACGGGCTCGAGTCGACGACTACCCCGGCCCGCCGCCGGGAGCGCTCCTGGCCGCGGAGCGCCAAGGGCCCGCAGCCTCGCGCGCGCCACCACGACGCTCAGCGCCCGAGCGACGCGAAGTAGCGGCTCAGGCCCCACTCGTAGAGCGCCTCCGGGAGCAGCGCTCGCGCCACCGCACCGGCGTGCGCGTCGGCGCCTACTCGGTAGTACCTCGAGGGACGCGGCGCGGTGGCGGCGCGAACGACGGCGTCGGCCACCCGCTGCGGGTCGGCGTGGTTCTGCGCGAGCATCCGCGCGACCCCTCGCTCGAGGCGCTGGTTGAGCGCGTAGAACGGACCCTCGGGATCCGAGGTGCGGCGCGCGGTCCGCCGGTTGCGCTCGAAGATCTCCGTCTTGAACGTGCCCGGAGCGACCACACTGACGCGGACCCCCGCCCGCCTCGCCTCGATGCGGAGCGACTCGGAGATCGCGTCCACCGCGGCCTTGGTCCCGCAGTAGCCGGAGAGCATCGGCGTCGGCAGCCGGCCGCCCGCGGACGACACGTTGACGATCCGCCCGCCGCCCCGCGCCCGCATGCCCGGCAGCACCGCTTGCGACATCCGCACGAGCCCGACGAGGTTCGTCTCGAGCTGCTCGCGGAGCTCGTCCAGGTCGAGATCCTCGAACAGCCCCGCGATCGCGATGCCCGCGTTGTTGACGAGGACGTCCACGCCCCCCGCGGCCGCCTCGATCCCTCGAACCGCGTCCACCACCGAGCGGTCGTCGGTGACGTCGAGCTGCACCACGTCGACGTCCACGCCGGCCGCCGCCGCGGCGTCGTCGAGCGCGTCCCGCCGCTCGGGCGCGCGCATCGTCGCGAACACCCGGAACCCCCGGCGCGCGAGCGTCACCGACGACAACAACCCGAACCCGCTCGAGGCTCCTGTGACCAACGCCACCCGCGACCGCTTCATCGACGCCCTCCCCTCACCCGCTCCACCGATCGAGGCGCGACCCGCGGCGCGCGGGCCGCGCGGCGCATCGCCGGGCGCAGCACGCGCTCGTAGAACGGACCGCCGAAGACCCCGGCCGGGTCCCAGCGCCGCTTCATCGCCGCCAGCGCGGCGAGCCGCCCGCCCCCCGTCGCGGCCAGCGTCTCGGCGTCCGCGTAGACTCCCTTGCCGATCAGCACCCGCGCGCCGTGCGACGCCGCGAGACGCGCCTGGGCCGACAGCAGCCCGCGCGCCCGGGTCTCGTCCTTGCTCCGCGGGAGCGCCACCGCGGTCGCGAAGCGGAGCGCGTGGTCGCCCGCGCGACCGCGGATCGCGAGCACGTCGCAGGTCACCGGCCGCACCCTGTGGGCCCGACAGAGCGCCTCGCACCCCTCGACCATCGCGGCCGCGTCGCGACAGGCCGACGGCGAGGCGTCGAACGGGAGCTCCACCACCTGCTGGACGAGCGCGAAGCCGAGCCCGAGCCGCTCCGCGTGAACGCGCAACCTCGCCCCCGCGTCCATGAAGAACGCGAAGTCCTCGGCCTCGTCCACGAAGCGATCGCCGTCGCGGTAGTAGAGATCGAAGATGCCGCGCCAGAGCGCGCGGTTGAGCGTGGGCTCGTGGAACATGCGCTCGAGGAGCACGCGCAGCGGATCGCGCCGGCGGTGGTTCGGCATCCGACGCCCACGCCGCGCGCCGGTGTAGCTCGATCGAAAGAGCAGCGCGCCGCACCCGGGGATCAAGAGCCCGTAGGCGCCGCGCGGTCGCCGCCGCGAGGGAGGCGCGCGCAGATCGAGCGCGAGGTCGGCGACGAAGGAGCGCGCGTCCGGGTGCTTGCGCGCGACCGTCTCGACGCGCACGCGCCCGTCGCCCCCCGCGAGGTGCCGCACGTCCACCAGCGCGTGCTCCACCGACAGCAGCGCGCCGAGCACCCCGACGCTGCCGGGCAGCGCCTCGAGGAGGTCGGCGTGAGGACCTGTACGATCGCACTCCACGATCCGTCCGTCGGCGGTCATCATCCGGGCGCGGCGCGCTCCGTCCGCTTCGCGCCCGAACGCCGAGGAGAAGCGCGACGCCCCATCGGCCACCAGGGTCCCCCCGACCGACGCCGCGCCGGTGGTCACGAGGTTGGGCAGCACCCAGCCCGGCGGCAGCGCCGCGCGCACCGAGTCCCACCGCGCGCCCGCCCCCGCGCGCACCACGCCTGCGTCGAGGTCTACCGACACGTCGTCGAGGGCCGACAGATCCACCACCAGGTCGTCCCCCACCGACTGGCCGTGCAGGCACTGCCCGCCCCCGCGCAGCGTGACCGTGCGCCCCTGCCGCGCGGCCCAGCCCAGGACCGCGCGGAGCTCGCCCTCGGACCGCGGCGCGGCGTGGTCGGCGCGCGCGCGACGCACCCTCGGGTAGTCGTGCACCCAGCGCCGCTCGGTCGCGGTCGGTGGGCCCGCGGGCGGCGGCTGCGTGAACGAAGCGGGCGTGAGCGCGGGGGGCGTTGTCGTCACGGTCACCTCTCTGCGACCACAGTGCAGGTGACGTGCCGCGACGCGCCTCGCGGCCCGCGGACTGCGCGCGCGTCGGAAGCGCGCGGTCCCCTGCACGGTGTGTGTTCGGGTGTGCGGCCCGCTGCACGATCTCGCTGGCGATGGAGGGGCCTCGGTAGCGACGAGTCCGCGCCCTCCTGCGGCTCGCCGGACGCAGAGGTGCGCCCGCGATCCTTCGCCCGCACCCCGCGCCTCCAGCCGCGCCGCGCTCGCCCGCGCCTCCGCCGCCGGCGGCTGACGACCGGGCGCGGCGCTGCTCGCTCACTCCGCGCGCGGCGCGGCCGGCGTCTTGCAGTGCACCGCGACCATGACCCCACCGCGCAGCCGCTCGCTCCGCCGCGTCCCCTACGCCCGCGTCGCCGGCCCCGCCCTCTGGGTCGCGGCCGCTCTCCGCGTCACGCGCTGGGACGCGATCTTGCGCGACCCGCGGCGCCTCCGCCGCGCCCAGGAGGAGACGCTCCTCGCCCACGTGCGAGCCGCCGCGCGCACCGAGCTCGGTCGCGAGCACGGCTTCGCCGACATCCGCGGCTACCACGACTTCGCGCGCCGGCTGCCCGTCTGCACCTACGCCGACCTCGAGCCCCAGCTCGAGCGCATGCGCCGCGGCGCGCGCGACGTCCTCTCCCCCGGCTTCGTCCGGTACTGGGGCCAGAGCTCGGGCACCTCGCACACCGCGGCGAAGCACAAGCTCTTGCCCCTCTCGCGCGCGCAGATCCGCTGGCAGCAGCGCGCGAGCTTCGACGTGGTCGCGCGCTACGTGACCCTCTACGGCGACCGCGGCTTCCCCGGCGGCTACACGCTGGGGCTCTTCCCTCCGTCGACGCTCGAGAAGGTCGGCCCGGTCGAGGTGGCGTCGAACCCGGGGATCATGCAGCTGCATCTTCCGCGCGCCGCGCGCCGGCTCCAGCTCCCCCGGGTCCCGATCCGGGACATCCCCGACTACCAGCCGAAGCTCGAGGCGATGGCCGACGCCTACCTCGACCACGACGTCGTCTCGCTCGCCGGCACCACCTGCTGGTTCTCGGTCTTCTTCGATCACCTCCTCGCGGCCGCGCGCCGCCGCGGACGGCGCCCGCGCTGCGTCGCCGACGTCTGGCCGAACCTGCGCGTCCTCTTCGGCGGCGGCGTCACCGCCGCGCCCTACCGCCCGCTCATCGAGGGCCGCGTCGGTCGCCCGGTCGCCCTCATCGACAGCTACAGCGCGTCCGAGGGCGGCTTCTTCGCGGTCTCCGACTCGCGCGGCGCTCACGACGGCGACGCGGCGATGGCGATGATCCCGGACCGCGGCGTCTTCTTCGAGCTCGTGCCCCGCGGCGGCGGCCCGTCCGACGCGATCCCGCTCTGGGAGGCCACGGCCGGCGTCGACTACGCGGTCCTCCTCACCACCAGCTCGGGTCTGTTCCGCTACGACATCGGCGACACCGTCCGCTTCGCGGAGACGTTCCCCCACCGCGTGCGCTTCGTCGGCCGCGCGGCGGGCGTCCTCTCGCTCACCCAGGAGCTCACCACCGCGGGCGAGATCGAGCGCGCGGTCGCCCACGCGGCCGAGGTCGCGCGCTGCACGAGCGTCGACTTCGCCGCGTCGCCCGAGGTCGGCGTCGACGGAACCGCGAAGGGCCGCTACCTGCTCTTCGTCGAGCTCGAGGAGCGCGACGTCGACCTCGCGGCCTTCGGGGCCGCCTTCGACGCCTCGCTCGCCGACCAGAACCGCGTCTACCGCGAGCACCGCGCGGGCGACGCGGGAATCCTCGCGCCCCGCGTCCTGCCGCTGCGCGCCGGCGCCACCGCCCGGTTCATGCGCGAGCGAGGGCAACGCAGCTTTCAGGAGAAGTTCCCCCGCATCGTCGGACCCGCCGACCGCGACCGGCTCCGCGCCCTCGCTCAGGACTGATCGGACGGTCCGAAGCCAAAGGCGCCGAGCACCTCCGCGAGCCGCGCCCGGCCCCCGCGGCGCGGCTCCGCGCGTACGAAGTCGAGCACCGCGCGCCGCCTGAGCGACAGGAGCCCAGGCACCTTCGCGGCCGCGAGGACCCGCCCGAGCGACGCCTCGCTGAGCCGGTGGCCGAGCTCCTCGAGCGCGTCGTCCGTCGGCAGCCACCACGGGTCGGGGCCCTCGCTGCGGTCGACGACCACGGTGCGCGGCCGGGTGTAGTGGGCCAGCGCGAGCTCCCCGCTCGCGACGCCGGTGCCCGAGCCCTTCACGCCCGTCCACGGCGCGGCCGGCACCGCGCCGGTGAAGCTGTGGTTGTTGACGTAGGCGGTCCCCACGTGGAGCCGCCGCGCGTAGGCCTCGGCCCGCGCGAGGTCCCGGCTCCACACGCTCGCCGTGAGCCCGTAGTCGCAGTCGTTGACCGCGTGCACCGCGGCCTCCGCGCTCGGTACCCGACACACCGGGATCACCGGCCCGAACGTCGGCTCGCGCATCACCCGCATCGACGGGGCGCACCGGTCCAGCACCGTCGGCTCGTACCAGCACCCTGTCCCGGTCGGCCGCCCTCCACACCGCGCGACCGCGCCCTCGGCGGTCGCCTCCTGCACGTGCGCGTCGACCACCGCGAGCTGCCGCGCGTTGGCGAGCGGCCCGACGTCGCTCGTCGTCGGGTTGCCGGTGACACGGAGCCGCCCGACCGCGTCGGCCAGCGCCTCCACGAAGCGATCGGCGATCGCGTCCTCGACGAACACCCGCTCGATCGCGCCGCATGACTGCCCCGCGTTGGTGAGCGCCCAGTGCATGATCCCCGCGACCGTGCGGTCGAGCGCGCAGTCGCGGAGGACCACCGCCGCGTCCTTGCCCCCGAGCTCGAGCGAGACGGGGATCAGCCGCTCGGCGCAGACGCGGGCCACCTCACGGCCGCTCGCGGTCGAGCCGGTGAACGTCACCGCGTCGATCGCCGACCGCAGGAGCGCCGCGCCGATCTCCGGCCCGCCCTGCACCACCACCAGCGCGTTCGGGGGCAGCACCTCGGCGAGCACCCGCCCGAACCACGCGCCCATGCGCGGGCTCAGCTCGCTCGGCTTGAGGACCACCGTGTTGCCGCACAAGAGCGCGCCGAACACCGGCCGGAAGAACGTCGCGAGGGGGAAGTTCCAGGGCGTGATCACCGCCACCACCCCGCGCGCGATCCGCTCGAGCCGCCCGCGCTTGCCGGGGAACGCGACCGGGCTCAGCGGGAGCCTCCTCGGCTTCAGGACGGGCCGCGCCATCGCGACGTAGTCCTGCACGAACGGCAGCGCCCCGAGCGCCTCGCCCATCAGGGCGTCGCCCGGGGTCTTGCCCGCCTCGTCGCGCAGGAGCGCGATCACCTCGTCGCGCCGCTCGACGATCCGCCGGGCCGCCTGCTCGAGACGCTCCGCGCGCGCCTCGAAGCCCATCGCCTCCCACGCCGGCTGCGCCGCCCGCGCTCGCCGCACCGCGGCCGCGAGGTCCTGCGTCACCGGCACCGGCGCGAGCGGACGCAGGTCGACCGGGCAGCGGCCCTCGAGGTGCGCGGGCTCGCTCGCCGCGGGCCTCGTCCCCGACGGGCTGGTCGCCCCCGGCTCGGAGCTCGACAGCTCCCCGTGTGTCCTCGAAGCGGGGCTCGTCGTCGTCTGCATCGCGGCTCCTCAGTCGTTGGCGCCGGCGCGAAACCACGCGCCGAAGCGCTCGCCCAGCATGATCGTCGGCAGGTTCGTGTTCGCCGACGGGATGGTCGGGAACGCGCTCGCGTCGGCCACCCAGAGGCCCGACACCCCGCGCACGCGGCCTCGACCGTCGAGGGCGGCGTCGGGGTCGCCGTCCGCGCCCATCGGGGCGGTGCCGCACAGGTGGTAGGCCGTCCCCCCGAACCGCTGGACCCAGTCGCCCAGCGCGGCGCGGCTCGACATCGTCGCGCGCCCCGGCCAGCCGAGGTGCGTCAGCCCGCGCATCGCCCGCGAGCGCGCGCAGCGCCCCGCGATCTGCAGCCCCTCCACCGCCTTCGCCCGGTCGTCGGGGTGCGCGAAGACCCGGCCGTCCACCTCCGGCTTCGCCCGCGGATCGGCGCTCGGAAACCGGAGCGTCGAGGACCCGCGCGTCTTGCCCACGCAGACCATCAGCGTGAAGCACGGCACCTCTCCGCGCGGGAGCTGGAGGAACGAGCCGGGCTGGACCATCACGTCGTTGTCGGTCGTCGCTCCGTGGGACCGGTAGCGCAGGCAGGTCTGGATCAGCGGCGCGTGGACGCTGCACGCTCCGCGCCGCGGGACGAACGCGATCATCGCGCCGAAGTGATCGAGCATCCGTCGCCCCACCGCGGGCACGTCCGCGACGAGCGCGACCCCGAGCCGCGCCACCTCGCGCCGCGGACCGATCCCCGAGCGCAGCAGGATCCCCGGCGTGGCCACCGCCCCCGCGCACAGCACGACGCGCCTCGCGGGCAGCACCTCCACGCGGCCGCGCGTGTCGACCTCGATCCCCTCGACCGCGCGGTTCTTGACGATCACCCGACGCACCAGCGTCTCGGCGCGGACCGTCAGGTTGTCGCGCGCCCGCACCTCTGGCGTGAGGTAGGCCTGCGCGGCGCTCACCCGCTCGCCGCGCCGCAGGTTCATCGCGTGCGCGCCGTACCCCGTGGTCGTCGGGTCGTTGGTGTCCTCGCACCGCGCGAACCCGAGCTCCTCGCACGCGCCGAGGAAGGCGGACTGCCACGGCGTCAGCTCCTCGGGCCGGTGACGGCGGATCGGCAGCGGACCGCCCTGCCCGTGCCACTCGTTCGCGACGTCGAGGTCGTCCTCGAGGCGCTTGAACGCGGGCAGGCAGCGGTCCCACGACCACTCCGGCAGCCCGCGGTCCGCCCACTCGTCGTAGTCCGAGGGCTGACCGCGGAGCGCGATGCACGTGTTGACCGCAGACGAGCCGCCGACCACCCGGCCGCGCGGCATCGGGAGCCGCGGCGCGCCCCGGCGCTGGCGGTAGCGAAAGCCCCAGTCGTGCGAGGTCCACGCGTTCCGCGTTCCGTCGCGGAGGTCAGGCGGCAGCCGCGCCGGGTCCGGGTAGTCCGGCCCCGCCTCCAGCAACACGACCTCGCGGTCCGGGTTCTCGGTCGCGCGCGACGCGATCACCGCGCCCGACGACCCGGCGCCCACCACGTAGGTGGCGGCGGCGTCAGCCCGCATGAGGCTGGGCCGCGCCGTCGCGACGGGGCGACGTCTCCGCCTCACCATCGTCGGGCCAGTCCGCGCGCCGCGGCAGCCACGGGTTGAAGAGCATGAACGGGAACTTGCCCGCCACGAGCACCACGTGGGCCGCGGTGTCCCCCACCCGCTCGCGCCAGCGCGAGCGCGGCCGCCCCCGCGCCGCGAGCCAGTCCTCGTAGGGCTCCCAGTGCGACGGCTCGTCCCGCTCGACGACCTTGAAGATCTTCATCAGGTGGCCGTCCGCCTGCACCACCGGCTCGGACTGGAACTGCCGCACCTGCGCCATCCCGCGCCGCTCGGTCAGCGCGATCGCGCGGCAGAGCTGGGCGAACCGCGCCTCGTCGTCGACGAACGGGGTCGGCTCGAGGTCGTCGATCGCGCGGCCGAAGAACACCTGGATGATCCCGTCGATGTGCCCCGCGTGCCCGACGTCGAAGGGCATCACCCCGCGCCGCTCGAACCACCGCCGGAACATCACGTAGTGCCGCCGCTCGTCCGCCCGGTGCTTCGCGACTCGGGCGATGAACGCCTCGCCCTCGGGGAGCGTCCCGCGCGACGCCATCTGGCGCACCCCGTCCAGCACCCGATCGAGCCCGCGGTAGCCGCGATGCTCGTTGTACAGGTAGACCGAGCAGAGCAGCTCGAGGTAGCGCTGCTCGAGCCGGTGCCGCGCGCGCGACCGCAACGACGTTCTCTCATCCATGGACACGAAGGCCTCCTCGGTTCGGTTGGAGTCGGACGACCGCGCCCTTCGCGGGCGCCAGCGTGAACCCGCGCGACGCCGCCGCCTCGGGCGGGCCAGCGGGGCGGACCACGAAGCGCCGCAGCGCCTCGGCCACGATCCCGCGCAGCTCGAGCCGCGCGTAAGCCATCCCGAGGCAGCGCCGGCCGCCGCCGCCGAACGGCACGTAGGCGAACGGCCGCGGGCGCGCGTCGAGGAACCGCTCCGGCTCGAAGCGCTCCGGTCGCGGCCAGAGCTCCGGGTTGCGGTGCGTCAGGTGGATCGAGACGTAGACCAGCGTCCCCTCGGCGAGGTCCCAGCCGCCGAGGGTCAGCCGCCGCCGGAGCACCCGCGCGATCAGGGGGAACACCGCGTGCCGGCGCAGCGTCTCCTGGACCACCGCGTCGACCCACGGCAGGTCGGCCGCGTCTTCGCTCGCGCCCTCGACCTCGCGCCGCGCGCGCGCCTGCGCCTCGGGGTGATGGGCCAAGCACTGGAACACCCACGCGAGCGCCGACGTGCTCGTCTCGTGGCCGGCGCTGACGAGCGTCACCAGCTCGTCGCGCAGGTCCTCGTCGCCCATCGCGCCGCCGTCCTCGTAGCGCGCGTCGACCAGCATCGTCAGCACGTCACCGCGCTCGCCGCCCGCGCCACGCGCCCGCTCCTCCCGTCGCGCGCGGATGAGCCGGAACAGCTCGCGGTCCAGCGCCGCCCGGTGCCGGACGTAGCGCCCCCACGGCGTGCGCCCTCCGAGCTCGACGCGGAGCGCGGGGATCAGGTTGAGCACCGAGAAGTCCTCGAACAGCGCGGTGAGCGCGGCGCGCAGGCCCTCCGCCTCGGCGTCGGTCACTCCGAACACGGTTTGCAGGATGATCTCCAGCGTGATCGCGCGGGCCGCCGGCTCGATCGCGAACGCGCGGTCGACCGGCCATGCGCTCATCGCCCGGCGCGCGATCGCGCCCATCGCCCGGGCGTGGCCGCGCATGCGCGCGTGGTGGAACGGAGGCATCAGCAGCCGTCGCTCGCGCCGGTGCGCCTCGCCGTCACGAAGCAGCAGCGAGCCGCGGCCCACGAACGGGTGCATCCAGTCGAGCGCCGCGCCCACGCTCACGTCGTCGGGCCGGCAGGCGAACAGATCGCGGATCGCGGCCTCGTCCGAGACCACCACCACCGGCGGGAGCGTCGGCACCCGCAGCGAGAACGTCGGCCCGTACCGCGCGCGGCAGCGCTCGAAGAACGGGAGCGGCCGGAGCACGAACAGCGCCCCCTGCACCACCGCGGGCAGCCGCGGCCCGGGCGGGAGGCTGCCCCGCGGTCGCGGCGCGGCGTCGGCGCGGTGGATGGAGGTGAACGCGGTCATCGGAGGTCGAAGCTCGCCACCACGCAGCGCAAGAACGGGGCCGCCCCGCCTCCGTCTCCTCCGCGCCCCCGCGCGCCGGGATCTGCGCAGCCGCGTGCACCGCCGTGAGCAGCCGCCCGCACAGGCGGAGGCGGCCCGGCCCTCGCGATCGGGCGAGGCGATCGGGCGAGGCGATCGGGCGAGGCGATCGACCGCGCCGGGTCCCCCCCCGCGCCTCGGCCACCCGCGCGAGGCCCTCCGCCGGCGAACGACGGAAGCGACCGACGCGGAGCGCGAGATCCGAGCCCGCTCCGCGTAGCATGGGTCGACCTCGTGGATCACACGCTCGTCACCTACGCCCTCGGCGCCGCGCTCGCGCTCGAGCTGTGGAGCAGCCTGCGCAAAGGCCCGCGGTCGTTCGTGGTGCCGGTGCTCGCGGCGGGCGCGCTGCTCGCAGCTGGCGCCTGGCTCACGTCGTGGCCGCCGATCGTGGCGAGCCTGCTGGTGACCGTCGGGCTCGTCTACGCGCCGCGCGTCTTGATGGCGCTGCGTCACCGGCGGCGCACCGGCGGCGCTCGGCTCGCGCGGTGGGCCTGGCGCCTCCACCCCTCCCCCGGCTACCGCGCGCTCCGCGACCTGAGCGAGGCGGCGGAGCGCGCGGCGGCCCACGACCCCGAGGCCCGCGCGCAGCTCGCGCAGCTCGCCGAGCGCCCCGACGAGGTCGGCCGCCTCGCCCGCGCCTCGGCGCTGCACGCGGCCCAGGACTGGGAGGGGCTCGCGACCTTGCTCGCCGAGCAGCCGGTCGACAACTCCATCCTCGCCGCGCTCCGCCTGCGCTCGCTCGCCGAGCTGGGCCGCCTCGACGCGCTCCTCGCGACCCACCGGGCGCACTGGGACCAGGGCACCCCGCTGCGCTGGTTCGCCACCCTCCTCCTCGCCGCCGCCACCGGTGAGGTCGAGCTGGCGAGGCGGATGGCCGAGCTGATGAAGCTCGACCCCGAGGCCCGCGCCCGCTGGGTGGGCCGCGCCGAGGCGCGCGCCGCAGTGACCGAGCCGACCGAGGAGGCGCGCGCCGAGCTGACGCGGGCCACTGAGGCGCTGGCCGCCCCGCCGCCGTCGCGCGCGGCCACGGCCACCCTCACCGCGATCGTGGCCGTGACCTACGCCGTCCAGGTCGCGGCCGGCGGCGTGCGCGCGCTCCCCCGCCTCGGCGCGCTCGTCGTGTTTCCGGGCGAGCTCGACTTCGAGCCGTGGCGCGTCCTCGCGGCTTGCGCGCTCCACATCGGCTGGGCGCACGCGCTCTTCAACCTCCTCGCCCTCGGCATGTTCGGCCTCGCCCTCGAGCAGCGCCTCGGCGCGGCGCGCACCGCGTTCGTCGGCCTCGTCTCGGGGTCGATCGGCGTGCTCCTCGCGGCGTTCTACTCCGCCGCCGTGCACGGCCGCGTCGCCCTCGTCGTCGGCGCGTCGAGCGTCGTGATGGGGATGGTCGGCGCCCAGCTCGGCGGCCTCCTCCGCGAGCGCAGCGCGCCCGGCCGCGGCCGACGCCTCCGCTGGCTCGCCGGCCTGCTCGTCCTCCAGACCACCCTCGATCTGCTCACGCCGCAGGTCTCCTGGGTCGCGCACCTCGTCGGCGCGTTCGTCGGCCTCCTCCTCGGCCTCGCCCTCACCCGCGGCCCGGTGCCCACCCCGCGCCTCGGGCGCCGCGCGCGCGCCGCGGTCGGCGCCGCGATCGTGATCGCGGTCGGCGTCTTCTTCGTCATGCGCCTCGACGCGACCGACGAGGGCCTCTGTATGACCCCGGGTGGCTGCGCCGACCTCTGCGAGGCCGACGACGCGAGGAGCTGCCACGTCCTCGAGCAGATGTGCGACCGAGACCTGGGCGTCGCCTGCGGCCTCCGCGCGATCCCGCTGAGCCGCGACGGCGAGGCGCAGGACCTCCCCCGCGCCGAGGAGCTCTACCGGCGAGGCTGCGCGCTCGACGACGGCATGTCCTGCTACGGCGTCGGCTACGTCGTCTCCCTCCGCGGCGAGCCCGTCGAGGAGTGGTTCCGCCGCGCCTGCGGGCTCGACTACGCGATGGCCTGCGAAGCCCTGGAGGAGTGACCCCACAACTCGATCTCCGCACGGTAGATGGACAGCACACGTGCCCGTGATACCGTGCGATCCGCGTGGAGGAGCTCGGTGGGGAGCACCCGGCTTCTAACCGGGACGGCGCGGGTTCGAATCCCGCCTCCACGGCTCTCCTGGAGAAGCTCAGCGGCGAGCGGCTGGCTCAGGACCGGCAGGGCGCGGGTTCGAATCCCGCCTCCAGGGCTCGATGACCGACGAACACACCGAGGCCGGCCCGGGCTACGCCTTCGCGCGCCTCCTGCGCGCGATCAAGACGGCCACCACCCACCCCGACCAAGCGACGCGGGCCCGCGCGCTCGACAAGGCCGACGCGTGGCGCCGCGTGGTCGAAGGCATGGCGAGCGGCGTCCTGAGCGTCGGGTCGCGCACCCCAGTGGCCGACACCCCCGCGTGGGTGACCCTCGAGGTGGCGCACGGCGGGTTCGCGACGGGCCGCTTTACGGCCGAGAGCGCGCTCGCGGAGCACGAGGTCGCCAAGCTCGCCGAGCTGCCCGCCGACGCGCCGGGCGCCACCGACCGCGAGCGGCTCAACCTCTACTACCTCTCGGACGCCGGCCAGGCGGAGCTCGTCGAGGCCGTCGCGCGCGGCACCTACCGCGTCGACGTCCCCGAGGAGGGCGCGCTGCCGACCGTGGCCTGGCTGATGGAGCGCGGTCACGAAGCCGAGGCGCTGCGGCTCGTGGCGACTCTCCGGCCGCTCCTCCACCGGCTCCGCTTCTACCCGCGCCCCCACCCGTCGCCCTACGCGCCGAGCGCCCTCGCGCACGTGGCGACCGCCGGCGAGGTGGCCGCGCAGCTCCGGTCGGCGACCGCGCACCCGCAGGTCGTCGCGATGAACGAGGCGCTCCTCGTCTGGAACCCGCTCTTCGATCGGCTCCTCGCGATGTGGCTCGCCACCGTCGAGGGCGAGCCGCCCGACCTCGCGCGCGACGACGCGGGCGAGCTGCGCTGCGGCCCCGACGAGCAGCCCATCGTGATCGGCGGCTGGCCGTGCCAGCGGTGGCCGTCGGGCTGGTCGCGCGAGCGCGACGCGTGGCTCGCCGACTACCAGGCCGCCGCCCGCGAGCACCGGCACGCGCGGAAGCACGCCCACCCGAAGAGCAACTTCGGCGTCCTCCGCCGCGCGCTCGAGGCGTGCCCCGACGACGGCGCCGCGCTGTCGCCGCGCGACGCGGGCCGCGTCCGCCACGCCCTCGCGGGGGCCGTCGCGCGCCACGGCCTGCCCGACACCGCGAAGCACCGCGCGCTCCGCGAGCGCCAGGCGGCCGACGCCGCGCGCCCGCTCTACGCGACCCTGGCCCACGTCGTCGCCGCGCGCCTCGACCAGGCCGCCCCCGACGAGGGCGTCGCCGCCTTCGCGCCGATCGTCGAGCCGGTAGCCGACGGCGAGACCCACCACGCGCCCGCCGGCGCGCCGATCCCCGAGCCCATCCAGCGCAAGGCCGCGCGCGCGCTCGCCGCGCCGATCGACGAGCTCATCCGCCGCGACGTGGTCCGCTCCTCGGACGCGCTCGCCCTCCTCGTGCCTCAGCTCACCGCGGGCGTCGCCGCCACGGCGATCGCCGACGAGCCCGCGCGCGGCCTGTTCGCCCAGACCTACGCCGCGTTCCGGCGCCGGCGCTCGCTCCTGCTCCTCAACCTCGATCACCAGGTGCAGCTCGAGGAGCTCCCGTGGATCGGCGCCCTCGCGCCGCTGCGCACCGGGCTCAGCGACGCCGGCCGCGCCCGTGAGGTCTTGACCGACGTCGTCCGCCACGCCCTCTACGGCTTCCCCCACACCCTCACCCCGAACCGCCTCGTCCGCGAGCTCACGGCCCTGTCGCAGGCGGCGGGCCTCGACCTGCCGCTGGTCGAGGAGGTCGCGGCGGACATCTTCATGGGCCGCTTCGCCGCCAAGTGGACCGAGGCCGCGACCGTGGCCTCGCGGGTGCTGCAGGGGACCCTCTACGCGCGCTACTACGACCTACCCGAGACCTACGCGGCCCGCTGGGTGTGGCAGAAGGTCGACGAGCGCTTCGCCGCGGTCTGCGCCGAGCGCGCCGCCGAGGCGGGCACGGGCGGCTCGGCGATCGCGCGGAACGGCGCGGTGCTGGAGCAGAGCCAGATCCTCACCACCCACAACCTCGCCGTCCTCCTCGACGGCCTCGCCCTGACCGAGGAGGTGCGCGACCGCGCCCCGGACCTCGCGGCCTACGCCCTCGGCTGGGCCACGCGCACGGCCACCCGTCGCGCGGTGAACCTGCGCGCGCTCAAGAACGCCGCCTACGCGTGGCGCCAGGGCATCCTCTTCCTCTCGCTCCTCGAGCCTGCCGAGCAGAAGCGGATCGTGATGACCGTCCGCGCCGGGCTCCCCTACGAGCACCCGCTGCACCTCGCCTTCGACGGCCTGCTCGCCGTGCAGCGGGGCGCTCGCTTCGACCGGCACGGCGCGCTCGACGACGGCGGCCGCCGGTTCCTCGGCTGGTCGGCGGGCCGTCACTGGCTCCTGGCAGCGCAAGCAGGCGGCTGAACGCAGCCGCCTGCTGCCGCGCCGCCCCCCCCTGGGCACGTGCATGAGCACGAGCATGAGCACGGGGCAGGCCACATGAAGAACGCGCGCGTCCTTCGTGCTGCCTGCTACCGCCCCCGGTGCTGCACCACGTCTCCCGTCGCTCGCAACGTACCTTCCACCTCCTCGAGCCCGCCGACCGGCATCGCCGGCCCCTCGTGGTCGCGGAAGTAGAGCGGCAGCCCCTCGGCGAACCCCACCGGGCTCGTCGCCGGGTCCTCGCGCTGGCGGTGAAGGTGGACGTGCGGCTCGCTCGTGTTGCCGCTGTTGCCGCACGCGCCGATCCGCTCGCCCTCGGCGACGTGCGCGCCGACCGCCACCGCGACGCTGCCCGGCGCGAGGTGCGCGAGCACGAGGAACGTCCCCGTCTCGTCGAGCCGCAGGCCGACCGTGTTGCCGGTCGGGTTCGCGTAGTCGTTGGAGACCACCCCCGGCACGTGATCGGGCAGCCCGTCTCGCGCGACCGTGACCACTCCCGCGGCCGGCGCGACGACGTCTCGCCCGTAGCACCCGTAGTCGTGCACGTCCGCGCTGCCGACGAGGTACGGCTCGACCAGCAGGTCGTAGGCCCAGCGCTGATCGGGCGTCGCCGCGTGGTAGTTCGTCGCGAGCGCGTCCCCTCCCCACCCGACCTGGATCGGCCCGTCGAGCGGCAGCCGCACCCGCGCGACCGGCGCCGTCCCCTCCAGGGTCGCCGGGTACCGCACCGGCAGCGCCCCGAGCGCCCAGGCGCCCGCGGCGGCCGCGACGGGCCCGGCCACCGCGAGCGTGACGAGGACGGCGGGGCTCCTCCATCGCCGCCGCGCCAGCGCGTAGACCCCGGCTCCGACGAACGCGAGCCCCGAGAACGCCGGCAAGACGAGCTGCGCGAAGTACCACGCGGCCACCCGCTCCATCCCGTCGAGCGCCGCGACCGCGACGAACGAGGCGAGGATGGCGGTCCCCGCGACGCCGAGCGCGAGCCAGCGAACGGTTCTCCAGACTCGCGCCCCGCTGGCCATCGCGCGCAGCCTAGCAGCCCCTATCGTTCGAGGGCCCCCAGGCGACCGCGCCCTACCGTGCCCGTGCCCGCAAGCCCGCACCCCCACCCCCCACCGTTTCCCAGCGCAGCAAGCCAACGCGCCTCGCGCAGACCGCACGCGCGCCGACGGCTCCGCCGGATCGAGGAGGCTCAGTCTGCGGATCGCGGGCACGGGTACGGGCAGGGGCAGGGGCAGGGGCAGGGGCAAGTTTGGTTGAGACACCTAGGCGATGTCCCGCTATCCTGTCCCCGTCGAGTGCTCCCCGATCTCACCCCGCTGAACCGCCTCACGCTGACCCAGAGCGCCTGGTTCATCGGGCTGGTCGCGCTCGCGCTCAGCGCCCTGCTCGTCTTCGCGCTCCTCCGGTTGGGGCGGCACTGGCGGCGATGGCGACGGCTCGAGCGCTGGCAGCTCCGCGACGGACCGTGCGTCGTGCGCGGTGTCGTCGACCACGACTCCATCGAGCCCGCGGCGCAGGTCGTGATCCACCAGGTGGGCCGGCCGCGCTACGACCAGGAGGACCCGATCCACATCTGGCGCGAGACCGAGCGCGAGGTGGTGAGCCGCCCGTTCGGACTCCGCCTCCCCGACGGGAGACGCGTACGCGTCGAAGGTCCGGTGTCGCTCGTCTTCGCGCCGCTCGAGACGCGCGACGACGACGACCTCGAGGAGAAGAAGCCGACGCGCGCGTGCTTCGCCTCCGTCTGGCACGGCGCGACCGTGTGGGTGGAGGGCCAGGCCACCCCGCTCAACGACGGAACGCCTGACGTCGCCGCGCTCCGCTCGAGCGAGCGCCACCCGCTCATCGTCTCCGTCGAGACCCCCGCGGTCCGCGAGAGACGCCACGTCTCGTATTGGCTCGCGACCAGCCTCGGCCTCGCGCTCGCCCTCGGGTTCGTCGGCCTCTCGCCGGCCCCGCGCGCGCTCGCGCGCCTGGCGCTCGACGGCGTGGCCGTGACCGCCGAAGCCTACGAGGTGATCCCGCGCCCGGCGCCACCCGATGCGGCTATCCGTGCCTCGACGTGCGGGTGCGCTGCGACGGCGAGCCCGCGTGCGACGGCCTGAGCTTCGTTGCCGCGGGCCTCGTGAACGGTGGCCCGCACGCGGATCTCCAGCCCGGCGATCGCGTCCCCGTCGTCGTCGCGCTCCACGACCCGACGACCGCGCAGCTCGGCCACCATCCCGGCCTCGACAGCGGCCCCTACCTCGTCTTCCTCGTCCTGCTCGCAGTCCTAGTCCCGATCCTGCTCCCCGTCGCGTGGTACCTGCGCCGCATGTCGCGCCGCTGGTGGGAGTGCCCGCCCGGCAACTTCTCTATCGAAGGCCCGCGCCCCCTGAGCGAGGGTCCGACGCGGTTCTGATCACCCTGGTGCGCGCCTTGCGGCCCTTCGAGGCGTGCGAACCGTCCTCCTGATTCTCGCCCTCGCCGCCGGCTCCGCGGGCTGCGTCCACACCCACACTCGCGGCGCGTCGCACGGCAACACCGCGGTCCTGCCGAACCAGTCCGCGTCGGATCACGTACTCGACACCGCGCGCGAGGACGCCGCCGAAAGGCGCTAGAAGACATCACGCCACCTTGCCCGTGCCCTGCGCCCGCATCGCCACGCCCAGCACCTTCCTTGGCGACGCGGCGGTGCGCGGTCGCGCTCTACTCGCCGGCGCGCACGTGCACGTGCACGCGCGCGAGGACGTAGATATGCACGCAACCTTGCGCACCTACGCCGTCGTCTCGCCCAGCCGCTCCATCCGCTCCGGCCGCTTCTCGTTCTGGTGCTGCTGCGCCATCTGCTCCTCCTGCGCGCGGCTCAGCGCCTTGCCCGCCATCTGGAAGACCTCGCGCTCCTCCTCCTTCATGTGGTGGAGCAGCTTCTCCGCGAGCGTGTGGAACCGGTTGAGCCAGCCCGAGCTCGCCATGTCCATCTCCACCAGCTCCCCGAAGATGTCCTCCGCCTCGTGGTGCTCGGCCACCGAGTGCCCCGCCTTGTCGCGGGTCAGCTCCTGCGCCAGCAGCGTCGAGTAGAGCACCCGCTCCTCCACCGCCGCGTGGGCGAGGGCCTCGGCGCGGAGCCGGTCGAACAGCTCGCGCCGGCCCGCGGAGTCGCCGGTCGTCTTGCTCACCAGATCGATCAGCCGGCGCTGCTTGTCGTGGTCTGCGCGGAGTCGCTCGTAGATCGTGTCGGTCATTGGAATTGCCTTTCGTAAGAGAGCTCGTCGGCGCTCGCCACGATGGCCGCGCCTCGAGTCGTTCGGGGGCCCGCCGCGCGGGCCGCTCGTCTCGACGACCCTCCGTCTCACGAACCGGGCCGACGCCGCCTCCCCTGCCCCCGCGGGTGCGTCCTGGGGCGTCCGACCTCGGGTGTCGCAGAACGCCACCGCGCCTCCTCGTGAGCGCGCGTGTCGCTCGGGCGAAATAGCGCCGCGGATCGCCCGTACAGACCCCCGCCGCGCCACTCCGACGCCGCCGCTCCGCTTCCGCCGCGTGGCGGAGCAGTCCCCGGAGCGCGCGCGCCGAAAGGACCCCCGATGATCGATCCGAACGGACCCCTCGTCCGCAGGGCGACCTGCGCCCTCGGCCTCGCCCTCGCGTGCCTCCTCGCCCTCGCTCCGCGCGCCGCGCGCGCCGACACCGTGGCCCACCTCGACTGCTACCTCACGCACTCCGAGCTCCAGTGCCAGGACGTCCGCTCCGCGCTCGACGGCACCGTCGCCGGCGTCACCTGGGCGGGCGACGACGACGCGCCGTGGACCGTCGCGATCCGCGACGTCGAGACCGGCATCGGCCGCCGCTTCTTCGTCCGCTTCGCCGGCACCCCCATCGGCGGCGACGACGCGATCGCGTACCGCATCTCGCGCGAGGTCCCGCACAGCGCCGGCCACGCGCGCACCCTCGCGCTCCTCGTCGCGACCGTGCAGCAGGGCCTCGTCCCGTTCCTCCGCGTCGACGAGCCCGGGGCCACCGACGACGGCGCCCTCTCGCTCACCGCGCGCACCAGCGACGCCCCCGAGCAGGCCGCGCCCTCGCCGTGGTACCTCCGCCCGCGCGTCGGCGGTGATCTGTTCGGCGGCAACCTCACCTCGATCAGCGCGATGGCCGGCGTCGAGGCGAACTACTCGGACCCCGAGTGGCGCTGGCGCCTCGACGGCGAGGCGCGCTACCGCTACCTCGACATCGACCTCCCGGGCGCCACCCTCCGCGGCGACTTCTGGCAGGTCGAGGCCTCCACCGTCGCGGCGCGCACCCTCGTCGACGGCCTCTCCGTCGCGGCGCGCGTCGAGGCAGGCCGTGAGCCGCAAAACAACTTGAACCTCCGCGGCCGCGCCGGCGGCGGCATCGAGTGGGTGCTCAGCCCCTTCCTCGCCGCGAACGAGACCAACCTCGGCGCCCGCCTCCTCGGCCAGGCCGTCTACGACCGCTACGCCACCGAGACCGAGAACGGCGAGCGCGAGCGCCTCTACTTCGAGCCCCGCCTCGAGGCCTTCGGCCGCGTCCACACCCAGCCCGTCGACCTCGAGCTCACGGGCGGCATCGCCTTCGTCGCCGACCTGCCCGAGGCGTGGTGGACCTGGGCCAATCTGGAAGCGACCTTCCGCATCGCCGACGGCCTCCAGCTCGGCATCAGCGGCGGCGTCCTCTACCGCGGCGCGGCCATCCAGGCCCCGGCCGACCCCGACGCCCTCAACCCCATCGCCGCCACCACCGGCAGCACCCTCCAGGAGCTCACCGCCAACGCGTCGGCCAGCCTGAGCTGGGCGTTCGGCAACAGCCTGCTGCGCTCGCAGGACCAGCGCTGGCAGTGACGGCCTGAGGCGCAGGCCTCTGGCGTCGCGCCGCGCGCGCTCGACCTGCGCGCTCCAGGCATCCGTCGGAGTCGAGCCGATGGCCTCGCCACGGGCGCTTGCGCGCGGTACGCAAGAAGGGTTGAACTACCCGCTCCTCCCCTACCGTCACCCCGCGTTCCCCCACGGGGTGCTGCACACGCCGTTCGTCATCGCGATCCGGAATCGAAACCTCGGCGACGAGCCGCTCCTCGCGTGGATGGGTCGTGCCGACTACCGACCGGCCGAGCCCCGCCTCACCCACCCTCGCGTCTACCTCACCGAGGACGCCGAGTGGACGCTCATCGCCGACGACTGGGCCTACACCCTGTTCCACTGGTGCCGCGAGCACCGGCTCCGGGACGCGGCCCGGTGGGGCGAGGTCTTCGCGTTCTGGGTAGGCGACGCCGACCGGGGCTACGGCTTCTCGCACTACGTGAACGGGGAGCGGCGCCGCGAGTACATTGTCGACTCGCCCCACTTCGACGACCGCGTCGTGGTGGCCGACGAGGGCCCGCGACTCGCCGCCGAGTCGGCCGCGCTGCACTCGCAGGAGGACGCGACGGTGATCGTATGGACCCTCGCCGCCTCGCTCGGCATCGAGACGGACCACCGGAACAAGCGGCTGCGGTGCTACGGACCCATGGCAGGCGCGCGATGAGATCGCACCCACCGCACCGGCAGGACCAGCCCTTCGAGCCCAAGCCCCCGAGGGAGGACCGGCGGGCCAACTCTCTCCGTACGGAGACAATTCGATCTCGCATTAGCGTTCGATATTCAGTGCTTACAGCGCTTCTGCACGATTCACGAATCGAGAATATCGTCTCGATGTGCTGAAGGCCCAGGACCTCCTCGTGACCCTCAAGCTCGCCGCTCGCCGGGGCGAGCGCTGGACGCTGGAGGCGCTCGGAACCGAGCTGGAGATGAGCCCATCGGGCGTACACGCGTCCATCGGCCGCGCCGCGACCTGCGGCCTGCTGGACGCGAGGGCGCGCGAGCCGATCCGCCCCGCCCTCCTCGAGCTCCTGGTGCATGGCGTCCGGTACGTGTTCCCTGCGGAGCGGGGCCGCCGACGTCGTGGCGTCCTCACCGGGCCGTCGGCGCCGCCGCTGTCCGCGCACCTCGCCTCCACCGAGGTCCAGCCGCTCGTCTGGCCGTACGCGCGCGGGGAGGCCCGCGGCGAGTCCGTCTCGCCCCTCTCGGCCACCGCGCCCCAGGCCGCGCTCCGCGACCCCGCCTTGTACGAGCTCCTCGTCCTCGTCGACGGCATCCGCCTCGGCGGGGCCCGCGTGCGAGAGGTCGCCTCGCGCGAGCTGAAGGCGCGCCTCACGCGATGAGCGCGCGATGACCGCCCCCCGGCGCCCACTCTGGAGAGCACCGCGCGTGGCGCCCGACGTCGCGTCCACTTCCCTGGCGCATCTCCATTCCCGTGCGGCCCGGCGGAGCGTGACGTGAACCGGCGTCACACGTCCCGACGGGGCGCACGGACGACCGTGGCGTTCGTGCCACTGCTCGTGTGGGTTGCGGTCTTCGGAGCCTCGCTCTCGTTGCAGACGACCGCGTGGGGCTTGAGCGGACACCCCTCGCGGGCGCTGGTCCTCTCGATCGTCGTCCTTCTACTCGCGCCAGTTCCTGGCCTCGCAGGCTTCACCCTCGCGATGACGCAGAAGACCACGCCGCGGTTGAAGGCCGTTGCGATGACGGCGAACGCGGCGCTCATCGCCGTCGGAGCGACCGTCCTCGCCTGGATGGTGTTCGGACACTGACGAACCGTCGATGACCAGCACGCTCCCCCGTCGTCGCGACCACATCCTCCCAGCCGCTCCGCCCCCGCTCCACGATAATCTCGCGGCCCCACGCAACCGCTCCTCCGCCGGCGCGATGAGCCTCCTGTAAGCGACGCGAGCCTCGGCCGGACGCCCCGGCCTCGGCCTCGCTCGCGTATGGAGACCGACAATGCCGATTGATTTCTCGGAGTACGCTCGCCCTCCCCGCCTCGACGCCGCCGGCGGGGTCCTCCTCGCCATCCGGCTCATCCGCTCGATGCCGGCCGACGCCACCCCCCTCGAGCGGGACGTCCTGAACCGCGTGCGCGACGCCGCCATCGAGGTCCAGCGCATCGCCAAGCTCCGCGACCGCCTTCGGCCGCAGAACCTGCGCGCCACCGACCGCCGCTTCGACGGCGCCTGGGCCGCGCTCCACGGCCAGCTCAGCGCCATGACCCGCCTCCTCGACACCGAGGAGGGCCGCGAGGCCGAGGCGCTCATGACCACCCTCTTCACCGACGGCCTCGCCTTCGTGCAGGGCACCTACGAGGAGCAGTGGTACGAGTCCAAGCGCCGCCTCGACCGCATCGACGAGGAGGCCCTCGAGCCGCGCATCGCCGCCCTCGTCCACGCGTCTCTCCTGCCGCGCGTCCGCGAGGCCCACGCCGCCCTCGGCGACGGCCTCGGCGTCGGCGCCGAGCCGGTCGCCATCCCGAGCGGCGACGAGCTCGCGGAGGCTCTCCGCCGCCTCGCCCGAGAGGTCGCGGCCTACGCCCGCGCCCTCGCCGCCTTCGTCGACGAGGAGGACGAGGCCGCGGTCACCCGCTTCCGCGCCGCGCTCGCCGCCATCGAGATCCACCGCGACAACACGCGCCAGACCGGCGGGAGCGACCCCGAGCCGACGGAGGATCCCATCGATCCGCCGCCGATCGAGGACGACCTCACCCCGGATCAGCCCGTCCCGCCCCTGGCATAGGCGACGTCAACCCCTCGTGCACGTGCACGTGCACGTACTCGTGAACGTGCACGTACACGTCAACGTCCTCGTACCCCGCTCCACCGCGCACCCTTCGCGCCCCCATCCAGACGACGCCCCGTGGCCCAAGCCTCGGGGCGTCGTCGTCTTTCAGCCCGGCTCGCGCCCGAGATTCCCCGTCCCTCGCGCCCCGACCGCCGACCGCACGCTGCCCGCGCCCACTCCGATCCGAACGCCGCCGACCGCACCGGCGACCGAGTCCACTCCGTCCCGAGCACCGCCGACCGCACCTCGACCGGAGTCCACTCCGATCGAAGTACCGCCGAGCTCACCCCAAACACTGTTGACTGAGGTCCCAGCGCCGCCGACGGACGCCCCCACCTCCCCGCGCGGAGGGGGCGACATCCGACGGACCGTCCCCCCACCTCCCCGCGCGGAGGGGGGGGCATCCGACGGACCGTCCCCCCACCTCCCCGCGCGGCGGGGGGGACATCCGACGGACCGTGGCCCCACCTCCCCGCGCGGAGGGGGGCCCATGGTCCGGCCGATCCCCTCCCCTCCCCGCGGGGACCTTGGGCCGCCGCCGGCGGATCTCGGATCTCTGTTAACTCCGATCGAGGAACCGCCGGACCTGCTTTCGCCTGGGATTTTCGCGATCTCGCGCCCGTCGCGCACTCCGGGAGGCTGCCTGGCTCGCTTGCTGCGCGCGGGAGTACGCTCTCTGCGTGGCCGACGCACGCTCCTCCGATGACTCCGCGCGCGATCCCGAGCCCCGGGCGCTCCTCCTGCTCGAGCTCGTGGCACAAGGCGACGACGACTACGAGGCGAGCCGCACGACGACCCATGCCGACGTCGGCCGCCGCGTCGCGGATCGGCTGCGCCGGAGCTAGCGCGCAGGGGCGCCGAGCTTCCACGCCTCGAAGTAGTCCACCTCGAGCAGCTCGCGCACCAGCGCGTTGAACGCCGCGCGCCCGCCGTAGGCCTCCACGAGGTCGTCGAACGCGATCACCGCGCAGCGCGACGACAGCCCCGGGAGGCCGCGCCGCAGCCAGCCCTCGAGCGTGCGCCGCCGGACCACGAGGGCCCACCGCGGCTCGACCTCGACCGTCCCCTCGCCGCCGGCCTCGGCCGGCACCCGCGCGAGCAGCCGCGCGTCGGGCCCGGCGGCCGGGAGCTTGCCCTCGAGGATCGCGATCATCGACCCCGTCACCCGCGCGCCGCCGTGGGAGACGCCGCACGGCGGGAGGAAGCGCTCCTCGAAGGCGCGCCGGCTGAGCCGCGACTCGCCGAGCTTCGCCTCCACCGCGAGCACCTGGCCCGCCTCGTCGTCGACGAGCCCGACGTCGATCCGGCTCGCGCCGTCGAACGCGAGCGCGCCGAAGCTCGCGAGCGGCGCCTCCACCACCGCGCGCCGCCGGAGGACGCTCGGCCCGAGGTGGACGGCGAGCTCGCTGCGGACCTTCGGCGAGCAGGTGACCATCGCCGCGAGGAGCCGCTCGCCCACGTGGGTCAGGTCGATCACGGCGCGCCCTTCGCGGTCCGCTTGGACGCGCGCGTCTTCTTGCGCCCCTTCGTCGGCTTGGCCTCCGCGCGGATGCGCTCGAGGAGCACCGACGCGGGCTCGTCGTTGGGATCCTGAGGCACGAGCTCGCCGCGGAACGCCTTGGCGAGGATGGAGCGGTCGAGCGCCCACAGGAGCTCGTTTCCGGAGCCGGTCGCGAACAACAAGGAACCTGCCAGCTCGAGAGCCCTTTCCAGCTTGGCTTCCAG